>CANGHK010000009.1 GCA_947453625.1 Burkholderiales bacterium
AGGCGATGGACGAAGTTGTCGCCTGGATGCTCTGGTACAACCGGACCCGACTGCACTCGACGCTGGCCTATGTCAGCCCGATGCAGTTCGAAGAAAACTGGCTGGCCGATCAACCCCGGCAAGCCAGCGCGTAGGCCAGCTATGGGATAAGGAATCCAGGGGCAAGGTCAGTTGCTGGAATCAGTGCCCGTGGAGGAGCGCCTGTTTGCGACCTGGTCCATGGGCTTTGCCGCGGCCGATGCCGATGGCCGCGAGGCATTCCTGCGCTTCTCAGGTGGCGACCGGTTTGAGCCTTCGAAAATGACCGCACGGGGCGCGCTCGGCCTGCTGTGTGTGCTGGCTTCGCGCTGAATCCACACCTGCCTGATCCCGTCGACGCCGACGGAACCATCGCCCCGGCCGTCAATTGCGCCCTGCAAGCAGCCTGGGCGCCCAAGGGGAAGCGGCATGGCTCGCCTGTTCACGAGACGGCACGGCAGAGCTGGCGCGCTCCGATCCCAACCGGTTCAGGCCTGGCGCGCCGATGCAAGGGCGCTGCAGGCAGGCTTTCTCCCGGCCGCAGGCCGGTCGCGTCAACGCTGGCCTCCCGTCGCGTTTGATTGGCGCGAGTCGCTTGAATTCGGCGCCCGCGGCTGCCCCTCAGACCAGTTCGAAGTTGCCGCCCGAGCGCCCCGCGCGCTGATCCAGCGCGGCTTCTATCGCGTCGTCGGCGGCGTCAAGCCAGACGAAATTCAGCGCCTGCCGGGTCGCCTCGGGCACCTCGTCCAGGTCCTTGCGGTTGCGCGCCGGCAGCAGCACCCGCTGCACGCCGGCGCGCTGCGCCGCCAGCACCTTGTCCTTGATGCCGCCCACCGGCAGCACCAGGCCGCGCAGGCTGATCTCGCCCGTCATCGCGACGTCGGGCCGCACCGGCCGGTCGCAAAACAGCGAGGCCAGCGCGACGAACATCGCCACCCCTGCACTCGGCCCGTCTTTCGGAATCGCCCCGGCGGGCACGTGGATATGCACGTCGACATGCTCGAACACCGCGGACGACAAGCCGAGCCTGGACGCCCTGCCCTTAACCAGCGTCAGCGCGGCCTGGGCGCTTTCCTTCATCACGTCGCCAAGCTGGCCGGTCAGGATCAACCGGCCGCTGCCGGGCACCTGCGCGGCCTCGATGAACAGGATGTCACCGCCCGTGGGCGTCCAGGCCAGCCCGGTGGCCACGCCGGCCAGCCCGCTGCGCAGGGCGATATCGTGCTCCACCGTCGGCGGGCCCAGCAGCGCCGGCAAGTCGTCCTCCCTCACCTGCACCTGGCTGGCACTGCCCTCGGCCACCTGCAACGCGACGCGACGCATCACGCGGCCGATCTCGCGCTCGAACTGGCGCACGCCGGCCTCGCGGGTGTGGGTGGCGGCGATCGCGCGCAGCGCGCCCTCGCTGAACTCGCACTGGTCCTCGCGCAGGCCGCAGACCTCGCGCTGGCGCCGCACCAGGTAGCGGCGGGCGATCTGCAGCTTTTCCTCCAGCGTGTAGCCGGGCAGGTCGATCACCTCCATCCGGTCGCGCACCGGCGGCGGGATGTTGTCGATCACGTTGACGGTGGCGATGAAGACCACCCGGCTCAAATCGAAGGCCAGGCCGAGGTAGTTGTCACGAAAGGTCGAGTTCTGCTCCGGGTCCAGCACCTCGAGCAGCGCGGCCGAGGGGTCGCCGTGGGCGCTGGCCGAGACCTTGTCGACCTCGTCGAGCATCATCACCGCGTCGCGCGCACCGGCCTTGCGCAGGCCCTGCACGATGTTGCCGGGCATCGCGCCGATGTAGGTGCGGCGGTGGCCCCGGATCTCAGCCTCGTCATGCACGCCGCCCAGCGACACCCGCACGAAGGGCCGGCCTATCGCGCGCGCCACGCTCTGGCCGAGCGAGGTCTTGCCCACGCCGGGCGGGCCGACGAAACACAGGATGGGCGCACGGCCCTGCGGGTTGAGCTTCTTGACGGCCAGGAACTCGACGATGCGGCGCTTGACGCGGGCTAGCCCGAAATGGTCGGCCTCCAGCGTGGCGCGCGCCTGCCCGATGTCGATATCGAGGTCGGCCGGCGTCGCCCAGGGCAACTCGGTCATCCAGTCCAGCCAGGTGCTGAGCATCGAGTATTCGCCCGAACCGTCCTGCATGCGCTCCAGCCGCTTGAGTTCCTTGCGCGCCGCGGCATCGACCTCGGGCGGCATGCGCGCGGCGCTGATGGCCGCGGCGATACGCTCGATCTCATGCGCGTTGCCACCGTTCTCGCCCAACTCCTTCTTGATCGTCTTGAGCTGCTCCTCGAGCAGGAAGCGGCGCTGCCGGTCGTCGATCTTCTCCTTGGTGCGCGCGCCGATCTCCTGCGACAGCCGCAGCACCTCGATGCGCTGGGTGATGATCTGCAACACCTTGCTCAGCCGCGGCTCGGTCGGCAGCATCTCCAGCAGTGCCTGCTTCTCGGCCGGCTCGATGTCGAGCAGGCTGGCGGCCAGGTCGGCCAGCTGCGAGGGCGAGCGGGTCGACTGCAGCACATGCGCCAACTCGGCCGGCACGCCAGGCAGCATGGACAGGATCTCGATGCCGCGCTCGCGCAACTGCAGCGCCAGCGCCTGCGATTCGGTCGACGCGCCGCCCGGCTCGTCCAGGCGCTCGATGCGCGCGGCCAGAAAGCCGTGACCGTCGATCAACTCGATCAGGCGGATGCGTTGCAAACCCTGGCAGATGGCATGGATCTGCCCGTCCTCGCTGACCTTGTGCTGGACGATGGACGCCAGCGTGCCGACCGCGCACAACCCGTCCAGCCCGGGGTCGTCGTCCTGCGGCACCTTCTGCAGCGTGATCGCCAGCGCCGTTTTGCTGGACAGCGCCTGCTCGAAGGCCGCCACCGATTTCGGCCGGCCGACCGTGATCGGCATCAGCAGGTGCGGAAACAGCACCACGTTGCGCATAGGCACCAGCGCGACCACATCGTCGGGCAAGACGATCCTGGGGCTTGCACGTTCATCCATCAGTTGTTCCCCTCGCAAGCAACCGGGTCATGCCAGCGGCGCCGGCGTTGACACGACGCCAGGCCGGCGCCCTGGGTCGACGCCATGGGCAGCAGGCCCATGACCCCGCTCAAGGACGCACGGTGATCTCGTCGACCACGCTGGCCACACCGGGCGCCGACCAGGCAGCGCCGAAAGCGGCATTGCGCTCGGCCATCGAATCGGCATGGCCGCGCAGGATCACGACACGGCCATCGACCTCGACTTCGATGTGCTTGGCGGCATGCTGGGCGTGACGTTCCAGCGCACTGGCGATGCGCTCGGCGACGTCGCCTGGCGTCGTGCGGGCCTTCAGCTTGACCGCGTTGCTGACGCCGACGACGCCGGTCAAGGGGCGCACGGCGCGCTCTGCGCCCTGGCGCTGGTAGTCCCAGTCGACTTCGCCGTGCAGCGTGGCCCAGCCCTTTTCCACCTGAACCTGGATCCGGTCGGTGGGCACCAGCGCATGCCAGCGAAGGGCCAGTTCGGCCGCTTCAGCAATCTCGGTGTCGCTGCGCCGGTGCCCCGGATCGAGCTTGACATCGACTTCGACAGCCACCGCCCGCACCCCCCGGACGCGCTGGACGGCGCGCTCGATGGCATGCTTCTCGACAAAAGTTTCGAGGTGGCCGGTCAGCGTGACCACGCCATCGGCAACCGCCACCCCGACATGGCTGGCGTTGATCGAGGGATCCCATTCCAGTTCGGCGATCACGTCCTTCTTCAACTCTGCGTCTGTTTTCATGGTGCATCTTTCGATGGCGTGGCTGCGCTTTCGGGAACCGAAACCGCAGGGACAAGGCAGGCGTCCAGACGGCTCGATCTCGGATTCAAGTCGGGCAATCTAGGCCGCACGGCAGGCCGGCGATTGAGCAGACGCAACGGATCCAGCGCCAGACCGAGACAGCGCCGATCTCGACCGCTCGGCCGTTGCGCGACGTCAATCGGTCGCTGCGGGTGCTGCGCGAAATTTCCGCAGCGGCGATCCGTTGATGGCCGCATCAGGCTTTGAATCAAACCCAGGAGATGGCAATGAACGAGTTGCGGGTGAACGATCTTTTCGCAATGGATCCGATGGACGAGATGTTTCGCGGCTTTCTGCGGCCTTGGCGTGCGGAGATGGGCAACGGTGCGCCCCGGATCAAGGTGGACCTGGCCGAGAGAGATGGCCAATATGTCCTGAAGGCCGATGTGCCCGGCGTGAAGAAGGAAGACATCGACGTTCGGATCGACGGCAACCAGGTGACGATCAGCGCCGAGGTCAAGAAGGAGAGCGAGGAGAAGAAGGACGGCCGGGTGCTGCGCTCCGAGCGCCACTACGGCTATGCCAGCCGCAGCGTCTGGCTGGACTGCCCGGTCGATGAGGCCAAGTCGGCGGCCAAGTACCAGGATGGTGTGCTGGAACTGAGCCTGCCGAAGAAGTCGGAAGCAGCCGCCAAGCGCTTGTCGATCGCCTGAGGCCGCAGGCCAGCGCCAGACATCGACCTTGCACCTGAACAGGCTGGCGCAGTCTGCAACCAACAGGGAGGCCCGATGGCCGAGCGATTGAGTGCTGGCGATGTCTGCACCCGCAGCGTCACGTTTGCCTACCCTTCGTTGTCGATTGCGGACGCGGCCCGCCTGATGCGAGAACACCATGTCGGCTCGCTGGTGGTGGTGGAGGAAACCCCCGCCGGGCGCCGGGTGGTGGGCATGCTGACCGACCGCGACATCGTCACCGGCGTCGTCGCCCAAGGCGTCGACCCGGCCTTGCTGAGGGTCGAGGACCTGGTGGCTGACGAACTGGTCAGCGCGCGCGAGGACGACTCGGTGATCGACCTGCTGGCGGTGATGCGCCACAAGGGTGTGCGGCGCATCCCGGTGGTCGACGGTCAAGACCTGCTGATAGGCCTGGCCGCATTGGACGACCTGCTCGAGATCATCGCCGAAGAACTCACCCTGGTGGCGCAGGCCATCGAGTGCGGACGCAAGCGCGAACCGAGGACCCGCCCATGAAGTACAGGTCTTGGCGCTGCGCTGGCAAGCAGCATGCCCGCCAGCACTGACGACAGCGCTGCGGCAGGCTCGCGGCCGCACCGGGCGCTGGCGCTGTCGGGCGGTGGGTTTCTGGGACTCTACACCGCAGTGGTGCTGGAGGGTCTGGAGGCCAGCGCCAGAATGCCGCTGGCGCGCAGCTTCGACCTGATCGCCGGCACCTCGATAGGCGCGGTGCTCGGACTGGCGCTGGCCTTCGAGGTGCCGATGGCCAGGATGACCCGGCTGTTCACCGACAAGGGGCCCGAGGTTTTCTCGCACCGCGCGCTGCCGTCCGGGCCCGTCAGCCGGCTGCTCGACCTGACGCGCTCGGTGATGGGGCCGAAGTACAGCGGCCAGGCGCTGCGGGCCGCGCTGCAGGCCGAGTTCGGCGACCAGCGTCTGGGCGACGCGCTGCATCCGGTGGTGGTGCCGGCGGTGGATGTCGGCGCCTGCCGGACCAAGGTCTTCAAGACGCCGCATGCGCCGGCCTCGCGCGGCGACGCGGACTTGTCAGTGGTGGACGTGGCGATGGCCGCCTGCGCCGCGCCGGCGTATTTCCCCGCAGTGCGGGTCGACGGTCGGCTCCACGCCGATGGCGGCCTGTTTGCGGTGGCGCCCGACCAAGTGTGCCTGCACGAACTCGAACAGTTTATGGGTGTCGACCTGGCACGGGTGACGATGCTGTCGGTCGGCACCGCCACCCAGCGTTACCAGCCGCGCGAGGGCGTGGACGACGAAAACGCCGGCGCGGTGGGCTGGTTGTCCGACGGCCGCTTGTTGCTGACGCTGATCTCGGTGCAGCAGCAGCATGTGCAGGCGATGGTAGAGGATCGCCTGGCCGACCGCTACCTGCGTCTGGACGCCAATTGGCCGCAGGCCGGTGGGCTGGGCATAGACGTGGCCACGCCGGAAGCCAGCGCCTTGCTGACCGGCTTGGCACGCGACACGCTGCGCAGCACGCCCGCCACTGCGCTCGAACGCTTCATCGGCACGCGGCGCGCGCCAGACGCCAGGCGCTGACGCTGGGGCGGCCCCACCGCGCCGGGCTTGAGTTCTTTCAACGCCGCGACGACCGCCTTGTTTAGCCTTCAAGCCCTATCGCCCTGAAGGCCTGCCCACCATGAGCCCCGAAGCCCTGCCCCGGCTGTACGGCAGCGAAGACCGCATCCGCAAGCGCGTGGAGGACCTCGCCGTCCAACCCCATCTGCTGGACTGGGATACCGCCTGCCGCAATTTCGACTGGGCCCAGGCGCGCCGGGCGATGGCCGGCCTGCCCAGCGGCGCGCTGAACATCGCCCATGAGGCCGTGGTTCAGCATGCCGATGGGCCGCATGGCGACCGGGTCGCGATCCGCTGGCTGGGCGCCGACCGCCGCAGCCAGCGCATCAGCTACTGCGAGTTGAGCCAGCGTTGCAGGCGCATGGCCCATGTGCTGACGGACGCCGGCCTGCAGCGCGGCGACACGCTATTCATCATGGCGCCGCGCCTGCCCGAGCTGTATGTGGCCGTGCTGGGGGCGCTGATGGCCGGGCTGGTGGTCGCGCCGCTGTACCCGGCTTTCAGCCACGAGCCACCCGCATCACGCTCGGCGCCGGCCGCGCACTGGTCACCACCTTGCGCTGTACCGGCGCAAGGTGGCGCCGCTGCGGACCAGGCTGCCCACGCTCGAGCAGGTGTTCCTGGTGGGCGACGCCGACGACGAGGGCGTGCCCGAAGGCGCGCAAGACCTGGCGCCGCTGATGGCCGCGGCCGCGGCCGATTTCCAGACCGTGGCGACCCGGCCGGACGAGTTGGCGCTGCTGCACTTCACCAGCGGCACCACCGGCCGGCCCAAGGGCGCGATGCATGTGCACGAGGCGCTGCTGACGCATTGGATGACTTGCCGGGATGCGCTGGACCTGCGCGGCGGCGACGTGTTCTGGTGTACCGGCGACGCGGGCTGGGTCACCGGCATGTCCTACGGCATCCTGGCGCCGCTACTGCAGGGCGTGACGATGGTGGTCGACGAGGCCGGACTCGACCCCGCGCGCTGGTACGACATCCTCGAACAAGAGGGCGTGACGGTCTGGTACGCCGCGCCCACCTCGGTCCGGATGCTGATGAAGGCCGACCCCACGCTGGTCGGCCGGCACCGCTTCCCACGGCTGCGTTTCATCGCCAGCGTCGGCGAGCCGCTCAACCCGCAAGCGGTCTGGCGGGGCCAGGAGACGCTGGGGCTGCCGATCCACGACAACTGTTGGCAGACCGAGACCGGCGGCATCATGATCGCCAACACGCCCGCGCTCGACATCAAGCCCGGGGTCCATGGGCAAGCCGCTGCCGGGGGTGCAGGCTTTCGTGGTCGGCCGCCAGCCGGAAGACGGGGTGGCCGTGATCGGCACGCCCGAGGCCAGTGGTGAACTGGCGCTGCGCAGCGGCTGGCCGTCGATGTTCCGCGGCTACCTGGGCGAGGAGGCGCGCTACCGCAAATGCTTCGCCCAGACGCCCGAGGGCGAGCCCTACCTGACCGGTGACCTGGTGCGGCGCGAAGCCGAAGGCTATCTCTGGTTTGTCGGACGCGCCGACGACGTGATCAAGTCGACCGGCCACCTGATCGGCCCGTTCGAGGTCGAGACCGCCTTGATGGCCCACCCGGCGGTGGCCGAGGCCGCGGTGATCGGCATGCCCGACCCGGTGCTGGGCGAAACCGTCAAGGCTTTCGTCACGCTCAAGCCGGGCTTCGATCCGGGGGATGGATTGCGGCGCGAGTTGCTGGGCCATGCCCGCAGCCGGCTGGGACCGGCGGTGGCGCCGCGCGAGATCGCCTTCGCCTCGCAGCTGCCGCACACGCGCATCGACCTGACCACGCTGGCCGCCAGCCATGGCCTGGACAGCGGCCATTTCAACGGCATGAACGTGCTGGCGGTGCACGACGCCGCGCGCGCTGCGGTGGCCCAGGTGCGAGAGCAGCGCGCGCCCTTCTTCCTGGAACTGCACACCTACCGTTTTCGCGCGCACTCGATGTTCGGCCCCGAGCAGTACCGCGACAAGGCCGAAGTCGAGCGCTGGAAGTGGCACGACCCGATCGACGACCTGCGCACGCGCCTGCTCGACGCCGGGATGGCGGCGCAGGACGAATTGCAGGCACTGGACCAGGCGGCGTGGGACGAGGTGGCAACAAGCACTTACCGATCAGCCAGCGGGCCTGGGTCACGCCCGACGGGGTTCGCGCGCAGCCGGTCGTCACCGCCATGCTGTCGGCCGACCACCGCGCCAGCGACGGCCACCGCGGCGCGCTGCTGCTGGCCGAGATCCGCGACCTGCTGCAGGAACCGCAGGCACTGGACCTGGCGCAGGGGACGTCATGAACCGCGCGCAGCTACGCGCCGCGCTGCTGCGAGCCTTGTCGGAAGTCGCGCCCGAGGTCGACGCGGCCCGCCTGGTCGACCACAAGCCGCTGCGCCGCCAGGTCGACCTCGATTCGGTCGATTGGCTGAACTTCCTGGTCGCCGTGCACCAGACGCTGGGGCTGGACATCCCGGACGCCCAGGCCGCCCGGCTCGACACGCTGGACAAACTGGTCGACTGGTGCGCGGCCCAAGCGCCGACGAGCCCAGGCAGCGCCTGAACAGGGTTCAGAACGGCAATACCTTGAGGTTGAACAAGCGCTCGGCCAGCCAGACGGCAGCCACCGCGGCGATCAACAACGACCCCGCCACCAGCACCCCGCGCCGGTAGAACGCCGTGCGCCGCGCCGCGAAAGCCAGCGGCAGGAAGACCGCCACGATCGCCAACTGCCCGGCCTCGACCCCGAGGTTGAAGCCCACCAGCGCCAGCACCAGCGCCTCGCGCGGCAGGCCCAGGTCCTGCAACACGCTGGCGAATCCGAAACCGTGGACCAGGCCGAAACAGAACGCCACCAGCCAGCGACGACCGTGGAACAGCGGCCAGACGTTGTTCAGCGCCGCCAGCACCACCGACAGCGCGATGGTCGATTCCACCAGCCGCGACGAGGGCGCCAGCAGCCCGAGCGTGGCCAGCGAGAGCGTGATCGAATGCGCCACGGTGAACGCGGTGACGACCCGCAGCACGTCCAGGAAGGCCTGGCGGAAGCTGTCGGCCGGACGCCAGCCGGTGGCGCCCCACAGCAGCACCGCAGGCAGCAGCAGCGCGAGCAGGAACAGGATGTGGTCGTAGCCGACCCAGATGTGCTGCACGCCCTCCAGACCGTAGGCACGGAACTGGTCGAAGTGGCTCAGACTCGCCAACTCGAAACGCTGGCTGGACGCCTGCGGGCCCAGCACCGCGCTCCGCGTCTGGCCCTGGAACTCGAGCCGCAGCAGCCCGCGGTGCTGCGGGTCGAGGTCGTTGAACAAGGTGTAGGCGATGGCCAGCGCCTTTGGGGGCTGCGGGCATTCGGCGCGGAACTCCAGCACCGTGTAGGCGCCGTCGGTGTGCCCGTCCACCAATTGCCGGCCGGCCGTCAGGCGGCAGGGCGCGGTGTCGGCCGCCAGTTGCAGCCGGGCCAGCGCGTAGGCAGCGATCTCGGCGTGGCGGGCGCGCAACTCGCCCCAGGTGATCGCGCCGTCGCCATCGGCGTCCAGACCGAGCGCGAAATCGAGGTCGCGCAGCGCGATGTCCCATTGCCCGACCACCACCGCGCCGTCGACCTTCAGCGCCAGGTAGCTGTCGGACGGCTTGTGCGCCTGCGCCGGCAGCAGCGCGAACAGCAGGGCGAGCCCCAGGGCCTGGCTTGCCGCGCGGCAGGCGGCCCCAATCCGCGCGAGAACCCTAGCCACAAGCCGCGGCGCGATCACGACCCGCTCCCGAGTTGCCGCGCCAGACGCGCCAGCGTCACGCTCTCCATGCCGCTGGACTGCAGCCAGGCCCGCACCGGCTCGGCGGCGGCCGCCTGGCGCGCGGCCACGGCGGCTTCCAGCAGGATGCGGGCATCGGCCGGTTCGCGCTGCACCGCGTAGTTTTCGCGCGCCAGCGCCAGCGCACGCCCGGCGTCGCCCAGCAACTGCAGCGCGAAGCGCGACTCCTCCTTCTGGTGCACGGTGTCGCCGCGCAGCCGGGCGGCGTCGAAGCGTGCGCCCAGGTCGCGCTGCCAGTTGGCCAGTTGGGGGTTGGCGGTCGCCTTGGCCGCCAGCGCCAGCCGCAACAGCAGCAGGTCGCTGCGTTCGCGGCCGCTCAGCAGCGCCAGCACCTCGGGCGCGCGGCCCTGGTCGAGCAGGAAATCGCTGTAGGCAGCCAGCAGGTAGCCGTCGCTGATGCCCAGCGCCAGCGCTTCGCGGTAGGCGGCTTCGGCGGCGGCGACCGCACCGCGCCGCTCCTCGATCTCGGCCAGCCGCGTCAGCGCCCAGAGCCGCTCACCGGGATCGGCCGAACTGTCCTGGCGCAGCGCCTTGCGCAAGGCGGCCGCGGCGGCAGCGGCATGGCCGGTGCTGGCGTCGAGATGCGCCAGGCAACCGGCGGCCACCGCCGGCGTGGCCCGCAACGCGACGTTCTCGCAGGCTTGTCGGGCCAGCGGGTAATCGGCGCGCACCATGGCGATCGCCGCCAGCCACGACCAGGCCTCGCCGTCGGCCGGTTCGACCTGGACCGCCGCGCGCAAGTCGGCCACCGCGGCGTCGAACTGGTGGTTGAACTGCAGCAGGATGGCGCGCACCACGCGCACCGCGGCCGGCGGGTCGGGCAGGGTCCACCAGGGCGCCAGCGCCGCCTGGGCGTAGCCGATGTAGCGCGGGTCGCCCTCGGCGGCCACCTCGGCGTGGTAGCGGCGCGCCAGGCGCAGCGCGAGCGCCAGGTCATCCGGCCGCGCCGCCAGCGCGCGCCGCAGCGCACTCATCTCGCGCTGGCGCGGGTCGACGGCGCGCGCCGGCAGGCGCTCCAGCACCTCGGTGTCGGCGCCGGGCAGCCGGGGCGCTGCGGGCGCGGGACCGGACGCCAGCGTCAGCAGCAGGGGCAACAGGCGTAGCGGGGGCAACAGAGACCGTGGTCCCCAGGAAAACAAGGTCGGCAACGTCAGCATGGGGGCGCAAAGGGTTGGCGGAGTATCGCTGCGCTGCCAGGCAAGCAGGCCGACCGCGCCAAATTCATCGACAGCTTGTCAACCGAGCGCGGTTGGCGACGTTATGCACAGGTGTGAAGGGTTTACGCAATCGTTGCGGAGGACCCCGAAGACAAGTCATCCCCCCACAGACAGCGGCGCCCGCCACCACAACCCTGACGGCAAGGCGCCGCAGACACCCAAAGGAATATTCCATGACCAAGATCATCTCCGCCCTGATCCTCACCGCTTTCGCCGCTGTTGCGTTCAACGCCAGCGCCGCTTCGCATGCTGGCGCCCCGATGAAGGCCGCCGACACCGCCAGCGCGCCGGCCGCCAAGGCCAGCGCCCCGAAGGCTGCCCACAAGAAGGAAGCCAAGGCCGCCAAGGCTGCCGCTTCGGCCGCCTCGAAGTAATCTTCGTCGCCGTCAGCGAAAAGGCGGGGGCCTGGCCCCCGCCTTTTTTTCGTCCGGCGCGCTGGATGGTGGCATGAGTGTCACACCCGCAGCGCCGATGGCCATGCCATGGTTGGCTGGCACAGTCCTTCGCCCTGGGTCGGTGGCCTTCAGACCGGAGAGCGCCAGACATGCCTGACCCCGATGCCACCCCCAACACCGTCGAGGGCCTGGCGCTGTTGCTGTGGTCGGCCGACACCGACGCGCCGCATCGCCTGGCCACGCCTTTTTCCTACGCCGCGGCTGCGGCGGCGATGGATTTGCGCGTCGAAATCTATTTCACCGCGCGCAGCGTCGAACTGCTGTTGCCCGGCGTGGCGGCATCGCTGCGAGCCTCGCCACGGCACAGCAAGACCGTTCTCGACGCGATGCGCGAATCCGTCGCGCAAGGCGCCGTGCTGTGGGCCTGCAGCGATGCGCTGGCAGCGCTAGTCACAGCCCCGCAAGTGCTTATCCCCGAATGCAGTGGACGCGGCGGTGCGGTGCAGTTCATCGCGCGCGCCGCCGACCTGCGCTGGCGCACCCTGGTCTTCTGAACACGATCCGCCGGAAGGTGAGCGCTGGCTAACCACGTTCTCCCTCTTGCAGCCAGGCGTCTAAAATGGCGGGTTGGTGTGGCCTGGATTGCACCGGCGCCTGAATCCGGGTTCGCGGCAAGGCGAGGACGATCCGGGCCGGTTGTTTCATCCCGCGCCGGCGTCAACGCCAGGACTGCGCCAGGCGGACAGCGCACCAACCCCCTCGACAACCGGTCGCGCCACCGCACAGACGACATGAACATCGATGAAGACGACAGCTGGGACGCCGGCGACATGGGCTGCGGTGAACTCGTGATCGAGTTGCGCACACGCCTGCTGGCGATGCCTGGCAGGGTACTCAAGCTGATCGCCACCGATGCCGGCGCCCCGGAAGACATCCCCGCCTACTGCCGAATGACCCGCCACGAGTTGCTGCATGCGGCCGCTCCGGCGTACTGGATCCGTGCCCGATCCTGAATCCGCGCGTGACCCCACGCCATTTCATCCCCCTCTTTTGGAGAACTCCATGTCCGGAAAATTCGTTGTCAGCCTGACCCATGCCAAGAACGACACCGACAAGGCCACCGTCGCCTTTGTCGTCGCCAACGCCGCAGTGGCGTCGGACAAGGATGCGATGGTCTTCCTGTCGATCGAGGCCGTGCGCCTGGCCCAGCCCGGCTTTGCCGACGACATCCATGAAGAAGGCTTTCTGCCGCTGAAGGACTTGATCGCCAACTTCGTCGCCGCCGGCGGCAAGATCTACGTCTGCTCGCCCTGCTTCAAGAAGCGCAAGCTCGACGAGACCGCGCTGGTGCCCGGCGCGGTGATCGTTGGTGGCGCCAAGCTGGTCGAGTTCATGGGCGACGCCTGCCCCAGCATCAGCTACTGAGCCGCACAAGGTGACGATGCAATCACAACGCCGCAAGCTCCTGATCGGCACGGCCGGCCTGCTCAGCGTGGCCGCGCTGCGCCCGGTGATGGCGCAGAGCAAGAAGCTGCGCTTCGGCGTGGGCCCGCTGCTGCCCAACCCCGAGGACACCAAGAAGGCCTATATGCCGGTGTTCGCGCATCTGGCCAAGCAACTCGGTGCCGACTTCGAGCTCTTCGCCACCACCGACTGGGCCGGCATGGCCGTGGCGATGGCCTCAGGCAACCTGGACCTGGCGTGGATGGGTCCCTGGGGCTACATCATCGCCAACAACCAGACCGGCTGCCAGGCGGTGGCCACCGTCAAGTACGACGACAAGCCGATCTACCACGCCATCGTCATCGCCAGGCCCGAGCTGAGGGTGGCCAAGTTCCCGGACGACACGCGCGGCATGAGCATGTCGTTTGCCGATGTCGGCTCGACCTCGGGCTGGCTGATCCCCAGCTACTACGCCCGCGACACGTGGAAGATCGAGCCCAAGTCGTTCTGGAAGTACACCGAGGGCGCGACGCATGCGGCCAACGAGATCGCCGTCAGCAACGGGCAAGTCGACCTGGCGACCGATTTCGACCGCAACCGCAACGCGATGATCGCCGCCGGCCGGGTCAAGGCCGACGCGAACAAGATCGTCTGGCAATCGGCGCCTTTGCCCAACGACGCGATCGCGCTGCCAGCCGGCGCGCCGCGTGAGCGGGTGGCGCAGGTGCAGCAGGTGCTGACCGCGATCGACAACGAGGCCGCCAAGACCCTGCTGCCGGCGCGCTACACCGGCTTCGTCGCCGCCACGCATGCCAGCTACGCGGACATCGAGAAGGCCGGCATCGCGGTCGGCAAGATCAAACCGCGCGCGTGAACGCCCAGGCCTTGCCGCGCATGAACAGCCGCGGGGCGGGGCCGGCAGCGGGACGTGAGGCCCGGCGATGAGCGCCATCGACCAGGCGCTGGCGGCGCTGGATCACCGGCCGCGCGGCCAGCGCTGGCGCCAGGCCGGCATCGCCCTGGTGCTGCTGGCGTTCTACGCGCTGTGCTGGCAGTTGGCCGACATCGACCTGGCGCGCCTGGCCAACGGCCTGCCGAAGATGGGCCGCTGGATCGCGTCGGCCTGGCCGCCGGTGTGGGCCGAGCTGCCGACATTCCTGCTGCGCACCGCCGAGACGGTGGCGATGGCCGCGCTCGGCACCACCGCCGCGGTGCTGCTGGCGCTGCCGATGGCGGTGCTGGCGGCGCGCAACGTCACGCCCTGGCCGCGCGCGGTGGGCCCGGCGCGGCTGCTGCTCAACGCGCTGCGCGGCATCGACGCCTTCGTCTTTGCGCTGCTGTTCGTCGCCGCGGTCGGGCTGGGGCCGTTTGCCGGCGTGCTGGGCATCGCGCTGCACACCTGGGGCAGCGCCGCGAAGAACTTTGCCGACGCGATCGAGAACGTCTCGCTCGAGCCCTTCGAGGCCGTGCGCAGCACCGGCGCGTCGCGCGGCACCGCGCTGGTCTATGCGGTGCTGCCCGACGTGCTGCCGGTGCTGCTGTCGACCGCGCTGTTCTGGTGGGAATTCAACGTCCGGGCCTCCACCGTGCTGGGCGTGGTCGGCGCCGGCGGCATCGGCCAGGAGCTCAAGAGCAGCATGGACTTGCTGGACTTCCCCAGGCTGTTCACGATCATCGTCGTCATCGTCCTCGTCGTCACGCTGCTCGACCGCTTCTCGGGCTGGCTGCGCAGCCGCCTGACATGAGCGCGCCGCTGCTGGAGGTGCGTGGCCTGGGCCATAGCCTGGGCGGCCGCATGGTGCTGGCCGGCGTCGACCTGTCGGTGCGGCGCGGCGAATTCGTCGCGCTGCTCGGCCCCAGCGGTGCCGGCAAGACGACGCTGATCAAGTGCATCACCGGCTTGATGCGGCCTGAACGCGGTGAGGTACGCATCGCCGGCGCCGAGTTGTCAACGCTGCAGGGCCGCGAACGCCGGCGTGTGGCGGTGGTCTTCCAGCAGTTCAACCTGGTGCGCCGCCTGTCGGCACTGGACAACGTGCTGGCCGGCCGACTCGGCCATGTGCCGGCCTGGCGCGGCTGGCTGCGCCAGTTCGAGCGCGCCGACCGCCGGCTGGCGCTGGCCTGCCTGGACCGGGTCGGGCTGCTGGCCCAGGCCGGCCAGCGTGCCGACACCCTCAGCGGCGGCCAGCAGCAGCGGGTGGCGATCGCCCGCGCGCTGGCCCAGCAACCCGAGCTGATCGTCGCCGACGAGCCGGTGGCCAGCCTGGACCCGAGCGCCAGCGCCGGCATCCTGGAACTGCTGCAAGCCATCTGCCGCGACGACGGCGTGGCGGTGGTCTGCAGCCTGCACCAGTTGGAACTGGCCCAGCAGTTTGCGCACAGGCTGGTGGGGCTGGCGGCGGGCCGCGTGCAATTCGACGCCGCATCCGCCAGCATCGCCGCCGACACCACGACCGCGCTATACCAATCCGTCCACCCGCGAGGCCTCGCGCCGACCTGAAAGCACCCCATGGAACCGACCTCCCACCACCTGCTGAGCCCGGACACCGCCTTCGACGGTGGCGACCTCGACTGCGGCAACGGCCTGCTGCTGCTGATCCGCAAGCACATCGACCCTTTGCCGCAGGGCGGCCTGCTCGAACTGCGCTCGACCGAGATCTCGGTAGACGAGGACTTGCCGGCCTGGTGCCGGATGACCAAGAACGAGCTGGTGTCGTGGACCAAGGTCGGCAAGCAGCGCAGCTTCCTGATCAGCAAGGGCCCGCTGGCCGCACGCAGCGCAGCCAACGCGGCCAGCTTGCCCGCCACGCCGCGCGCCGCAGCGCCTGAAGCGGTCAGCGCGACCGAGCCCGTGGCCTTGCCACGCCGCGAGCCGGTGGCCCCGCGCCCGGTGCCGGCGCTGACGGTCACCGGCATGGGCAGCTGGCCGCGCCCGCGCTGGCTGGTCGAGGCGATGCACGCCCATGTCCAGGGCCGGCTGGACGACACCGCCTTCCAGGAAACCGCCGACGATGCGGTGCGGCTGATCGCCGCCGCCCAGCAGCGCGCCGGCGCGACGCTCTACACCGACGGTGAACAGCGCCGCGACAGCTACGCCAGCTTCGTCGCCACCCGGCTCGACAACTGCCAGCTGGTGCCGCTGATCGACCTGCTGCCGCTGGTCGAAGACCCGGTGGCCTTCGAGGCCGAGTTGCGCGCACTGGACGTGCCGGCGGGCGAGGTGCGCCACCCCGGCGTGTTCGGCCGCATCCGGCGCAGCCGGCCGATCGCGGTGCATGAATTCGACTTCCTGCGCAGTGTGACCGACGCGCCGATCAAGATCGCGTTACCCGGCCCCTATCTGCTGACGCGCACGATGTGGATGGACTGCATCGCCGACAACGTCTATGCCAACCGCGAACAGATCGCCGCCGACATCGTGCGCGTGCTGCGCGAGGAGGTGATGGACTTGCTGGACGCCGGCGTGTCCATCGTGCAGCTCGACGAGCCCGTGCTGTCCGAGGTGGTGTTCAGCGGGCAGAAGAACAAGCGCAGCTTCATGTGCGGCGCGCTGTCCGAGTCCGAGGGGCCCGAGCATGAGCTGGGCTTCGCCAAGGAACTGGTCAACGCGGTGATCGCCGGCCTGCCGCGCGAGCGCATCGCGCTGCATGTCTGCCGTGGCAACTGGACACCCGACGAGTCGGTGGCGTTGTCGGGCAGCTACGCGCCGCTGATCCCGACGCTGGCGGGCATGAAGGTCGGCGCCTACCTGTTGGAGGCGTGCACGCCGCGCGCCGGCGACATGGAACTGCTGCGCGGCCTGCCGCAGGATGCGCGCATCGGCGTCGGCGTGGTCAACCAGAAGGACCAGGCTATCGAGCCCGATGACGAGATCGCCGGTCGCATAGCCCGGGCGATCTCGCTGTTCGGCGCCGATCGCGTGCTGCTCCACCCCGACTGCGGCTTCGCGACCTTCGCCGACAACCCGATCTGCTCGGCCACGATTGCCGAGGCCAAGCTGGCCGCGATCGCCAGGGCAGCACTGCGCTTCAGAAGCCCCTGACAGACTGGAAGACCTTCTTTCGGGTGACCGAGGCCAGCGTGCTGGCTGCGGTGGTCAGCGTGCCATCAGGGTTATGCAAACAGAGGGAGAAGCGCGGTGAGGCCTTCGTCGAGGGCAGACGAGGCACCGGTTTGAACCGCGGCCGCAGCGCGCCGCCGGCCGCAAGCGCGATCGGCCTGCAACAAGTCCAGCAAGGCGTCGGCAACATCGGTCACATCGAGAGTCTCGCTCACGCGAGGTCTGCTCAAGTGGGGATCGCCACGCGCCTGGCCAACGCCTGCCGGCCGATCGCCTGCAGCGCCAGGTCGTCCTGCAGCGGCTGGTACAGGCCCCCGCGCGCATCGCGGAAATAGCGCTCCAGCGGCAGGTTTCGGGTCAGGCTGAAGCCGCCGGCGATGTCCAGCGCCTGGGCTGTCACCTCGCAGGCCGCATGGGTGACGTGGTACTTGGTGCTGGCGATCGCCGCACCCAGCGTCGCGCGCTGCGCAGGTTGCTGGGTCCAGCGCCTTGCGGTGTCGTAGAGCAGCGCGCGCGCCGCGTCCACCAGGGTCTGCAGGCGGCCAATCTTCTGCTGCACGCTGGCCTGGCTGGCCAGCGGCTGGCCCAGCACGCTGGGCACGCGGTGGTGGGCATGGTCGGCAGCGGCATAGACCGCCGCCTGCGCGCAGCCCAGGTAGACTGCGACCAGGCTGAGCCACCAGCCGTTGGGCGGCGGCGGCAGGTTGCGCTCGCCGACCACCTGGCGCTCGACGACCAGGTGGTCGGGCACGAACACGTCCTTGAAGAAGGCATCGTCGCTGCCGCCGCTGCGCTGGCTGAGCGCGTCGCCCCAGGTGGCCTCGAAACGCAGGCCCGGCGTGGGCGCCTCGACCAGCGCGCGCGCCAACTCGCCCTGCGGCGCGCCGTCGCGCGGCGGCAGGCGCACCGCGGTGACCAGCCAGCGCAGCGCCGGCGCGGCGGTGACGAAGATCTTGTGGCCGTCGATGCGCCAGCCGCCCGACACCGGCGTCGCGGTGGTCTCGGGCAGGCCGCCGCGGGAGATCGAGCCCAGCGCGGCTTCGGTGACCACCGAATTGACCAGTCCGCCGTCGCGCGCCAGCGATTCCAGCACCCGCGCCACCACCTCGGCCGGCCAGACGCCGGGGTCCTCGACCAGGCGACCGATCAGGTTGAAACTCATCGCCGCCCCAATGCCCAGCGCCACGCTGGCGCGGCCCAGCTGCTCCTGCGCCAGCACCACCTCGAACAGGCTGGCGCCGTCGCCGCCATGGTCGATCGGGATCGCCTGGCGCAGGTAGCCGGCCTCGTGCAGGCGCTGGTAATGTTCAAGCGGAAATCGGCCTGCGCGGTCGAAGGCGTCGGTCAGCGGCGCCAGTTCGTCGGCCAGCACCGCGGCGCGCAAGGCGCTGTGGCGCTCGCGCTCGGTGGCGTCATGGGGCAGGTGCCAGGTCATGACAGGCTGGCCTCGGCAGACCTGGCGCGGGCCAGATCGTGCACGCCGATCACCACGGGGTCCAGGGGCAGGATCATCAGGGTCTCTCCAGGTTTCAGGCGGCGTGGCGTTCGCCGCCCAGGTAGGCATCGCGGATGCGCGGGTCGTCCAGCCGTTGCTGTCCAGCCGTTGCCGCAACTGGCCTGCAGCACCTGGGCGCGGTGGGCGACCTGCAACGCCAGGCTGGCATTCTGCTCGACCCTGGGCACCGACCCGCCGGCCGGGTTGATGGCCTCGATCAGCGCCCGCACCGGGTCGACCGCGCGCAGCGACAGGCCAAGCGACCGCGAAACGAACACCTCGCAGGCTGCGGGGGCGACATCGGCGAGAACACCGGCAGCTTGGGCGCGGAAGGACCCCGGCGTGCAGAGTGCGCAAGCCTCAAGCGCCGCGTCGACCTGGATGGAAAACGGCAACAGACCGGCGTCGCACCGGGTTCTTACCGAAGGGTCAGGCCGGCCGCCAGACCGCCGAGTCGGCCACCACCACCTTGCGCGGGATGATGCCAGCGGCAGTGAATGCGTCGGCGATGCGCTGCTCGTCGGCCACCAGCTGCGGCCGCTGTTCGCGTTCTTCCGCGCCTTGACCTTGCCGTCGGCGATGTACGCGGCCTGAGCCGATTTCGACGGCTACGCGCTGCGCGGCGATGCGCTGCGCAGCGCATCACCGAGGCCGCGGGCCAGGCCGCCGCGCTGCTGACCGCGCGCCTGCACGTCGCCACGGCGCTGCGCGCAGTGGCGTGAGCCGCAGCCACGCCGGATTGAGTGCAACGAACCAGGCGCGGCAACCCTGTTCCAAGACGCCGAAGCCGACCCTCGGTTGCTCAGCTGCCGAAGGTCTCGATCGCACAGAAGCCTGCGGCCACGGGTCTAAAACTTGGTTCTGAAAATCCCGCTGCACCGAGCAGGGCTGCAAACTCTCCCCGCGTCCGCTCACGACCACCCAGCCCGACCAGCATTTTCAAGTCGGAGCGCACAACCGCCTGGTGTGCCGCAGAGACGGCTATGCTGTCTGGCAATACCCGTTCCACCACCACCACCCGCGCATGCGGCGCCATCGCGCGTCGGACATTGGCCAGGATCACGCCACACTGCGCATCGTCCCAGTTGTGCAGCACGGCCTTGAGCAGATAGACATCCGCGCCGTCCGGGATGGCGACGAAGAAGTCGCCCTCTTGAGCGACGGCCCGGGCCGCCAGCCCGGCATCGTCCAGGTGTCGCTGGCCTCCCGGCAAGGCATGCGCGATCTCCAGCAAGGTGCCGCTGGCGTGCGGGTTGGCCGCGAGGCAGGCCACCAGCAGTTCACCATAGCCGCCGCCGACATCGACAAACCGACGCACCGCCGTGAAATCAAGGCTCGAGGCCACGGCCGCGGCCACCATGCGCGTCAGCTGCACCATGGCCAGGTTGAACACCCGGGCGGCTTCGGGGTCGCTGTCCAGGTGGGCGTAACCCTGCTGCCCCAGCCTGCGCTCGCGGCGGGTCAGGCCGGTTCGCACGCTGTCCACCAGTTCGCCCCACAACGGCCATGAGTAGCGGCCAAACCACAAGGCCTGGGCGCCCAGGCTGTCAGGCGTATCGCAGCGAAGTCGATGTCCCAGCGGGGCCAGCGTGTAGCCGTCATGGCCTTGCTCGGCCACGATGCCCAGGCTGGTCAAGCCGCGCAACAGTCGCCGCAAGGCGTCCGGGTTGCAGTGCAACGATGCGGCGAGCGCCGCCACGGACTGGCCGCCAGCGGCCAGCCGATCGGGCAGGCCCAGTTGGACCGCCGAGCACAGGGCCTGAGACATCCAGCCGCCGTGAATCATCTACAACAGTCGGCCGGCATCGTCGGAGCGAGGCAAGTTTTCGGTCATGGCGGTCATTCCGGCGCGATACCCGCGTCGCGCACGAACTGCGCCCAGATCCGCTCGCCCTCGCGGATGGCTTCGGTGGCCTGCTCCGGCGTGAGGGTGTCGACCGGGATCAGGAGGCGGTCGAATTCCGACCGCAGCTCGGGCTCGCTGGCCGCGCGCCGGACCGCTGCCGAAAGGCGCGTCGCCAGGTCCGGTGGCAACTTGGCCGGCGCCAGCACCAGGTGATAGGGGCGCGAGCCCATGGCGGGCACGCCGGATTCGGCGAGTGTGGGCACCTCGGGCAGACCGGGCAGGCGCTGCGGCACGTTGCAGCCCAGCAATTTCAGACGCCCCGCCTTGGCATGCGCCGCGCCCGACCCGGCCGGCATGAAGCCGACCTGGACCCGACCCTCCATCAAGTCGGGCAGCATCGCCGCACTGCCTCGGTAGGGAATGCGCGCCATTTGGATACCCGTGACTTGCATCAGCTGTGCCGTGGCCAGGTACTCACCGAGCGAGCTGGTCCCGTAGCTCAGCTTGTTCGGATTGGCACTTGCATGCGCGACGAACTCCTGTGCTGTCTTGACCGGCAGGCCGGGGTAGACGAACAGGCAGATCTGGTTACCCCCGACTGCACCCAGCGGCACGAATTCAGTCAACGAGGCATAGGGTGGGCTTTTCATCAATACCGGCAAGCCGGCCATTCCGGAGGGTGCAAACAGCAGGGTGTGGCCGTCGGCAGGACTGGTGGCCACCGCCTGCGCACCCAGGGCGCCGTTGGCGCCAGGTTTGTTCTCCACGATGACGTCTTGCCCCAAGGTCTTGGCAAGCTGTTTGACCAGGAGCCGCGCGGCCTGGTCCGACGGTCCGCCTGCGGCCAATGGCACCAGGAGTCGGATCGGCGGCGGGGACGACTGCGCTGTCGTCGGGCCGGCAAGACCCACGAGGCCAGCCAATGCCCAGGTTGCGAGAAATGCCTGCTTCATGTGGATCTTCCTCGAATGGGGTTTCGTTGCGAACGGAATCGGCCTTGAACCTTGCTGGCCGCACCGACCGGCGGTCCATGCCGGTCTCGAAGTGAACTCTCGAAGCAAGGAATAGGCAGCTCGCACGCCATGCGCGTCCACTGAAAGTGCCAGGTCAGGCAGGTACCGAAGTCAGATGCGCGCGGCGAGCGCTCCGGCGGCATCGAGAACCGCAATCGACCCGGCCAAGACCCGCGCCCTGATGGTGGACGAGCCACAGAGTTTCTCCAAGGGCTCGCGAAGCTCCTCTGCGTGCCTGCCCCTAGGTTGCAGGTCGGTACCTGCGGCAATCCGGTGCTGGCGGTGGTCGGGTCACGCGGTCGACCTGTTACCTGGCGCTGATCGACCGGCATCTGGCCGAAAATAACGGATAAACGTTGCGGTCTCAAGGTCGCGACGCCGGCGGTCTTGCTGCGCCAGATCGCTTGGACGGCCGAGGGCGCGGAAAAGGGTGGCGAGGCGGAAGAGATCTTTGCACGCAGCGTCGATGCCAGTTTGAGGGTGCAGGGCTATCGCGCGCATTGACCGGGCGCATCTGGCAAACCCGAACCGGCATCACGCCGAAAGCCGGGCGCGACTGAACGGCGCCGGCTTGCGGGCGCGAGAAAGTCACGGTGGTGCACAGTCATCGCGGCGCGGCCATCGGTGGCCTCAGAACTTGGGCAGGCCGGGCGGGTTGGTCTGCGACCGCGGCACCGCCTCGGCCTGCAGATTCCAGCGCGCCAGCGCCTGGGCGTACTTGCCGTTCTTGGTCAGCCCGTTGGTCGCGGCGGTCAGCGCACGGGCGATTGCCACCCGCTGCTGTTGGCCGCCCGAGAGCTGGCGCGGGTAGGCATCGGCCTTGTCGGACAAGCCCACCCGGGCCAGCAGTTCACGCGCCAGCGCCTCGGCTTCGGACCGGCCCAGGCCGCGCACGGCGATCGGCGCCTCGACCAAGTTGCCCAGCACGGTGAGGTGCGGGAACAGGTTGAAGTTCTGGAACACCATGCCGACGTCGACCCGGCGCAGCAGGATGTCGCGCTCGCCCAGCTCGTAGAGCGTGTCGGCGTCCTGACGATAGCCGATCAGCTCGCCGTCGATCGCGATGAAGCCGCCGTCGACCGCTCCAGGTGGTTGATGCTGCGCAGCAAGGTGCTCTTGCCTGATCCCGATTGGCCCAGAATCACGGTGACGCTGCCGGGCGTGACGGTCAGCGTCACGCCATCGAGCACCTCAAGCGTGCCGAAGCTCTTGGACACGCCGTGGACCGTGACCTTGCCGCCTCGCTGGGCGCTGCCGGTCCAGCGCGGCACAGTGTCATTGGCCGTGGCGCTCACCGCCGACACCGGCGCGCCGACGGCAACGGCGGGCGCGGCCCGCAGCCACCACCGCCTCGCGATGGCCGTGAACAGCGAGGGCGGCGGGTTGCGCAGCGCGCCGCGCGAATAGTGGCGCTCGACCTGTCGCTGGATCACCGACAGCACGCTCAGGATCACCAGGTACCAGACGGTGGCCACCATCAGCAGCGGGATCACTTCCAGGTTGCGGCGGTAGATGATCTGAATGGTGTAGAACAGGTCGGGCAGCGCCAGGATGTAGACCACCGACGTGCCCCTGGCCAGGCCGATACCGGCCTCCGACGAGCCGGCCTGGAAGATCACCGGCTGGCCTTGCGCCGAGCGGCCAATGTTCAGCGGCCCCGCCACCTGAAAGAACCTGCCCTTGTGGTCCAGCGTGTGCAGCTTGGCCGGGTCGAAGAACTGGCCGCTGTCGCGGTTGCACGGCAAAGCGGCGGCTGCCTGCAACGCATGAGCATCTGCCGAAACCGCGCTTGGCCAGCCGTCTGCCGGCTGCTACCCTGGCGGCCCCTGCCCCGCACCCCCCCCATGCCCGATACGCCCCCCTCCCCCACACCGAACGCCGGTGCAGCCGCTCACCCGCTGCCCGTGCTCGACCTGCGCGACTTCACCCAAGGCGACAGCGCGCAGCGCGCGGCCTTCGTCGAGCAACTGCGCGACACCGCCCACCGCGTCGGCTTCTTCTACCTGCGGGGCTGGGTCGGCGATGCGGCGCAGCCTGAAGACAGGCTGGCCGACCAGGTGTTGCAGGCGGCGCGCGACTTCTTCGCACTGTCCCAGGCCGACAAGGACTCGGTGCGCATGGTCAACTCGGCGCAGTTCCGCGGCTACACCGCGGCCGGCGAGGAGATCACCCGCGGAGAACGCGACTGGCGCGAGCAGTTGGACCTAGGCGCCGAACGCGCGCTGATCCCGCCCAGCGCTGACCGCCCGGGCTGGGCACGTCTGCAAGGCCCCAACCAGTGGCCCGCGGCACTGCCCGCACTGCGGTCCGCGCTGCTGGCCTGGCAAGACCTGCTGACCCATGCCGGCCTGCAGTTGCTGCGCGCATTGGCGCTGGCGCTCGGCCAGGCCGAAAACCGCTTCGACGCCGCCTTCGCCGGCACGCCGGTGCAGCACCTGAAGCTGATCCACTACCCCGGCCGCGGCGAAGGCCAGTCGCGCCAGGGCGTGGGCCCGCACAAGGACAGCGGCTGCCTGACCCTGCTGCTGCAGGACACGCAGGCGGGCCTGCAGGTGCTCGAGCGCGAGGCCGGCGAGCCGCACTGGATCGCCGTGCCGCCACTGCGCGGCGCGCTGGTGGTCAACCTGGGCGAGGTGCTGGAGATCGTCTCGAGCGGCTGGCTGCGCGCCACCGTGCACCGGGTGGTCAGCCCGGCACAGGACGGCCATCGCCAGTCGGTGGCCTTCTTCCTCAGCCCGCGGCTGGACGCGGCACTGGACGAACTGCGGCTGCCGCCCCAGCTCGCCGCACAGGCTCGCGGCATGGACCGCGACCCGATGAACCCGCTGATCGCCCACACCGGCCGCAACCTGCTGAAGGGCAGGCTGCGCTCGCACCCGGACGTCTCAGCGCGCCACCATGCCGACCTGCTGGCGGCCGAGGGCATCGCGCCGGGCGCGCCAGCAGCGGGGACCGGCGGTCGAACTCAGCCAGGACCGCAAGTACCCGGTTGACGTTCACCGCTTCGCGGGTGCTGGGCTCGTCATGCGGGCCACTCGCGCGACAAGCTGCCTAGAGGCAATTGTGCTTGGCCGCCTGCGGCGCCCATCGGCAGTGATGGGCGGCGCTTGGCGCCCACCAATTCAGGCCTTGACGTAGCGGTGAGTGAAGCGGTCGGACTCGCCGATCGCGACGAACCTGGCGCGATCGACCTCGCCGCCGCGCAGCGTGGGCGGCAGCGACCAGACGCCGTTCGGATGGTCCTTGGTGTCGAGCGGGTTGGCATTGACCTCGCTGCGCGCGTCGAGCTTGAAGCCGGCGGCCGTGGCACGCTCGATCAGCAGCGCCTCGGTGACATAGCCGTTCTTGACGATCCACTCGACCGGCTTGCCGGCCGGCGCCCGGTGTTCCTCGACGCCCAGCACCGCACCCGGCTTGAGCACCGCGTGGAAGGCGCGCAGGCTGGCGTCGAGATGCCCTGCCTCAAGCCAGTTGTGGACGTTGCGGAAGGTCAGCACCAGGTCGGCACCGCCGGGCGGCGCGATGTCGACAAAGCGCGGTGTGCGCGGCAGCAGGCCGACGACGACGCGGTCGTAGAGCTCGGGGTTGCGCGCCAGCTTGTCGTCGAAGTTCTTGCGGCCGCGGCGCCGGTAATCGTCGGCGTCGTCTGCGGCCTCGCCCGCAGCGTAGAGCCGGCCCTGGTCGCGCAGATAGGGCGCCAGGATCTCGGTGTACCAGCCGCCACCGGGCGAGGCCTCGATCACCGTCTGCTTCGGCGTCAGGCCGAAAAAGTGCAAGGTCTCGTAGGGGTGTCGCGCGGCGTCGCGGGCTCGGTTGGCGGCGCTGCGATGCGCGCCGGCAATGGCGGCCTGCAGACTGGCGTCGCCGTCCTGGGCCCAGGACGGCAGGCTGGCGGCGGCGAGCGCTGCGGCGAAGGTACGGCGTTGAATCTTCATGGTGGGCTCATCTCTCTTCGGTAGGGGATCACGCCGGGACTTCCGCCACCCGCGAGCAGGCATGGCGCCATGCAGCGCGGCAGTTCGCTGCATGCCGAGAAAGGACACCAGATCGGCGATCCCGGCAGCCTCGACGATACGGCCTATCGAATGACCCAGCGCGGCGCGGGATGCATGGGCTTATCCGCTGACCGAGCAACGCCGCGGCGGCGCCGCCAGCAAACCCTCATGTCCATCACCGCGGCCCGGCCGACAACAAGCCCGTTTGATAAAACCCGCTGCAGAGCAGACCGTTCAGATCGCTCCTACAATAAGTCAATTTCATATTTACTGTTTTAACTCTTATTAAATTTGCATTAAATACATCCCGACATCGGCGCCGATACGATCAAGGCCGCCCCGCTGAAATACAAGGTGGCGTTCACCATGATCGGTCGAAATGTGCCCCGCTGGCCTGGGTCTGGCTGGGCGAAGGCCGTGTCCTCGCAACTGGACCGGCGACGTAGATGGTTTCGTTCACACCCTCCGAGGAAACCCCATGCCGTCGGGACGAAGCAGCGGCAGCGGACTGGGCCATCCGGGTGCTGAATTCAGGTCGACAGCGGGGCGAGCCGCCTGCGGGAACGCTGGCTTGCAGAGCGCGCATGTTCTGACAGGCCGCCGACCTCGCGAAGAGTGCTCAGCAGTGCACCCTTGCCAGCGCCGAGAAGGCGCTCGAGCCTTGACTGGTGTCTCGCAAAACGGCGTTTGAGGTCGAGCAGCAGGTTCAATCCGTCTGCCGTGAGCACGATGCGGCGGTTTCGCCTGTCCAAGTCGCAGATCAGCCTCTTGGCGAGGCCTCTTGCTTCCAAGGCATTGACGATAGGGACGATCCTGGGCCGCTCGACGGCCAGCACCTCGGCCAGTTCGGCCTGGGTGACCTGCGGGTTGTCGGCGGCCACGGCCATCACCGAGAACTGCGTCAATGTGATGCCCAGGTCGCCGAACTCACGGTAGATGTCCTCGAACACGGCCAGCTGCGCCCGGCGGATGGTGTAGCCGATCGTGGCTTCAAGATAGCCCATGTCGATGACTCGGCCACGCGCTGCGGACGGCGAACAGGCGGCAGTCTTGGCGGGCAAGTCGGGCGATGACGGAGCCATGGGGGAAGTCTGTGGGCGCGGGTGATGACAGCAGCATCCGTTGCTACGTGTAAACCCCGTGCGAATAGATAACGTCATTATCTAATATACGCCCTTCTGGCATACAACGTAAATGGCGTTCAAGGGGCAGTCGGCGGTGCCATCAAACTTGCGTATCGGGATACCGGGCGTCAGATCCAGGCGCTTTGGAGATGGCTTGGTGACGCCCTGCTTGCCTCGGGCAACGTGCCGCGGCCACGCGCCCGAGGCACGTGGTCCAACGCCCTGCGTCCGCACGACCGGGCCTGGCCAAGCCCGGCCTCGACACCAGGCGCCCGCCTGCTCGGTGGCGCGACGTCCAAGCCCGGCGCCACTCCTCGAAAGCAGGCTCTCATGACGCAAGATGTCTACATCCTCGGCGCCGCTCGCACGGCGATCGGAACATTCGGCGGCAGCCTCCGGGACTGGTCGCCAACACGCCTCGGCACGGTGGCTGTTGCAGCTGCAATAGGCCGCGCCGGCCTGACACCCGCCGATGTCGATCACTCGGTGTTCGGCAACGTCATTCCCACGGAAGCGGCCGATCTCTTCCTCGGTCGTACCGTCGCCATCGAAGCCGGCATGCCTGTCGAGTCGCTGGGGCTGACCGTCAACCGCCTGTGCGGCTCGGGCGCGCAGGCCATCATCAGCGCGTCGCAGATGATTCGGCTGGGCGAATCGAACGTGGCCGTCGCCGGCGGCGCCGAAGCCATGAGTCGCGCGCCGTTTTCGGTGCAGGGCCTGCGCTACGGCCAGCGCATGGGCGACGGCCTGGTCTACGACTGGCTGCACAACACGCTGGCCGATCCGTTTGGCCACGGCGCCATGGGCATGACTGCAGAAAACGTGGCCATGAAGTACGGCATCGGTCGCGAGCGGCAGGATGCCCATGCCGTGGAAAGCCACAGGCGCGCCGCAGAGGCCATCGCGCAAGGGCGCTTCCAGTCGCAGATCGTCGGCATCGACCTCAAGACGCGCAAGGGAATACAGCGGTTCGACACCGACGAGCATGTGCGCGCGGGCGTCACGATGGCAGATCTGGTCAAGCTCAAGACGGTCTTCCGCGAAGGCGGCACGGTGACCGCGGGCAACGCCTCGGGCATCAACGACGGCGCTGCCGCGGTCGTTCTGGCCGGCGCCGAGGAGGTCGAGCGACGCCGGCTGGCGCCCATCGGGCGGGTCGTCGCCTGGGGGCTTGCCGGCGTGCCTCCCGAGATCATGGGCATAGGGCCGGTTCACGCCGTGCCCCTCGCACTCAAGCGTGCACGGCTGGCCCTTGCGGAGATCGACCTCATCGAATCGAACGAGGCCTTCTCGGTGCAGGCCCTGTCGGTCATCGACGCGCTGGGGCTGGACCCGACCAAGGTCAACCCCAACGGCGGCGCGGTTGCACTGGGCCACCCGCTGGGCGCCACAGGCGCCATCCTCACCGTCAAGGCCTTGTACGAGTTGCAGCGCATCGGCGGCCGCTACGCCGTGGTCACGATGTGCATCGGGGGCGGACAAGGCATCGCCTTGGTGCTGGAGAACCTGCGTCGATAGGGCACACAGCGATCCTCATGCAGGGGCCGCAGCGCACCTGCACCCGGACCAGCAACTGGCCGGAACCCCGCCGGTCACCACACCAGCAACTCAACCCAGCGAAGACCAGGAGACACCGGATGACCGCCACCACCACGGCCGACGAACTCGTTCTGTATGAATGCCCTGCGCCGCATGTCGCGCGCATCGTGCTGAATCGACCGAATGCACGCAATGCCCAGAACACCCAGCTGCTGTATGACCTGAATGCTGCCTTCGACCGCGCGGCGCAGGACGACGATATCAAGGTGGTGATCCTCGCGGCCAGCGGCAAGGACTTCTCCGCCGGCCACGATCTGCGCGAAGACCCGCAATCGCGCGACATGTCGAGGTACCGCACCGTCGGCACCTGGTGCGGCTTTGGTTGCGCAGGCTCCGAGGCGCAGATGGCACGCGAGAAGGAGGTCTACCTCGGCTTCAGCGAGCGTTGGCGCAATTTTGCCAAGCCGACCATCGCCGCCGTGCAGGGCCGGTGCATCGCTGGCGGGCTGATGCTGGTGTGGCCCTGCGACATCATCATCGCGAGCGACGACGCGCAGTTCCTGGACAACACGGTCAACATGGGCGTGCCCGGTGCGGAGTTCTTCCAGCACCCCTGGGAGTTGGGCATCCGCAAGGCCAAGGAGTTGCTGTTCACCGCCGGGTGGTGGTCTGCCGCTGAAGCCCATCGCATGGGCATGGTGAACCATGTCATTCCCGCGGCCGAGTTGGCGGAATTCACCCTGAACATGGCCAGGCGCATCGCCACCCAGCCACTCTTTGCACTGAAGCTGGCCAAGGAGGCGGTGAACACGGCGCAGGATTCCCAGGGTCGCGTCACCGCGATGCAGACGTCGTTTGCACTGCACCAGCTGGCGCATGCCCACAACATGCAGCTCTTCGGGATGTTGATCGATCCGTCATCCACCGCGGCCGGGCTGATGAAGCCGGCGAGCCATGCGAAGACTGCAGAGTCCTGAGCGTCGAAGCGCGTCCGACACCACCGCTTCAAGCTCGATATCCATCCCCATGACCACGGACTACAAGCGCGACGAATTCATCGAGGCCGAGCGGAGTGACAACGTCCTGACGCTCACGCTGAACCGGCCGGCGCAATACAACGCGATCCACCATGAACTGCATGAGGAGTTGGCCGACATCTTTGTCGATGCGGGCAAGAACGACGCGACCGACGTCGTCGTGCAGGCCATGGCCGAGCGCCTGGCCAACTGGCCGCGAGATGCGATCCGGTCCAGCAAGGTGACTGCAAAGATCGGACTGCGCCAACTCGCCCACAGCACCCTCGACGGGTCGATGGCCTACGGGTTCGCCACCCTGCGCAGCCCGACCCACCAGGGGGCGATCGGCACATTCACAGAAGGTCGGGCAGCGCGATTCCGCGGTCCCTGACCCAGACCGACTTCGCACAGCACCATGACAAACGTTCAAAGCCTGGCGCGGGCCGTGGTGGTGGTCACCGGCGGTGGCAGCGGGATCGGCCGCGCCCTGTGCCACCTGGCGGCACGACGAGGCGCGCGCGTCGTCGTGGCGGACCTGCTGCCCGACCGGTCCCATGCGGTGGCCGCCGAGATCACCCGGTGGGGCGGCACCGCGTTGGCAAGGGTTTGCGACGTGGGCGACCTGACTTCGGTGCAGACACTGGCAGACGACACGATCCAGCACTTCGGTACCGTCAACCTGGTATGCAACAACGCCGGTGTGTGCATGGGCGGCAGCGTCGAGGCCACCCGGCCCGACGATGCGCGGTGGATGTTCGAGGTCAATGTCTTCGGCGTGTACAACGGCATCCGCGTCTTTGCACCCTTGCTGCGCGCATCGGCCGGTCGGGGAGAGTTTGCCTGGCTGCTCAACACAGGCTCCGAAAATTCGCTGGGCATACCGCCGGTGGGTGCGGTCGGCCTCTACAACGCCAGCAAGCATGCCGTGCTGGCATTGAGCGATAACGCCCGGCTTGACCTGGCTGGCAGCGGCGTGGGGGTATCGCTCCTTTGCCCAGCGCTGGTGCGCACCGACCTGCTCGACTGCCAGGCGCATAGACCCGATCGGCTGGGTGGGCCCCAATCGTTGTCCGATGCGGCGCGCGCACGCGTCACGGCACTGATGGATGCGAAAGGACATGACGCCGACGACACCGCTGCCATCGCGTTGAATGGTGTCGAAGCCGGAGAGTTCTTGATCGTGCCGCATGCTGAAGTGCGGCCGTTCGTTCAGGCACGGGTCGACATGGTGCTGGCGGCATTGGATGCAGCCGATGCCCGCGATGCTTGGACGCCGATTTCTCGATGACGGGTCCGCGTTGCTGCGGGTCGAAATTCGAACGGCGTGATCCGTTCAGGAACCGACATGTGCCGGCGCCAGATGCCGACATTCCGCGTCGACGGCAGGCCGCTGGCTTCGGTGGCGACAACAGGTATGCGGCGACGGCGGCGGACGCGCCGCCCCATGCCAAGATGCCTCGGCAGGTCTGGCGCCCGTCATTCACCTGCTGCGGCGCGGGCGAAGATGCTGCCCATCAGCAATTCCGGTTGCTGTACCGGCCGGCCCATTCGTCACAGCCCGAATCGCGCCGGTACTGGCCCAGCACGCCGGCGGCGACGACGGCCTGGGCGTCCACCGTCCAGCGGGCGGGCGGTGGCCCAGGCGCCTTCGGCGACGAAAACGGCGTTGACCGCGCGCGACGTCGGGGTTGTCGATGGAGAACTTGCGCGTCTTCAACGAAGAGCTGCAGTCGATGCCGAAGTCCAGGTCGCGGCCTCTAAGAAGATGTCGTGCGCCTTGTATTCACTGCGCGCGATGCCCACGCCCGGGCTCCACATGGACCCGGCGTCGACCTTGCCCCGGGCGAATGCCGGCGCCACGTCGGGCGGGTTGAGGTGGACGAACCTGAGCTTGCTGCGGTCGAGCCGCGCCTAGGTCGGCCGCGAGAAGCCGACCAGCTTGCCCAGACCGAAGCCTATCGCCCCGCCGACGATGAAGCCGGTGGCCGCCCGCAGCAGGCTGATGCCCAGGTGGCTGAGCAGTCGGCCCTCGCGCGCCAGTTGACCGCTGTGCCCAGCAACTTGCTGGGCGCCGGCAACACCCGGGCCGACAACCCGCCCAGCCTGGCCACCGTTTCCCAGACCAGATGCGACGCAGGAATTCGCACAAGCCTATGCGCTTGACGGCCTGCGTCCGGGCAGCGCCCACGGGTACGGCCGAGGCACAGAACATCGGTCCCGGCGCCACAATGCACGGCAAACGACAGGCGGACCGCCAGGCCCGCCACCCCTCCACCGACCTGGCGCGCCAGGTGACCGCCAGCCCCAAGGACCCGCCATGCCCCTCTTGCTCGACCATGCCGTCATCCTCGTGAACGACCTCGACGCCGCGATCGCCGACTACAGCGCGCTAGGCTTCACCGTGCGGCGCGGCGGCACCCATGCCGACGGAGCCACCCACAACGCACTGGTCGGCTTTTCCGACGGCAGCTACCTCGAGCTGATCGCCTTCCTGCTGCACGACAGCGGCCACCGCTGGGACGCTGCGGCCGCGCGCGGCCGGGAGGGCTTCATCGACTTCGCGCTGCTGCCGGACAGCGTGGCCGCGGTGGTCGAGGGCGCGCGCAGCCGCGGCCTGGCCTACCAGGGACCGATGGACGGCGGCCGGCTGCGGCCCGACGGCGAGCGCCTGCAGTGGCAGACCGGCACGCCGCCGACGCCCGACCTGCCGTTTCTGTGCGGCGACGTCACACCGCGTGCACTGAGGGTGCCCGAGGGCGATGTGCGGGTGCATGCCAACGGCGTGCTGGGCGTGGCGGCGATCACGCTGGCAGTGGCCGACCTGGCGGCCAGCCTGGCGCGCTGGCAGGCGCTGCTGGGGCCGCAGCTGATGGCCACCGAGCAGCCGCTGGCGCTGCCCGGACTGGGGCTGCAACAAGCGGTGCTGCCGCTGGGCAACACCCGGCTGGTGCTGGTCGCGCCCGGGCCCGATGCGGCCGACAGCGCCGCGCTGCGCGCGCATCTGGCCGGCCGCGGCGAGGGCCTGCTGGGCATGGCGCTGAGCGGCCCGTCTGACGTGCCGGCGCAGGCGCTGCCGCGGCTGCAAAGCCATGGCGCGGCGTTCGAGATCGTGCCCGGCTGAACGCCGGCTGCGCGCGCGCAGGCGTTCAGCCGGCGCCGCTCAATGCCCGGCCGCGCCGCCCAGGTAGGCGTCGCGCACCCGCGGGTCGTCGCGCAGCTGCGCGGCGGTGCCCTCGAGCACGATGCGCCCGCCCTCCATCACATAGGCGTGGTCGGCCACCTTCAGCGCGGCGCGCACGTTCTGCTCGACCAGCAGGATGGCGGTGCCGCTGTCGCGGATGCTGGCCACCAGGTCGAAGATCTGCTTGACGATCTTGGGCGCCAGCCCCAGCGAGGGTTCGTCGAGCAGCAGCAGGCGCGGCCGGCTCATCAGCGCGCGGCCTATGCACAGCATCTGCTGCTCACCGCCTGACAGCGACCCGGCCAGTTGCGCCAGCCGCTCGCGCAGCAGCGGGAAGCGCTGCAGTACCTCATCGAAGGTGCGGTCGAACTCGCGTCCCGCCAGCGCGCCGGCGCCCAGCACCAAATTCTCGCGCACCGACATGCTGGAGAACACCTGCCGGCCCTCGGGCGCCTGCGCCAGGCCGCGGGCGACGATGCGGTGCGGCGCCAGATGGGTGATGGCCTCGCCGGCGAAGGTGATGCTGCCACTGGCGGCAGAGTAGATGCCCGAGATCGCGCGCATCAGCGTGGTCTTGCCGACGCCGTTGGCGCCCAGCACGGTGACCACGCCGCGCGCGGGCACGCTCAGGCTGACCTCGTTCAGGATGGTCTGGCCACCCATACCGACGACCAGCCGGTCGACCTGCAGTGCGGGTCCTGCCCAGGTATCGCTCATTCGTCGCCCGTCCCGAGGTAGGCGTCCAGCACCGCCGGATCGCGCTGCACCGTCGCCGGGTCGGCATCGGCAATCTTTCGGCCGAATGCCAGCACGACGACGCGGCTGCAGACCCGCATCACCAGGCCCATGTCGTGCTCGACCAGCAGGATGGTCATGCCTTCATCGCGCAATTGCCCTATGAAGCGCGACAGCGCCACGGTCTCGGTGTCGTTGAGGCCGGCCGCCGGCTCGTCCAGGATCAGCAGTTGCGGCCGGCCGGCCAGCGCGCGGGCGATCTCCAGCATCTTGCGCTTGCCGTAGGACAGGTTGGCCGCCAGTTCATCGGCCAGCGGCGCCAGACCGACCTTGTCCAGCATCTCGGTGGCCACCTCGCCGATCGCGCGGGCCTGCGCCGTGCCGCGCCAGCCGAAGGCGTCGCGCAGACCGCTCGCGCGGATCGCGCCGACCGAGACGTTGTCGAAGACCGTCATGTTGGGGAAGACGCGCAGGTTCTGGAAGGTGCGACCCAGCCCCAGCCGCGCCACCTCGAACGGCCTCAGGCCGGCCAGCGAGCGGCCTGCGAACAACACCTCGCCCGATGACGGCGGCGTGACGCCCGAGATCAGGTTGAACAGCGTGGTCTTGCCGGCGCCGTTGGGGCCGATCACGCCGACCAGTTCGCCGCGCCGCACGCTGGCCGACACGGCGTCCACCGCGGTCAACCCGCCAAAGCGTCGCGTCAGCGCACGCAACTCGAGCAATGCCATGTCAGCGCTCACCATGATGCGCGGCGCCCGGTCGGATCGCGGCGGATCTGGCGGCGGAACAAGGCTATCGCCGAGACCTCACCGACCAACCCGCGCGGCAGGAACAGGATGGAGGCGAACAGCACGCCACCCACCGCGATCATGCGGTAGCTGCCCAGGTCTCGCAGCAGTTCGGGCAGCACGGTCAGGATCACCGCACCGATCACCGAGCCGTACAGGCTGCCCAGTCCGCCGACCACCACCATGGACAGCACCAGTATCGATTCGCCGAAGCGAAAGCTCTCTGGGCTGATGAAGCCGGTGGTGTGGGCATAGAGCGCGCCGGCCACGCCAGCCAAGGCACAAGCCACGCCAAAGGTCTGCAGTTTGAGCCGGCCGACGTCTATGCCCATCGCGTCGGCGCAGGCGTCGTCCTCGCGCAGCGCGCGCAGCGCATTGCCGTAGTAGGAATGCGCCAGCCGGTGCACCACCCACAGCGCGCTCAGCATCACCGCGGCGGTGACGACCAGGCTGAAGGCGATGCCCTGCTGGCCGAACAGCGTGGCGGCGGGAATGCTGCGGATGCCCATGGGCCCGCGCGTCAGACCGACCCAGTTCAGCAGCGTGACGTAGATCATCTCGCCTATGCCCAACGTGGCCACGGCAAAGTAGATGCTGGTCAGCCGCATCGTCGGCACCGCCACCAGCGCGCCCACCAGCGCCGCGACCGCGCCGGCGGCCGGCAGCGTCAGCCAGAACGGCCAGCCGAACCGGGTGGCCAGCAGCGCCGCCGCGTAGGCGCCGACGCCGAAGAAGGCGCCGTGGCCAAGACTCAGCAGCCCGGCCGAGCCGGTGATCAGGTTCAGGCTGGCACTGAGGATCACGAAGATCATCGTCGTGATCGCGATCTGGATGAAATAGCTCGACTTCAACGCGATCAGCCCGACCACCAGCGCCACCAGCCCCGCCACCAGCCAGGCGTTCAGGCGCGGCCTCACATCTTCTCCTTCTTGGCGCCGAAGATGCCCGACGGGAAGAACCACAGCGTGGCCAGCAGAAAGGAGTAGGACACCAGCGCCTTCCAGCCATCGGAAAAATACTGCGTGGCCACCGATTCGGACACGCCCAGGATCAGCGCACAGACCACCGCGCCGGGGATGCTGGACAGCCCGCCCATCACCATCGCGACAAAGGCCTTGATGCCAGGCTCGAAGCCCATCTGCGGAAAGATCGCGCCCTGGTAGAGGCCGACCATGATGCCGGCGATCGCCCCCAGCATCGAGCCGACGACAAAGGTGGCGACGATGGCGCGGTTGGTGTCGATGCCGACGAACTGCGCACCCAGCACGTTGTTCGACACCGCGCGTATGCCCAAGCCGATGCGGGTGCGGTAGAGCACGAACTGCAGCGCTGCCAGCGAGGCCGCCGACAGCCCGAAGATGATCAGGTTGCCGTCGGTGATGGTGATGGGGCCGAGCTGGATAGCCGTCTGCAGCAGATAGGACTGGGCGATGGTCTGCATCTCGCCCGAGAACTTCAGCTCGAGGGCCTCGCGCACGATGATCGACACCGCCAGCGACGACAGCAGCGTGGCCTCGCGCATCGCCTTGGATTTGATCGAGGCCTCGTCGCGGAAACGCCGGAAGGGCCGGAACGCGATGCGCTCGAGCAGCCAGCCGGCCAGCCCGCCCGAGGCCAGCACACCCACCAGCACCAGCCACAGCGGCGGCTGCAGCGCGGTGATCAGCAGCAGCCCGGCAAACGCGCCTAGGGTGTAGATCTCGCCATGGGCGAAGTTGACGACGTTGAGCACGCCGAAGATCAGCGTGAAACCTATCGCCATCAGCGCGTAGACGAGGCCGATCGACAGGCCGTTGACGACCTGTTGCAGCAGTACCGTGGGATCCATCAGGCGGGCTGTCGGACTCGGCTTACTGCGCAGGGACGAACTTGCCGCCCTTGATCTGCAACTTGGCCAGCGTCTTGCCCGGCTCGCGCGTTGTCTTGTCGAAGGTGGTGACGCCGGTCACTCCGGGGTAGTTGGCGGTGGCGGCGAGCGCGTCGCGCACCTGGGCCCGGGTGGCGGCCGGGCCGACCCGCTTGATCGCGTCGAGCAGGATGCCCACTGCGTCATAGGCCTGGGCGGCGAACTGGTTGGGCTCGCCGGTGTAGCGCTTCTTGTACTCGGCGACGAAGCCGGCGACCAGCGGCAGCGGGCTGTCGGCGACGAAGGTGGTCGACAGGTTCACACCCTCGGCCGCCGGGCCTGCCAGCTCGATCAGCTTGGGCGCGTAGAACGGCGAGGCCGAATACAGCTTGGCACTGACGTTGAGCTGCCTGGCCTGCTGCAGGATCAGCGCGCCCTCTTCGTAGAACATCGCGAAGTAGATCGCGTCGGGCTTGGCCTGCACCACCTTGGTCAGGATGGCCTTGAAGTCGCGCGCGCCGGGGTTGAACAGCTCGGTGCTGGTGACCTTGCCGCCCAGCGCCTCGAAGGCCTTGGCGAACTCGCCGGTGGCCGACAGCCCCCAGTCGTTCTGCAGGCCGATCACCGCCACCGTCTTGACGCCGCCCTCGCGCAGCCACTTGGCGTTGAACGGGCCTTCCTGGGCCTGGGTCGTGATGTTGCGGAACTGCCAGGTCGAGACCTTCAGGAAGTCGGGGTGCGAGGCGGTCTGCGACAGCTGCGGCAGCCCTTCCTTGCCGTAGACCTCGCCGGCAGCCATCGACGGGCCGCTGGCAAAGTCACCCAGCACCGCGACGATGCGCTTGTCATCGACGAACTTGCGCGCGATGTTGACCGCCTCCTTGGCGTCGGACTTCGAGTCCTCGTAGACGATCTGCACCTTGTGGCCGGCCACGCCGCCGGCGGCGTTGAACTTCTCCAGCTGCAGCGTCGCGGCATTGCGGAACACCTCGCCGTACTGCGACTGGGTGCCGGTCAGCGGCAGCTGGTAGCCGACGAAGATGTCCTGGGCATGGGCGACGCCGGCCAGTGCCAGCAGGGCGCCGGCGGCAACGAGGGAAGGGATGGTGAATTTCAAGGCAATCTCCTGGGAAAGAATGGTGGCTGGGGATGTGAGCGACGCGCGACCAATGGACGGCCCCGGGCAGGTTCTGCGGTTCAGGCCGCCGGGCCGGGTGTGATGTGCAGTCGGCAACAGCCTTCGCGGCCGCTGCGCCAGGTCTCGGACCGGATGCTGAAACCGGCTTTCTCGAAAGTGCCGTAGTCGACCACGCCGCCGATGTCGCACAGGTTTTCCAGCGTCGCGCCCTCGTAACCGGCTTCCTGCCAGGCTTCCTTCAGCGGACAGCGGTGGAACTGGATCTCCAACTCCTGCGCATTGCACTGCACGACCTCGGGCGCAAACAGCTGCTCGCCCTGCGGGATGAAGTTCAGGAAGGTCTGCTTCAGTCCCGCCAGGTCGGCCGGCGCATGCGGGGCGAAGACGGCGGCGATGGCCTCGCCGCGCTTGTAGATCGCGCGCTTGCAGATCTCGCGCGCCTTGTCGGCGCCGAACTCGGCGGCGATCTCCTCGTACATCGCGGCGTAGACCAGCGCCCGACTCTTCAACGCGCCGCGCAGCTGTTCGATCAAGCGGGTTTCGTTTTCTGTCGACATGGGTACAAGGCCGCAGCGTTGAGGTGGACAACAATATATCCTCGATGCCGATGTGCCCGCCGCGTTTTACTCGTTTTTTGAATAAGCAAATGACATGAGCGACCCCAGCCTGGACCCGATACGCCTTCCGCCCTCGCTGTGGGCGGCCACGGCGCCCGAAGCGCCCGCCACCTCGCCGCTGCCCGCGGGCGAGCAGCGCGTGGACCTGGCGGTGGTCGGGGCCGGTGTCACCGGGCTGGCGGCGGCGCTGCGTGCCGCAGAGCGCGGCGCCAGCGTCACGGTGCTGGAAGCCGCCGAGATCGGCTGGGGCGCGTCGGGGCGCAACAACGGTCAGGTGATCCCGGCCATGACGCGCGCCGACCCCGACCTGCTGGTGGCCGCCTTCGGCGCCGAGCAGGGCGAGCGCTTGGTCGCGCTGCTGCGCGACTCGGCGAACACCCTGTTCGAACTGGTGCGCCGCCACGGCATAGCCTGCGAGGCGGTGCAGAACGGCTGGCTTCAGCCGGCGCACCGCGAGAGCCGGCTGGCTTTGTCGCGCTCGCGCTGCGCACAGTGGCAGCGCCGCGGCGCACCGGCGCAACTGCTGGACCGCGACCAGGTGGCGGTGCTCACCGGATCGCGCTTCTGGTGCGGCGGCTGGATGAACCCGACCGGCGGCCATGTCAACCCGCTGGCCTTCACCCGCGGCCTGGCGCGCGCGGCCATCGCCGCCGGCGCGGCGATCCACACCCACTCGGCGGTCAGCAGCCTGCAGCGGGTGGGCGATCGCTGGCGGCTGAACACCCGCGGCGGCAGCGTGCTGGCGCGCCGGGTGCTGCTGGCCAGCCACAGCTATAGCGGCTTTGCCACGCCTTCGCCCTGGCCCGGCCTGGCCAGATCCCTGGTGCCGGTGCGCTCCTACCAGATGGCCACCCAGCCGCTGCCGGCCGAACTGCGCGCCAGCATCCTGCCTGGCAACCACGCGCTGTCGGACACCCATGCCGACCTGCATTTCGCCCGGCTGGACACGCAGGGCCGGCTGGTCACAGGCGGCGCGCTGGTGCTGGCCACCGGCTACGAACAGCGGCTGCGCCGGCGCATCGCCGAGCGGCTGCTGAAGATGTTTCCGCAACTGGCGGCGCTGGACGGGATAGGCTTCGACCACCTCTGGCACGGCGTGTTCGCGGCCACGCCCGACAAGCTGCCGCGCTTCTGGCGGCTGGACGAGGGCGTGCTGGGCTGGGTCGGCTGCAACGGCCGCGGCCTGGCCCTGGGCACCGCGCTGGGGCCGGTGCTGGCCGACGCGGCGCTCGACGGCGGGCCTGCCGCGGCGCGGCTGCCCTTCGAGGCGCTGCGGCAGATCCCCGGCCACGCCTTCGCGCCGCTGGGCGTCAAGGCGGCCAGCTTGTACTACCGCTGGCTGGACGGGCGTGACTGACAGCGGGCCGCCAGCATGCCGTGGACGAAGGCTGCGCGCGCAAGAAGCAGGGGCGGGTTAGTGTCGAGGACGCGAGGCCGCCCTGTCAGCTCCGCGCCTTCCGCCAGGAGTCCTTGACCCGGATCTTCTGGCCGCTGAAGGTGAAGAGATCACAACCGTCGACTTCGATGCGCAATCCATCCGAGGCCCGGGTGCCGACGAAAGTCCATTCCGAGAGGCCACGCTGGCCGCAGACGACATGGCGCGCGCGTGTCCATTGCGCGTCCGGAAAGTCTGTCCACGCCTTGACGAAAGCGGCTCGAACCGCCGCCGGGCCGACATGGCGTGACCCGCATGACTCGATGCCGGCCGAGCCGTGGAACACACAGTCGTCGCTCATGAACGTCATCAAGCCCTCGATGTCATGCCGGTTCCAGGCCTGGGCAAAGGCCTCGAGCGTGCCCAGATCCACCGCCGCCGGCGCCAGCGACTGCTGCAGGAAATCCTCGATGGCCGACTCGACCGTGCAGCGGGCAAGCCCGCCCGGCAGGCTCGACGCCTCGAGCACGACCTCGGTCCGCCGGTCGTAGAAATGGGGTTTGCCCGGCACGGCATAGCGCCGAACACCCAGGCCCAGGGTTTCGGCGCGATGGGCCAGTGCCAGCGTCCGTTCGCCAATCCCGGGCAGGTCGAATTCGCTGGAGAACAGCAGCACCGGCGGCTGGCCGCGCCCACCGTGCAGGTAGTGGTCGGCATCCTCGGGGTCCATCCCGCCCGACAGCGAGACGATCGCGGCGGCAGGCACCCCCAGCGCATAGGCGGCGTAGATGGACGAGAAAGCGCCTGCCGAGAACCCTCCCAGCGCGATCCGGGACGGGTCGACGTTCCAGCGCGAGGCCTGCACTTGGACGAAGCGAAATGCATCGGCCACGTCCGCAATCGCGCCTTCGACACCATTGAGCAATTCCTCGTCGGTGGCCAGCGGCAGACCGAGGAGTTCGCGCACATAGTCGATCCGCCCGCGGCTCACCGCCGCGCGGGAGCGCCTGATCGCTTGAGGCTGCGGCGCGGCAAGTTCCTGCGTCAGCCGATAGCCGACGCTGAAACAGACGAATCCCTTGGCGGCGAAGCGCTCGCAGTATTCCGGGACTGGCGTGTTCCTGGAACCTTCCTGCTCGAACTCGTCGGTTTCCTTGCTGCCCCGGTGGTAGGCGCCGCCATGCGACAACACCAGTGCCGGCCTGGCCGACGCTGCGCCGGTCTCGGGCGGCAGGTAAACGTCCAGCGTCAACAGGCGGGTGCCCGGATGGTCGCTGCCATGGCCTGTCGAGGCCTCACCGAAGGGCACATCGCGCAGTACCGTGACGCTTGCGCCACCGTCGTTCGTCGCTGGGATCATGGTCTAGCCCCTCCATCGGGCGGTTGTTGGCCTGGATCGAGCCTGGCACTGGCTGCAGGCCAGGCGCGATGTCGCTGAGGGCAAGGCGCGCAGCCGCCGTCCGCGCAGTTGCGATCGCGCGCATGGGCCATGGCCGTAGCGGCCTTGCCGGCACCGACCACGACCGTCCGGCCTTTCGGCTGTGGTGGCAACTGCGGTGGCAGACACCCCGCAGGCTGTGCCGCCGCAACAGCTGCGTCAAACATCTGCCCAAGCAGCGCCTTGCGGTCGACCATGGCCGTCGCGTTCAGGCACGGACTCTTGCTCAGGCCTAGGCCACGTCGTGGTTGCCCAACAATTCCAGCGCCCTGACCAGCGCCGAGTGATCCAGATCAGCCATGCCGTTGGCGGCACAGGCCTGCATCAGTTGCGCCGCGCCGGCCGTCTGCGGCAGCGCCACGCCGAGTTCGCGCGCGCCCTGCAGCGCCAGGTTCAGGTCCTTCTGGTGCAGCCGGATGCGGAACCCTGGCGCGAAGGTACGCTTGATCATGCGCTCGCCATGCACCTCCAGGATGCGGCTGCTGGCAAAGCCGCCCATCAGCGCCTGGCGCACCTTGGCCGGGTCGGCGCCGGCTTTGCTGGCGAACAGCAGGGCCTCGCCCACCGCGGCGATGCTCAGCGCCACGATGATCTGGTTGGCCACCTTGGTGGTCTGGCCGTCGCCGTTGCCGCCCACCAGCGTGATGTTCTTGCCCATCTTCTCGAACAACGGGCGCACGGCCTCGAAGACGTTCTGGTCACCGCCGACCATGATGGTCAGCGACGCCGCCTTGGCACCCACCTCGCCGCCAGACACCGGCGCGTCCAGGTAGTCGGCGCCAATCGCATTGATCTTTGCGGCGAAGGCCTTGGTGGCCATCGGCGAGATCGAGCTCATGTCGACGATGACCTTGCGCGCCCCGTCGCTGGCACCCTGCAGCGCCTGGGCCACGCCATCGGCGCCGAACAGCACGGCCTCGACGTCGGGCGTGTCGGGCACCATGATGAACACCACGTCGGCCTGGCGGGTCACGTCGGCGGCGTTGGCGCAGGCCATGGCCGAAGACGTGGCCACCGAAGCCGGCACGGCGCCCCGGGTGTGGACAAACAGCAGGTGGCCGGCGTCGACCAGGTGCAGCGCCATCGGCGCGCCCATGATGCCCAGTCCGATGAATCCGATCTTCATGTTGCGTCGCTTTCAGTAGGTGTTGGAGCCGGCGGGCGCCGTCGCGGTGCGCATCTGCGCGATGACCTGTTGGGCGCCGGCGGCCATCAGCCGGGCGTCGGAGCTGACTGTCGTGAACCGGAATCCCTTGGCGATGCGCCGCAGGGCGGCCTCCGGCGCGCCGTTGTGGATGCCGGCAACCACCCCATGCGCCTGTGCACGCACCAGGATATGGTCCACCGCTTCGGCCGCCTTCGGGTCCAGATCGTCGAAGGTGGGCTTGCAGCCCAGCGCCAGCGACAGGTCGGACGGGCCGATGTAGACCGCGTCCAGACCTTCGACCGACAGGATCGCGTCCAGGTTGTCCAGCGCGGCAGCCGTCTCGATCATCGCGAAGGTGACGATGGTGTCGTTCGCGTGGGTCGGATAGTCGGCGCCACCATAGAGCAGCGCGCGCACCGGCCCGAAGCTGCGCGTGCCGCGAGGCGCATAGTGCGTCCAGGCGACCAGCTTCTGGGCGTCTTCCCGCGTGTTGATCATCGGACAGATCACACCGTAGGCGCCGGCATCGAGCGCCTTCATCAGGATGCCGGGCTCCAGCCAGGGAACCCGCACCACCGGCACCGTCGGCGTGGTGGAGATCGCCTGCAGCATCGTGACCATCGCAGCGTAGTCGACCACGCCATGCTGCAGGTCGATGGTCAGCGAGTCCCAGCCCTGGTAGGCCATGGTCTCGGCCGAAAAGCTGTTCGGGATCGCCAGCCAGCCATTGACGGCTGCCCGGTCCTGCTTCCACAGCGTACGCAAACGGTTCTCTCGCATCGTCGTTTCCTCGGTTTGAAGGGTGATCACGCGCTGCACCCACGGCTGCCGCCACAGACTGCAGACCGGGCGCGGCTCTGGCGGCGACGCGGCTCGGGCGGCGTCTAGTTCTGACCCGCCCAGCCGCCCTGGAAGCTGAGCGCGATCGGCTCAAGCAGATTTGTCTGTTAATGCCTTACAACTACACTCTATTTGACCAAGTTGTCATGCAACAATAGGGAAAATACTTAGGCCTACCTGGCAAGATCCGGCCTTCTACTACAAGACAAATTTCCCTGAAGGAGCGTGGCGGATGCCGCTCGCGCGGCACCGCGCACCGATAGCCGATGAAGGATGAACAGTTGCAGTTGGAGCGGGCCGGCGCCGGCTCGCTGCCCGACCGGATCTATGCCCGCGTGGTCGAAGCGATCCTGCGCGGCGACTTTGCGCAGGACGACAAACTGCCGCCGGAAGGCGAACTGGCCAGCCGGTTCGGCGTCTCGCGACCCACGGTTCGCGAGGCGCTGGCCCGCCTGCGATCGGACGGTGTGATCGAGTCGCGCCGCGGTTCCGGCAGCCACCTGGTACGCCGCCCGGGGGCACCGGCCACCGTGGCGACACCCGTCAGAAGCCTGGCCGACATCGAGCGCTACTACGCCTTCCGCCTCTGTGTGGAAGGTGGCGCGGCCGCGGCCGCGGCCGAGTTCCACGATGCCGATGACCTGGCGGCGATACGCGCCGAATTCGATGCGCTGAACGCATCGATGGAAAGCGGGCGGCCCGGCACCGACGAAGACGTGCGTTTCCACCTGGCGATCGCCCGCGCCTCTCACAACCCGTTCTTCGTCACCACCATCGAGACCACGGTAGCGCCGATCCGCCAGTTCATGGAACTGGCGCGCGGCGTGGCCGACAAGAAGAGCGCCGAACGGGTGCGCACGACGCAGACCGAACACCAGGCCGTGGTCGACGCAATAGCCCGGCGCGCGCCGGTCGAGGCGGCAGCGGCGATCCGCACGCACGTGATCAACGCCAAGCGCCGCATCTTCGAGGGCGTGCTCCTGCCCTGATGGGGCGGCTTGGCGGCGGCCACAAGTTGCTTGACAACTTTTGGTCAATCAAGACAATTCGATTCCAACGCGGCGCGACCGCTGCGTTGCCCACCTGGCCAAGCGGCCATGCAAGGAGTGCTTGAATGTCCGATCCCGTGACCACAGCGTCGTCGGCTGCCCGCTCGCCAGCGGCGCCGCCCTTGACCCTGCGCATGCACGCGCTAGACAACGTGGCCATCGTCGCCAACGACGGCGGCCTGCCGGCGGGCACCGCCCTGCCCGGCGGCCCGGTGCTGCGGGATCGCGTTCCGCAAGGGCACAAGGTGGCCCTGGTCGACATCGCGGCGGGCGCGCCAGTGGTGCGCTACGGCATCCCCATAGGCTACGCGCTGAGGGACATCCCGGACGGCAGCTGGGTGCATGAACGGCTGCTCAGGATGCCCGAGGCGCGGGGACTCGACGGCCTGCCCAAGGCCACCGTGCAGGCCGCGCCGCTGCCGCCGCTGGCAGGCTACACCTTCGAGGGCTACCGCAATGCCGATGGCTCGGTGGGCACGCGCAACATCCTGGCGCTCACCCAGACCGTGCAGTGCGTGGCCGGCGTCACCGACTTCGCGGTCCGTCGCATCAAGACCGAGTTGCTGCCCCGGTTCCCGAATGTCGATGACGTGGTGGCGCTGGAGCACGACTACGGCTGCGGCGTGGCCATAGACGCGCCCGATGCCGTGGTGCCGATACGCACGCTGCGCAACATCAGCCTGAACCCGAATTTCGGCGGCGAGGTGATGGTGGTCAGCCTGGGCTGCGAGAAGCTGCAGCCCGAGCGGTTGCTGCCGCCGGGCAGCTTCGCCATCGCCGACGAGCGCCAGGCGGCCGGCGCGGAGGCTGCGCTGGACGTGGTGTGCCTGCAGGACGACGCCCATGTCGGCTTCATGTCCATGGTCGAGTCCATCATGCGGCAGGCCGAGGCCCACCTGGCAAGGCTGGATGCACGCCGGCGCGAGACCGTGCCCGCCAGCGAGCTGGTGGTGGGCGTGCAGTGCGGCGGCAGCGATGCTTTCTCCGGCGTCACCGCCAACCCGGCCGTCGGCTTCTGCACCGACCTGCTGGTGCGCGCCGGGGCCAGCGTGATGTTCTCCGAAGTGACCGAGGTGCGCGACGGCATCGACCAGCTGACCGCGCGCGCCACCACCCCCGAAGTGGCCGAGGCCATGATCCGCGAGATGGCCTGGTACGACGCCTACCTGGGCCGGGGCCGGGTCGACCGCAGCGCCAACACCACGCCGGGCAACAAGGCTGGCGGGCTGTCGAACATCGTCGAGAAGGCGATGGGCTCCATCGTCAAGTCAGGCTCGGCGCCGATCTCGAACGTGCTCGCCCCCGGCGAGAAGCTGCGCGCCAAGGGGCTGACCTACGCCGCCACGCCGGCCAGCGATTTCATCTGCGGCACGCTGCAACTGGCGGCCGGCATGAACCTGCATGTGTTCACCACCGGTCGCGGCACGCCGTATGGCCTGGCGGCGGTGCCGGTGATCAAGGTGGCGACCCGCACCGACCTGGCCCGCCGCTGGCATGACCTGATGGACGTGAACGCCGGAACGATCGCCGACGGCGACACCACCGTCGAGGAGGTTGGCTGGCAGTTGTTCCGCCTGATGCTGGACGTGGCCAGCGGGCGCAAGAAGACCTGGGCCGAGCACTGGAAGCTGCACAACGCGCTGGTGCTGTTCAACCCCGCGCCGGTGACTTGAGCGGCGACGGGCGCGCCGGCCTCAGCTGAACCGGTAGACGATCTCGCCGTGCCGGGTGGCACCCGGCGCCAGCCACGGATCGGGAAAGCCGGGCTGGTTGGGCGCATCGGGCCAGGACATCGGCTCCAGGCACAGGCCGTCGCCAGGCGCCCAGCGCCAGCCGCCGCGGCCCAGGTCGCGCGGCAGGTCGCCGGTGAGGCCATGTCCGGCATACAACTGCAGCCCTGGCTCGCTGCTGAAGACCGACAGGCTGTGGCCGTTCTGCGGGCAGATCAGGCGGGCCGCCGCCCATGGCGAGGGCTGCGCCGGGTCGGGCTCGTCGAGCAGCAGGTAGTGGTCCAGGCCCTTGGCGGCCTGCAGTTGCGGGTGCGCTGCGCGCTGCGCCGCGCGGGGTGTTCGTGGCGCCCGAAAGTCCAGCGGGCTGTCGTCCACGCTTGCAGTGCTGCCCAGCGGGCAGACGTCCACTGCGAGCGGCAGGTAGCGGCTCGCGGGGATCTGCAGCACATGGTCGAGCGCGCTGCCCTCGCCGGCCAGGTTGAAGAACGGATGGGCGGTGAACTGCGCCAGCGTGGGCGTCCCACCGGCCTCGGCGCGCCAGCTGATGCGCAGGGCGTTGTCGGGCAGGACCTGGTAACCGACCCGCAGCCGCAGCACCCCTGGCACACCGTCGTCCTCGGGGCGAAAGACATGGCTGAGCTGCAGCGCATCGGCTTGCACGTCGTCCAGCTGGAAAGTCCTGAACCGGCTGCCACGCGGGCCACCGTGCACGGCATGGCTGCCGCTGTTGATCGGCAGTTGCACCACCGTGCCATCCGGCAGCGGCAGCCGACCCTGGCGCAGCCGGCCGGCCCACCGGCCGATGAAGGCCCCCATGGACAACTGGCCGTCCAGGTAGCCCGCCAGGCTGTCATAACCCAGGATCAGCCCGGTCCGGCTGCCCTGACCATCGGGCACCGCCACGCTGACCAGGCGGGCGCCGTGGTTGCAGATGGCCACTTCGATCCCGCCCGGCCCGCGCAGGGTGTGGAGATCGGTGCGGGCACCGTCCACCCAGGATTGAAAGTCTGAGCGCGCCAAGGCTTGCACGTTGTCCAGGCTCCGCTGCAGTCAGGGCCGTTGGGGTGAAGCGCCTGCGCCCAACAGGCTGGCCCAGCCCGCCTTGGGGCTCATGTCATCCAGGTGCCAGGCGTTGGCGTCGAAGCTTCGGCGCACCGGCGGCTGCACCGCCGGGTAGCCCAACAGGTTCTCGCGCTCGCTGTCGATGATGCGGCCCCGCCCGACCGCCATGTCGGTCAGCACCCGGCGGTCGAGCGCGTCACGGTCCCAGGGGCGGGCGCCGACGATGCCGCTCAACTCGTCCGCCAGGGTGGCGGCCGGCCGGATGCGCAGGCCCGGCGGCAGGTCGGGTTGCGCCAGCATCGTCCGCGTGGCCTGGCCGTCACCGGCGTCGCGCAAGGCGGCCACCGTGCGGCCGCTGCGGTCGGTGGCCAGGTTGTCGGCCAGGTACAGCGCCAGGTGGCCCGCGCCGCGCTGGGTGAAGAAGGCAGTATCGGGCTCGGTGCTGGGGCCGTGGCGCAGCTGGTTGCCCACCAGGCTGAGCCGACCGGTCTGCCAGGCCTTGCCTTCCCATTCCTTGGGCCACAGGTTGTAGTGCACTGCCAGCCGGCCGGGGTTGAAGATCAGGTTGTTGACCATCGCGCCGCGCGCGCCGCCCTTGAACAGCGCGTTGCGTTCGCGGTTGGAAATGTACACATTGCCGTACAGCAGCACATCGGTGGTGTTGTCGTGGATCAGGCTGCCCTTGGAATGCTCGCCCTTCTCGTGCACCGAGTTCGACAGCCCTTCGTAGATCAGGTTGTGGCTGTAGGTGATGCGGTGCGAGGTGCCGCGCCGCCAGTCGTCGGGCGTGTCGCCCGCAAAGCGCGGACCCGAGGCCGACAGGTTCTCGTCGGTGCCCCAGCTGAAGCTGCAGTGGTCGACGATGACGTCGTGCGCGCCGCCCACGGTGGACAGGCCATCCTGGTCGCCGCCGGCCTTCTTGGGCCGGCCAAACTCACCCGGCCGGAAGCGCAGGTGCTGGACGATGACATCGTGGGTGCGGATGACCGTCTCGGCCTTGATCACCGTGATGCCGGAGCCGGGCGCGGTCTGCCCGGCGATGGTCAGGTGCGGGTGGCGAATGTCGAGCGAGCCGCCGTTCATGTCGATGACGCCGCCGACCTCGAATACGACGTTGCGCGGGCCCGGTGTGTCGATGGCAGCTTTCAACGAGCCGGGACCATCGGCAGCCAGCGTCGTCACCTGCAGGATCTGGCCGCCGCTGCCACCGCGGGTCGCGGTCCAGCCCGGGGTGTCGATGCCGCCGCTGCTGAAGCGCTGGGCCGGTGGCAGCAGCGTGTCGCAGACGGCCTGCGCGCGGCGCGGCGCGTCGAGTGCCGGCACCCGCCGCGCCAGTTCGTCCGACACGATCTGCGCAAACACGCAGGCGCCGCGCTCGCCCAGGTGCGTGCGGTCGAAGCGGCGCTGGCCGGGCGCGGTTTCGGCCAGATCGTCGGCCCCGGACTGGCCCAGAGTCTGCACAAGGGCCATGCTCAGCGCGTGCAGTTCGATCAGGGGCACGCTGCGCGAGGCCGCCACGCTCCGCATCGCATCGGCCCAGGGCTGCAGCTGGTCGTCGAGCCGGTCTCCCTGGAAGCTGCGCCGGGTCAAGGGCGTGACCAGCACCGGCACCGCACCGACCGCCCGCAACTCATCGACGAGGCGCTGCAGGTTGGCTGGGTACTCGGTGGCCAGGTCGGTGGACCGGCCCGGCTTGCCCGGCTGGTCGTTGTGGCCGAACTGGATCAGCACATGCGGCGGCTGCGCTGGCTGGCCCTGCGCCAACTCGGCCTTGAGGCGCTGCAGCAAGGCTTCCCACAGGTCTTCGGCGCGGTAGCTCAGCGTACTGCGCCCGCCACGGGCCAGGTTGACGCAAGCCCATTCGGGCCGCAGCCGGGCACACAGCGCATCGCCGTAGCCGGTGTGGGCTGCCATGGTGGAATCGCCCGCCAGGTACACCGTGCCACGCTCGGCGAGGGCGGCCAGCGGCAGGGTCAGCGCCAGGACCAGCGCAGCCAGCCACCGTGCAAGGGAACCTTGCCACATGGTCAACCCAGGCGGCGCTTCTGGCCCGGCTGGTTGGCCGGCTCGCGCATGATGGCTTCGACCGCGGCCCGGTCCACCCGCACGCCGTGGCCCGGTGTTTGGCCCAGGCGCAGGCCGCCATCGGTCACCTCCTGGTCCAGGCTCAGGCCCTCGGGTTGCTGGGTAAGCTCCTTGATCTCGCACAGCCCATGGTTGGCCACGGCGTTGGCCGCATGGGCCACGAGATTGCAGCGGTAGCTGACCAGGCTGATCGGCAGGTTGTGCAGATGGGCCGCCGCGGCCAGCCGCATGAAGTGGGTGACACCGTAGACCATCGAGGCCTGCACTACGTCCACCGCATCGGCCCGGAACAGCGGTGCGAACGACTCCAGGCCGGTGAGGTTCTCGCCGGTGGCCACGGCTGCCCGCACGCCGGCGCGCACCGTGGCCAGCCCCGGGACATCCCAGCGGCGCACCGGCTCCTCGATCCAGGTCAGGTCGATCTCGCGCTCGATCAGGCCGACATGGCGCACCGCCTCCTTGGCGGTCAGCGCCTCGTTGACGTCGAGCATCAGCATGGGCTCGACGCCGGGCTGGGCGTAGATCTCGCGCAGCAGTTTCAGGCGGGCCAGATCCTTGCGGGCATCGGCACCGCCCTTGAGCTTGACTGCCCGAAAGCCCCGCGCCACATAGGCGCGGTGCACCGCCACGAAGGTGGCGTCGTCCAGGTCGAAATCCAGTGCCGAGGCATAGCCCGGCACGAAGGGGTCGGCCGCGCCCAGGTGCTGCCACAGCGGCTCGCCGGCCAGTTGGGCCTTCAGGTCCCACAGGGCCAGGTCGACCGCACCGATGGCGCTGAACGTGCCGCCGCCATGGCCAGCCTTGAACACCCGGGTGATCATGCGGTCGTACAGCGCGGTGACGGCCCGCGGGTCTTGCCCGTCGACCACAGGATACAAGCGCTCGACCCCCGCATGCGGCGCCAGGCCCACGCCGGTCAGGCCGTCATCGGTGTGCAGCAGCAGGATGTGCACCGGCGTCACGCCGTTGGCCGTGCTGCCGTGCACATCGCCGATGGGGCGGCCCCAGCGCTGGATGGTCTGCAGCGAGGTGTAGCCGATGATCTTGGACATGCGGTGTGCTTCCGTTCGGTTCTGTTGGGGGCTGCAGGCTGGCCGCGCTCAGGCTTGGGCGCTGGCCACCAGGGTGCGGGTGTAGGGATGCCGGGCCGCGCCTGCACACATCGCGTCCGAGCTCAGGGTTTCAACGATAGCGCCTTGCTGCATGACCGCCAGCCGGTCGCACAGGTGGGCCACCACGCCCAGGTCGTGACTGACCAGCAGGTAGGTCAGCCCGTGCCGCCGGCGCAGGTCGGACAGCAGGTTCAGCACCTCGGCCTGCACCGAGACATCCAGTGCCGAGGTCGGTTCGTCCAGCAACAGCAGGCCGGGCTGCAGCACCAGCGCCCGGGCGATCGCCACACGCTGGCGCTGACCGCCCGACAGCTGGTGCGGGTAGCGGTCGCGAAACGCGGGGGGAAGGCCCACTTGAACCAGCACCTGGTCGATGCGGTCGTCCACATCGACCAGCCGGTGTACGCGCAGGGGCTCGGCCAGCGCGGTGCCCACAGTGTGGCGCGGATGCAGCGAGGCGTACGGATCTTGAAAGACCATCTGCACGCGCCGCGCATGCGCCAGATCGGGGCGCGACCACCAGGCACCGGGGCGCGGGCCCTGGCCCGCCAGGTCCTGGCCGGCGATCTGCACCCGGCCCTGCCAATGCCGGTACTGCCCGGCCAGGCAACGCAGCACGGTGGTCTTGCCCGAGCCCGATTCGCCCACCAGCCCGAAGGCCTGGCCCTGGATGACGTCCAGGTCCACGCCTTGCAGCACGGTGCGGCGCCTGTCGCCCTCGCCCAGGGCCAGGGTCAGGCCCCGCATCGACACGCAGAGGTCGTGCGGGGCGTTCATGCAGCGCTCCAGGCCGGGTCGCGCTGCAGCACCGGCAGCGTGGCGCGCCTGTGCTGCAGGCTGGGCGCGGCGCTGAGCAGGGCCTGGGTGTAGGGGTGCCGGGCCCGGGTCAGCTCGGACGCGGCCAAGGCCTCGACCACGCGGCCGGCATACATCACCAGCACCCGGTCGCAGAAGCGGCCCACCAGGTTCAGGTCGTGGGTGATGAACAACAGCGACAGCCCCTGCTCGGCCACCAGTTCGTCCAGCAGATCGAGCACCTCCTGGCGCACCGAGACATCCAGCGCCGAGGTAGGCTCGTCGGCGATCAGCAGGCGTGGCTTCTGCGCCAGCATCATCGCGATCATCACCCGCTGGCCCATGCCACCCGACAGTTGGTGCGGGTACTGCCGGGCCACGCGCCCAGGCTCACGGATGTGCACACGCGCCAGCAGTTGCTCCACCCGGTCGCGGCACTCGGCGCGGCCCACGGAGCCAGCGCGTTGCACCGCCTCGCCGATCTGGGCACCCACCGCCATCACCGGGTTGAGCGAATACTTCGGGTCTTGCATGATCATCGACAGACGCTGGCCCCGCAGCTGGCTCATCTGCGACTCACTGGCCGACAGCAGATCGACGCCGTCAAAGCGCAGGGTGCGCGCGCTGACCTGCGAATGGCGAGGCAGCAGGCGCAGCAGCGCACGGCCCACGGTCGTCTTGCCCGAGCCCGACTCGCCCACCACGGCCAGCTTTTCGCGGCCCAGGTCGAAGGACACGCCCTTGACCACCGGCACGGCGCCCACCGGACCGGGGTAGGCCACTTCCAGATGGTCGACTTCGAGGAGGGTACCGGTCATGACGATTGGCGCGGGTCGAGGGCATCGTTGAGCCCGTCGCCCAGCAGGTTGAAGGCCATGCTCACGGCCAGGATGGCCGCGCCGGGCGCGGCCACCAGCCACCAGCTGTCGAGCATGTAGCGCCGGCCTTCGGAAATCATCGCGCCCCACTCGGGCAGCGGCGGCTGCGCGCCCAGGCCCAGAAAGCCCAGGCCGGCGGCCGTCAGCACCACCGAGGCCATGTTCATCGTCAGGCGCACCAGCACCGACGGCAGGCACAGCGGCACCAGGTGCCTGAACAGCACCCGCGCATTGGACGCGCCCTGCAACTGGGCCACGACGATGAAGTCGGCCTGCCTCAGGGTCAGCGCCTCGGCGCGGGCCAGCCGGGCGATCGGCGGCCAGGCCGTCAGGGCGATGGCCAGCACCGCATGGTCCAGCCCGGGCCCCAAGGCGGCCACGAAGGCCAGCGCCAGGATCAGGCTGGGAAACGACAGCACCATGTCGGTCAGGCGCATCAGCACCGCATCCACGCGACCGCCAAAGTAGCCGGCCACCACGCCCACCGTCATGCCCAGCGGGCCGACCACCACCGTGACCAGCAGCACGATGAAGAGGGTGATGCGGGTGCCGCACAGCAGCCGGCTGAACACATCGCGGCCGAACTCGTCGGTGCCGAACCAGTGGCCCGGGCCGGGCGGCAACAGGGCATGGGCCAGGTCCTGCCGCAACGGATCGGCCGGCGCCAGCCACGGGGCCAGCAAGGCCAGCAGCACCAGCAGCCCGAAGATAGCCAGGCCCACGGCGGTCAGGCGGTTGCGCAGCAGCCTGCGGGCCAGGGCCAGCGCCTCGTCGGCAAATGTGTTGCAGGGTGCGGCGCCGTCGGTGATGGCGACCTTCATGCGGCAGCCCTCGGGTCGAAGATGCGGTAGAGCGCGTCGGCCAGCAGGTTCAGGGACACGAACAACAAGCCGATCACCAGCACCGAGCCCATCACGGCGTTCATGTCGCCCAGTAACAGGCTGCCGGTCAGGTAGCTGCCGAAGCCGGGCCAGCCAAAGACGGTTTCGGTCAGCACAGCGCCTTCGAGCAGACCGCCATAGGCCAGGGCCGCGATGGTCAGCAGTTGCACGCGGATGTTGCGAAACGCATGGCCCCAGACCACCTGGCGCTCGGTCAGGCCCTTGATGCGCGCCGTGGTGACGTACTCCTGCGACAACTGGGCCAGCATGAAGGTGCGCGTCATGCGGCTGAGGTAGGCCATCGAATGCAGGCCCAGCACGGCTGCCGGCAGCAAGAGGTGGCGCAGCGCACTGCGCCAGGCCGCCACGTCACCCGCCAGCGCGGCGTCCACCAACAGCAGGCCGGTGACGATGGGGACCTTGCCCTCGAAGGCCAGCCCGATGCGGCCTATGCCGCCCGCCCAGCCCAGCCAGGCGTAGAACACCAGCAGACCCATCATGCCGAACCAGAACACCGGCGTGGAATGGCCGAACAGGCCGAGCACGCGGGCCAGATGGTCGGGCCAGCGGCCCTGGTGGGTGGCGGCCAGCACGCCCAGCGGAACGCCCAGCAATGCGCCGATCAGCATGGCCAGCGTGGCCAGCTCGGCCGTGGCCGGCAACACGCGGATCAGGTCACCCGACACCGGGTTGCCCGTGAGCAGTGCCTGGCCCAGGTCACCCTGGACCAGCGCCAGCAGATAGCGCCCGAACTGCATGACCAGCGGCTGGTCAAGTCCCAGCTGCCGGTACACCTGCTCGTAGGTGGAGCGGTCGGCATCGGGCCCCACGATGGCCAGCACCGGATCGAGCGGCATCACCCGCCCGATCAGGAAGGTGAGCACCAGCAGCCCCAGCAATGAACTGGTGATGCCGGCTGCGCCGCGCAGCAGTTGTGTCGGCTTCATGATTGCGCCACCTTGTAGACCTCGCGCAGCCGCGTGGCGCCGCTGGGGTGGCCCAGATAGCCCTTGACCACGCGCCGCATCACCTGGGTGTCGGTCACCGCGGCAATCGGCTGCATGGCGCCCACGGCTTGATCCACCCGCTGCTGCGCCTGCCGGTACAGGGCCACCTGGCGCTCGGCGTCGGGCTCGACCAGGGCCTGGTCGATCAGGGCATTGAGCATGGGATCGGCATATCCGGTGCGCCAGCCCTGGAAGTTGCTGAGCCTGGCCATATCGCGGTTGTCGGGGTTGTAGACCAGTGCCCGCAGGCTGGAGTGCGGATGGGCCTCGGCCCCACCGCCGCCGCGGCCCACGACGATCTCGAACTTGCGCTCGCGCATGGCGCCATAAACCTGGTTGCCCGTGCCGGGCTGGATGCGGGCGCGGATGCCCGCCTGCGCCAACGTGGCCTGCAGGCTGGTGGCGATGCCGGTGAAGGGCGATTCGGCCATCACGCGGATGTTGGTGTCGAAGCCATCGGCCAAGCCCGCTTCGGCCAGCAGCCGGCGCGCCTGGGCCACATCGAGCCGGTAACCCGGGCTGGGCAGCGAGGCCGGCAGCCCCGCGGGCACCGGGCGCTGGTGGATCTGGCCATACGAGCTGAGCACCGTGCCGGCCAGGCCGTCGAAATCGATCAGGTGGCGCAGCACCGCGCGGCGCACACGCTCGTCTGAAAACGGCGGCTGCCGGGCATTGACGGCCACGTAGTAGAGGTTGGCCCGGCGCACGGTTTCCACGTTCAGCTCGGGCCGATGCGACAAGGCCTTGACGTCAGGTGCCGACAGGCCGCCGGCCACATCCAGATCGCCCCGCGACAGCATCAGGCGCAGGGTCTGTGATTCGGTCATGTGGCGCATCACCACGCGCTGCAACTTGGCCGCGCCGCGCCAATGGCCAGGCTGCCGACGCAGGATGAGCAACTCCTTGGGGCGCCAGGCCTGCAGCGCGAAGGCGCCCGAGCCGGCGGCGTGGGTGGTCAGCCAGGCAGCCCCCTGATCGCCCTTGACTTCGTGGGCCAGCACGGCGTCGCGGTCCAGCACCAGGGCGCTCATCGAGGTGGCCAGGGTCATCAACACCAGGGTGGGGTCGGTAGGCTGGGGCAAGACGATCTGCAGCGTGTGCGGACCCGTCGCCTGCACCTGGCTGCCCAGGCCTGCCGCGCTGAAACCGTAGCTCTTCCACACCGAAGCCGGCGCCAGATTGAGCTTGAGAACCCGTTGCAGCGACCAGGCCGCATGCTCGGCCAGCACCGCTTGCCCGCTTGCAAAACGTGCGTCCCGGCGCAACTGGAAAACCAGGCTACGCCCGCCCTGGCTGACCTGCCAGGCCTGGGCCAAGGCAGGCGCCAGGCGCGCCGCATCATGGGCGTCGGTCTCGAGCAGGCTGTCGTACAGGTTGCAGGCCACCGTCATCGCATCCAGCCCGGTGGCGGCGCCCGGGTCGAGCGACAGCAGGTTGTTCATGCTCATGCCCACCAGCAGTTGGTCTGCCGGGGACTCGGCCACCGCCTGGGCCGATCCGGCGCACAGCGTTGCGCCCGCGGCACACAGCCACTGGCGCCGATCGACGCCGCCATCCCTGCCCAGACTCAGGGGCCGCATCACAAGCGCTGGCCCGGGTTCATCAGTAGGTGACCTCGGTGTGGCGCGCGATGTAGTCGAAGTTGATCTGCTCACCCAGGCCAGGGCCGGTGGGCAGGTGCACCATGCCCTCGCTGTCCATCGGGTCGATGCTGGCGTGCAGGTAGACCGGCACCTCGTCGTAGTCCAGGAACGGGTGCAGCAGGCCGCGCTCGTACCAGCGCGAATTGCGGATGGCACCGCACACCGCCAGATTGGGCGCACCGTTACCGTGGATCTCGCAGTACATGCCGAAGCTCTCGGCCAGGTGTGCCACCTTCATGGTCGGGCCGATGCCGCCGCAGCCGTTGACGCCGGCGCGCAGGATGTCGCTGGCGCCGGCCTTCACCCAGTCGGCCCGCGCATAGTGCTTGCCCGACAGGCTTTCGGGCCCCAGCAAGGGGATGCGCAGTTGCTGGGCCAGCCAGGTGTACGAGGCCGTGCTCTGCTCATTCATCATCTCCTCGTACCAGGTGAAGTCGAGTTCCTCCAGGGCCCGGCCGATGCGCAGCGCGTCGGTGCGGCTGTACTCGTGGTAGCCATCGAGCATCAGGGCGATGTCCGGCCCCACGGCCTGGCGCACGGCGGTGCAGGCCTTGATGTCCATGCCCGGATCGGGCGCGAAGCGCACCGGCGGCATCCAGGTGTGGAGCTTGATGGCCCGGTAGCCTTTCTCGACCAGTTGCACCGCAAAGGCGGCGTATTCCTCGGTCGTCGAAAGCCCGCCCGCCAACTCGTCGCCACACATGGTGCTGCCGTAGGCCGGGATCCTGTCGCGGTAGCCGCCCAGCAACTGCCACACCGGCTGGTTCAGCGTGCGGCCGATCAGGTCGTGCAGGGCCGCATCGACCGCGCCCAGGGCCCTGTCGGTCAGCTGGCCGGCACTGCCGCGCTGCCAGTGCTCCAGGTCAGCCCAGAGCTTCTCACGCTGCATCGCGTCACCCCCCACCAGCACACGGCGCACGAACTGGTTCAGCACATGCGGCCGCACCACCTGCGGCGGCGCAAAGCAATAGCCCTCCACACCATCGGTGCTGCGGATGGTGAGCAGGGCCTGCCGGCCCGTACCCGGTGGCCCGGGATGGGAGTGGCCTGCCGCGTCCACAGACCGCTTGGTGGGGTGGGTGAATTCGACGGCACTCACGCGCTCGATCTTGATCATGGGCTTCAGCTATTCATCAGTCGTCTGATGATCAAGGAGTCTATCTCAAGCCCATCTACATCCGTCAATCCTAGTGGAAAACGATAGTGTTTAGTAGAGAAAACACCCTCGCACAGCCACGAATCGTGATCCTATACTGACGTTAGTCGTCTGACCTCTCAAGTACTGCATCTTCAGTCCTTGCCACCAGGATCTGCCATGCCGCAAGCCACTGACCCTTCCAGCATCCGCGCGCCCAGCCTGTCGCAGCGCGTGGTCGACGGCGTCACCCAGCACATCCGGGGCGGCGAACTCAAGCCCGGTCAGCGGGTGCCGCCCGAGCCGGCGTTGATGCGCGAGTTTGGCGTCAGCCGCAGCGTGGTGCGTGAAGCCGTCTCGCGCCTGCAGGCCAATGGTCTGGTGCGCACCCGGCACGGTGTGGGCAGTTTCGTGCTGGCGCCGCAGCCCGACGGGAGCCCGCTGAAGGCCCCCGATGCCGAGCTGAAGCTGCAGCAGAAACTGGCCATGCTGGAACTCCGTCTGAGCCTCGAATCCGATGCGGCGGGCCTGGCTGCGCAGCGCCGCACGGCCGAGCAACTGGCCGCCATGGAGGCGGCCCTGGACGACTTCAACCGGCAGCACACCACTGGCGAAGGCACGGTCGAGGCCGACTTCCGATTCCATGAACTCATCGCCCAGGCCACCGGCAACGAGTACTTCGTGCATGTGTTGCGCTCCATGGGCACGGCCACCATCCCGCGTGGCAGCGCCCGCACCAGCCGTCCGGCGGCGCCCGTCAAATCGCCCCGCTTTGGTGAGCCCACGCCCCAACTGCGCTCGGGCAAGGAGATCACGGCACAGGAGCACCGCGCCGTTTTCGATGCCATCGCCCGCGGCGACTCGGCCATGGCCCGGGCCGCCATGTACATGCACCTGAACAACAGCCGTGAGCGCCTGAAGGCCACCAAACACTGAGAGGCTGAGAGCTTTTCGATCATGCCCGCTCACCACGCCAAAACGCACCCGCTCGTCGTTGCAAATGTTCGCCATAGCCCGAGCTCTGTCTGCGCTTTGTCTGGATCGAGCACGTTTTCGCACGTTAGTCGGTCACGCTCGAATCTCTCTCAGCCTCTGAGCCCTGCAAGCAACACACACCCCACAAACAGGAGACAAACCCATGCAGCCCCGCTTTACATCACTGACCGCGCAGCCCACCGCCATGGCGCTGGCCATCCTCAGCCTGGCCTCGGCACTGCCGTCGGCCATGGCCCAGAGCACCGACGATTCACAGCGCATCGAGATCACCGGGTCGATCATTCGCCGCAGCGCCAGCAACGAGGCCGCCCTGCCGGTAACCACGATCAAGGCATCCGACATGGATGCGCGGGTGAACACCGAGCTGAAAGACTTCATGCTGGAACTGCCCCAGGCCAACTCGCTGGGCAGCAACCAGGGCACCGCCGGGCCGATGACCAGTCTGCGCGGCTTCGGCCCCATGCGCACGCTGACGCTGCTCAACGGCCGTCGCCTGGCCAAGGAGCCGCTGACCAACCAGTATGTCAGCGTGAACGTGATCCCGCGCATGGCCATGAGCCGCGTCGACATCCTGCGTGATGGCGCCTCCTCCAGCTATGGCTCGGACGCCATCGGCGGCGTCGAGGCGTTCTACACCCACAACCAGTACACCGGCGGAGGCATCAAGGCCGAAATCCTGCAACCCCAGCGCTCGGGTGGTGGCGGCGCCAAGTCCCTGGGCCTGCTGGGCGGCATAGGCAACCTCGACACGCAAGGCTGGAACGTCTATGGCGCGGTCGACATTCAGCGCCGCGAGGTGCTGCCCCGCAGCGCCCGTCCGGAGCTGACCGACGGCGCGGCCTTGAAGCAGTTGGGCATCAACACCGATCCCGGCCTGGGCTCCAACGCCACCCCCGGCAACTTCACCGACCCGACGAATCCGACCAAGTCGCTGCAAACGGTTCGCTACAACCCGATGTATGCCAGCGGCTGCCTGGCGCCGTACTCGGTGCCCAGCACCTCGGGTGGACGACAGACCTGTTTCCTGGATGCCAACACCCAGTACACCACCTTCAACAACAAGAACGACATCCTGACCGCCTATGCCAAGGGTTCGCTCAAGCTGGGCAGCCACTTGCTGACGGCAGAGTTCAACCACAGCGCATTCAGCGTCGACCAGTACAACAACCCTGCTGCGCCCACGGTTCGCCTGACCAGCACCCATCCCTACTACCCGGGCAACGGCCTGGTGCCGGCGGTGGCGGGCCTGAACTTGGCCGGCCGCCCGATCGATGTGCTGTGGTCGGTGGCCGATGCCGGCCCCCGCATCCGCAACGACAACCACAGCAATGACCGCCTGGTGATCGGCCTGGAAGGCGCCGTGGCCGGCTGGGATTACCGCAGCGGCCTGAACTTCGGCCGCTCCCAGCGCGAAACCAACGCTGGTTCGGGCTGGTTGAGCGTCACCGGCATCGCCAGCGTGCAAGGCACGGCCACCACCCTCTTCCTCGACCCCAAGCTCAACCCCTTCGGCCTGCAGAACGCCGCCGGCCAGGCTCTGCTCGACGCCGCCAGCATCGACGGCCGCACGCTGCGCCTGCACAAGGCTGAAAACACCAGCGTCGACACCACCTTCACCCGTGAACTGATGAATCTCAGCGGTGGCGCGCTGTCGCTGGCCCTGGGCGGCGAAATGCGCCGCGACACCTGGCAGGCCATCGGTCTGGCCAGCAACGACCTGTCGGCCGCACTGAACAAGCAGATCAACCTGCTGGGCGGCGACAGCCAGGCCTCGGGCGCCAACTCCAGCACCTCCACCAAGATCTCGCGCGACATCACCTCACTGTTCGCCGAAGTCGACGCGCCGGTGCTCAAGGACTTGACGCTCAATGCCTCGGTGCGTGCCGACAGGTACAGCGACCTGGGCGAATCCACCGTCAACCCCAAGCTCAGCCTGCGCTGGCAGCCGGTGAAGAACCTGGTGCTGCGCGGCTCGGCCAACACCGGCTACCGCGCGCCCGCCCTGCCCGAGATCTACACCAAGGAAACCGAGCACACGCTGATCCCCGTCTTCAACGATCCGCTGAACAGCACCACGGCCAACGGCGTGTGCACGCCCAAGCCGGGCTTCACGGCCGAGCAGGTCTGCAGCCTGACCAATCATTACCAGATCACCAAGGTGCCCAACAACGCAGGCGTCAAGTCCGAGACCTCGAACAGCCTGACCTTCGGCTTCGCCTTCGAGCCCACCAAGGACGTGTCATTGACGGTGGACTACTGGAGCACCCAGATCAACAACGTGATCGGCAACCGTGCCATCGATTTCATGTTGGCCAACCCGTCCATCTACCCGAACCTGTTCCAGCGCAACGCCGATGGCACGCTGGGCATCGTGAACGCCCTGGGCACCAAGGATGCGGTGATCAACACGCCATCGAACGTGGGGTCCATCCGCGGATCGGGCATCGACCTGAGCTTGAAGGGGGCTGCGCCCAAGCAAAGCTGGGGGCAACTGTCGGCGGGCATCGATGTGGCCTACCTCACCCGGTGGGACGCCCGGTCCGAGGGTGTGAACGGCGGCAACTGGGTCAGCGCGCTGGGCTACTTCAATGACGTGGTGCCGGTCAACCCGAACGCCGGACTGTCCAACGCCACGCGGGGCCTGAACAACCGCTGGCGGCACACGGCCCAGGTCACCTGGCAGAACGCGGATTGGCTGGCCCAGTTGTCGCAGCGCTACCAGAGTGCCGTCCACGACCAGAACTTGCCCGCAACCACCGGCGCCGGCACCACCGGCCCGCGTGATGTGGCGGCCTATGCGCAATACAACCTGATGGTCAAGTACACGGGCATCAAGGGCCTGGGCCTGAGCCTGGGGGTGAGCAACCTGCTGGACGCCCAGCCGCCGTTGACCAACCACAACGCCTACAAGGGCTACCTGACCAGCATTGCCGACGTGCTGGGTCGCGCGTACACGGTCACGGCCGAGTACAAGTTCTGACCTGAGGCCAGCAATACCCCATGTACGACGACAAGAGGCTCGGATTCCTGTTCGTGCTGCCCTTCGTGCTGGGGGTGTTGCTGTTCAAGCTGTTTCCGTTCGTGACCAGCTTCGCGCTGAGCTTCACCCAGTACGACATCATCGATCCACCGCAATGGATAGGCCTGCAGAACTACCAGGAGTTGTTCGGCGACGACCCGCTGTTTCGCAAAAGCCTGGGGGTGACACTGCTGTTTGCGGCCTTGGCCGTGCCGCTGCGCGTGGGCTTTGCGTTGCTCATCGCCCATGTGCTCAACTACAAGCTGCGCGGCATCCACTTCTTTCGCTCGGCCTTCTACCTGCCCTCCATCCTGGGCGGCAGCATAGCGGTGGCGGTGCTGTGGCGCTTCATCTTCAGCAAGTACGGGCTGGTCAATCTGGTGCTGGTCAAGCTGGGGCTGGAGCCTATCGCCTGGCTGGCCGACGAGCATTACGCGATGTGGACCATCGTGCTGCTGTTCACCTGGCAGTTCGGCTCGGCCATGGTGATCTTTCTGGCGGCGCTGCAGAACGTGCCGGTCTCGCTGTACGAGGCGGCCGAGTGCGACGGCGCCTCGCGCTCGCAGCAGTTCTGGCGCATCACCGTGCCGCTGATCACGCCGGTCATCTTCTTCAACCTGATCATGCAGATGGTGCATGCCTTCCAGGAGTTCAACGGCCCCTACCTGATCACCGAAGGCGGCCCGCTCAACAGCACCTATGTGCTGGCCCTGTACATCTATGAGCAGAGCTTCCGCTTCTTCAACCTGGGCTATGGCGCGGCGCTGAGCTGGGTGTTGCTGGCCTTGGTCGCCGCGCTGAGCGGCATCAGTTTCTGGAGCAGCCGTTACTGGGTGTTCTACGCCGGCGAGAAAGACGCGCCCAAGTGACCCAAGCCTCCGAATCCAGCGGCCTGGTCGATCAGGCCAGTCGCGGCCAGACCTTGCTGCGCACCACAGTGCTGCTGTCATTGGCGGTGCTGATGCTCTACCCGCTGCTGTGGCTGGTGGGCGCATCGTTCAAGAGCAATGCGCAGATCTTCAGCGATGTGGGGTTCTGGCCCCAGTCGTTCGACTTCAGCGCCTATGTCAAGGGCTGGAAGACCAGCACCGAATACACCTTTGCCACCTACTTTGCCAACAGCTTCCTGATCACCGTGCCGCGCATCGCGGTGACGGTGGTGTCGTGCGTGCTGGTGGCCTATGGCTTCGCGCGCTTCGAGTTCAGGGGCAAGAAGCTGCTGTTCGGGATCATGATCGGCACCATGATGCTGCCGCTGATCGTGCTGCGTCTGCCCCAGTACCTGATGTTCAAGGAACTGGGCTGGCTCGACACCTACCTGCCGCTGATCCTGCCCTCTGCCTTTGCCACCGACACCTTCTTCGTGTTCATGCTGGTGCAGTTTCTGCGGGGCATCCCGCGCGACATGGAAGAGGCCGCGGTGATCGACGGCTGCAACGCGCTGCAACTGCTCTGGCACATCATCGTGCCCCTGCTCAAGCCGGCCATCATCTCGGTGATCGTGTTCCAGTTCATCTGGACGATGAACGACTTCATGGGGCCGCTGGTCTACCTGGCGTCGGTCGAGAAATACCCGGTGTCGCTGGCCCTGAAGATGAGCATCGGCGCCACCGAAGAAGTGGAGTGGGCCAACGTGATCGCCATCTCGGTGGTGGCGCTGATTCCCAGCGTGGCGGTCTTCTTCCTGGCCCAGCGTCATTTCATCGAGGGTGCATCCTCGTCAGGCATCAAGGGCTGAACATGGCCCACTCCCGAAGCGCCTTCGGCGCCTCCCCATCACGCGGGCCGAGCCCGGGCATTCCAGGTCCGGTGGACCTGGAATGCCTGGCGAGGAGCCGGGCCGACAGGTACGGCGCGGCCTGCAAGGCACGCCAGCAGCCCGGCAAAGCCGGCTCTGCGGCGTTCACTTGGAAAGACAGCCTATGGCCGCAGTGAGCCTGCACCGCATCGAGAAGGTCTACCCCAACGGTTTCAAGGCCGTGAACGGGGTCGACCTGGACATCCGCGACGGTGAGTTCATGGTCTTCGTCGGACCCAGCGGCTGCGCCAAGAGCACGCTGCTGCGCATGATCGCGGGGCTCGAGCGCATCAGCGGCGGGCAGTTGCAGATCGGCGGGAAGACCGTGAACGAACTGCCGCCCAAGCAACGCGGCATCGCCATGGTGTTCCAGAACTACGCGCTCTATCCGCACATGAAGGTCTACGACAACCTGGCCTTCGGCCTGAAGCTGTCGGGCCTGCCCAAGGCCGAGGTCGACCAGCGGGTGCGCCACGCCGCCAAGCTGCTGGAGATGGAAGCGCTGCTCGACCGCTACCCCAAGCAACTGTCGGGCGGCCAGGCCCAGCGCGTCGCGGTCGGGCGCGCCATCGTCAAGAAGCCCGAGGTGTTCCTGTTCGACGAGCCCTTGTCCAACCTGGACGCCAAGCTGCGCGCCAGCATGCGGGTGCGCCTGACCGACCTGCACCGCAGCTTGCGCGAGCAGGGCCAGCCCGCCACGGTCATCTACGTCACCCATGACCAGGTCGAGGCCATGACCATGGGCGAGCGCATCTGCGTGCTCAAGGAGGGCGTGATACAGCAGGTGGACACCCCCACCGCGCTGTACGAGCGCCCGGCCAACGCCTTCGTGGCCAGCTTCATCGGCAGCCCGGAGATGAACATTCAGCCTGCTGAGCGCCAGGACGAAGGCGGCCTGCCCGGCCTGCGCCTGCTGTGCGAAGGCGGCCGGGCCAGCCCCTGGCTGGCGCTGCCGGCCGAGCGGGCCCAGGCGCTGGATCGCAACCAGACCGGGCCACGCCTCCAATTCGGTATCCGGCCCGAGCATATCGGCCTGCAGCCACGGCCCGGCGGTCGCAGCCTGGCCGTGGCGGCCAGGCTGCGCTCGGTCGAGCACATGGGCAACGAGGTGTTTGCGCATGTCAGCCTGGGCGACGTGCCGGCCACGGCCCGCGCCCCGGCCGAGGACCTGGTCGCGCTGCAGGGCGTGGCGCGCGGTGCAGCCTGCACCGTTCACCTGCAGATGTCGGCCGCGCACCTGTTTGACGCTGCCAGCGGCGCACGCCTGTGCTGACGCGCCGCCAATGGCTGGCCGCCACACCCGTGGTGGCAGCGCCCTGGGTGCACGCCCAAGCGCAGCGCGTGCTGCGCATGTCGTGGTGGGGCGGTGCGGCGCGCCATGCCGCCACGCTCAAGGCATTGGCCTTGTTCGAGCAGAGCCACCCGGGCGTGAAGGTCAAGGCCGAGTACATGGGTTTCAATGGCTATCTGGAGCGGCTGACCGCGCAGGTGGCTGGCGGCTCCGAGCCCGACCTGATGCAGATCAACTGGGCCTGGCTGGCGATGTTCAGCAAGCGCGGCACCGGCTTCACCGATCTGCACGCCCATGCCAAGGTGCTGCCGATGGACCAGTACAGCGCGGGCGACCTGGCCATGGGCGAGGTCGCCGGCAAGCTCAACGGCATCCCGGTGTCCTACAGCGCCCGCATCCTGCTGTGGAACGCCAGCACCTTTGCGAAGGCGGACCTGGCCCTGCCCCGCAGCTGGGACGAGTTGTTTGCCAGCGGCGCGCTGCTGCGCAGCCGCCTGGGTGAGCGCTACTTTGCGCTCGATGGCGAGCTCTACGACATGATGCTGCTGGCACAAAGCCATGTGCAGCAGCGCCATGGCACGCCCTATGTGCACCCCAAGGAGCCGCGCGTGGCGATGAGCGAGGCCGCCGCCGTGTTGTGGGTGCAGACCTACCGCAAGCTGATCGACGGCCATGTGGCCACGCCACTGCCGCTGCGCGCCAGCCTGGGCGGGGCAGAGAAACCCACTGAACAGCAGCCCGACTGGACCGCTGGCCACTGGGCAGGCAACTACACCTGGGATTCGGTGATCGGCCTGCGCGGCTCGACCATTCCGAAGGACCAGAAGCTGGCCATCGGCGACTTCCCCACCCTGGATGGCGCGGTCGACAGCGGCATGTTCGGCCGCCCGTCGCTGATGTTTGCCGTAGGCCGCAACTGCAAGCAGCCCGCCCTGGCCGCCGAGCTGATGGCGCATCTGCTGGCCGACCCGCAGGCCACCCAGGTGCTGGGCCGCACCCGTGGCGTGCCTGCCGCGCGCGACGCCTTCGAGACCCTGGTGCGCAACAAGGCCCTGCCGCCGCTGGAACTGCAGGCCCACGCGCAGATCCAGCGCCAGCGCACCAGCCCCATCGGCATCACCCTGCCCAACCCGCTGTTCGAGCATGCCCGTCTGCACCGCTTCATGCGCGAGGTGTTCGAGACCGTGGCCTATGGCAAGACCAGCGATGCGCAGGCTGCCCGCCGCCTGATCGACGAAGGCAACGCGATGCTGCGCCGCATCCACTGAGCACTGCGCACCCCCCATGGCCAAGCACGCCCTGCGGCAACTGAAATCATGATGCGCTGCACCCGTCTTGGGCTGGCCGCCCTGGCCTGCGCCTTCACGGCCGGCGTGGCTGCACAGGTGAGCACGCAGGAGCCCGCCAGCCAGCGGCCCCAACTGGATGCCGGCGCCGCCGCCCGCCATCAGGCGGCCGCCTACCTGGCCCAGGGCCCGTCGCCCTGGCAGCCCGCCGAGGTGGACGCCGCCCTTTGGCCGGCCGACTTCGTGGTGGCCGCCGACGGCAGCGGCACCCACCGAACGGTGCAGGCCGCAGTCGATGCGGTACCGGCCCGCGGCGCCGGCCCAGGCGCCCAGCGCCACTGGGTCATCCGCATCCGCCCCGGCACCTACCGCGGCCCGCTGTGCGTGCAGGACAAGGCGCCGCTGCGCCTGGTCGGCGAGCCCGGCCACCGCGAAGCCGTCACGCTGGTGGACGGCCGCTACAACGCCTTGCCCAAGTCGGTGGGCACAGCCGCGCAGCCCTGCATGCCGCAGCTGGCGGCGAACCGGCACGGCACATCGGGCAGCGCCACCGCCATCATCGCCAGCCCCGATGTGCTGCTGGCCCACCTGACCATCGCCAACGACGCCACCCAGCCGGGCCGCCCGCCGATTGACGACGGCGCCCAGGCCGTGGCACTGCTGACTCTGGGCGACCGCATCCAGCTCGAAGACCTGCGCCTTGTCTCGCACCAGGACACTTTTTACGTCAAGCGCCCCACGCCCCAGGACCCGGCCCGGGTGTTTGCGCGAGGCAGCCTGATCGAAGGCGATGTCGATTTCGTGTTTGGCAATGCCACGCTGGTGATAGCCGACAGCACCTTGCTCAGCCGGTCTGACCGGCCCCGTGCCAATACCGGCGGCGTGGTGCTGGCGCCCAGCACAGCGGCCGATGCTGCCCTGGGTTTTCTGGTCTTGCGCAGCCGCTTCGTGGCCGATTCGGCACGGCCGCCGGGCAGCGTGAGCCTGGGTCGCGCCTGGGACGAAGGCGTGGCCCAGGGCACCTGGCGCGCCGGTGTTTCGCCCAACGGCCAAGCCGTGGTGCTGGGCAGCGCCATGGGCCCGCACATCGGCGGCTGGGCAGCGTCCACGTCCGGACGGCCATTCATCGCCGCAGCGGACGCGGCCCCGGACCAAGCCAACCGCATGGCTGAGCATGGCAACAGCGTGCAGCCCCATGACACCGCCCGTGAAGCCCTGGGCGCCGGCGACGGGTGGGGCGCTGCCGGCCCCGGCACCCGGGGTGGCGCCGACGCCGCCCCGCCAGACGTGCATCTTGTGCAAAACCGCGCTGAATTGGTGGCTGCACTGCAGCCGCACAGCCGGCCACGCATCGTCAGGATCCAGGGGCGCATCGACCTGAGCGTGGCCGACGCCGGCCGGCCATTGGGCGCCGACGATTACCGTGACACTGCCTTCAACTGGGCGGCCTACGCGGCCGCCTACGACCCCGTCACCTGGGGCCGCAAGCCCCCTGTAGGCCCGTTGGAAGACGCCCGCCTGGCCTCGGCCAGGGCCCAGGCCGCCCGGGTGGTGATCGCCGTGCCGTCGCACACGACGCTGATCGGCTGGGGGCCAGGCGCGGGGCTGGTCAACGGCGGGCTGGCGCTGATCAATGTGCAGGACGTGATCATCCGCAACCTGCACCTGAGCGACGCCTACGACCACTTTCCGGCATGGGATCCAAAGGACAACGGCCACGGCGAATGGAACTCGGAGTACGACAACATCACGCTGCGTCAGGCCGAGCGGGTGTGGGTGGACCACTGCACGCTCGACGACGGCAACCGGCCCGATTCAGCCGAGCCGCTGCTGCTGGGCCGGCCAATGCAGCGGCACGATGGCCTGCTGGACATCACCCGCGCGTCCAACCACATCACCGTGAGCTGGAACCACTTCCGGCACCATGACAAGACCTCGCTGGTGGGCGGCAGTGACCGCCACTTCGAAGACGAAGGCCGCCTGAAGGTGACCTACCACCACAACCTCTGGGAGCAGACCAAGGAGCGCTCGCCCCGGGTGCGCTTTGGCCAGGTCCATCTCTACAACAACCTGTACCTGATCCGTCAGACCGGCACCTTTGGCTATTCCATCGGGCTGGGCTACCGATCTTTGGTCTACAGCCAGCACAACGCCTGGCAGACGCCGACCGACCTGCAGGCTGGTCGGCTGCTCAGGTCTTACCAGGGCGATGCCTTTGAAGACCACGGCGCCCTCGTCAACGGGCTGCCTGTCGATCTGCACGCGCAGTTGTCAGCCAGCCAGCCAGAACTGAAGTTCCAGCCCACCGTGGGCTGGCGGCCCGCACCCGGGCCCGCCATCGACCCGGCCGATCAGGTGCCGTCCCGTGTGCGCGCCGGCGCCGGCGCCGGCCGGCTCTGGACAGCCACCGCGCCATGAGCCGCGGCGCGCTCTTGCCTCCCTCTTCACCTTGAACCCACCATGACCGACAGCCTTTGCACCCACCTTCGATTTGGCCGCATCCTGCTCACGGGCGCAGCGGGCAACCTGGGCCGCCAATTGCGACCCCGCCTCAAACGCTATTGCGACCAGCTGCGCCTGTCTGACCGGGCCGATCTGGGCGCCGCAGCCGCTGGCGAAGAACTGGTGCAAGTCGACCTGGCCGACAAGGCGGCCGTCCACCAACTGCTGGAGGGCGTGGACGTGGTGGTGCACATGGGCGGGATCTCCACCGAGCAGGCCTGGAGCGCCATCCTGGGCGCCAACATCGTGGGTCTGGTCAATCTGTACGAAGCCGCCCGCGCCCATGGCGTCAAGCGCATCGTGTTTGCCAGTTCCAACCACGTCACGGGCTTCTACCGGCAAGACCAGGTGGTGAGCCCGCAGGATCCGATCCGCCCCGACGGCTTCTATGGCCTGAGCAAGGCCTTCGGCGAGGGCCTGGCCCAGATGTACTGGGACCGCTTCCGCATCGAGACGGTGAGCCTGCGCATAGGCTCGTCCTTCCCCGCCCCGCGCGACCGCCGCATGCTGGCCACCTGGCTGAGCTACGACGACACCGAGCGACTGGTGATGTCGGCACTGACCGCCCCGGTGGTGGGCCACACCATCGTCTACGGCGTCAGCGACAACCCCCTGACCTGGTGGGACAACACCAGCGCGCGGCATGTGGGCTTCCGCCCGCAAGACACGTCCGAGGGCTTCCGCGCCGAGATCGAGCAACGCCAGGGGCCCATCGACACCAGCGATCCGGCGACCCGCTACCAGGGTGGCGCCTTCGTGCGCAGCGGCCCGTTCATCGACTGACCTGTGCTGCGAAAGCCTCTGATGCCAGCCCTTGAAGCCACCGTGTTGTGTGATGTCCGCTGCCAGGTGGGCGAGAGTCCGGTCTGGAGTGCCACCGAGCAGGCGCTGTACTGGGTCGACATCGAAGGGCGGGCCGTGCACCGTGTCGACGATGCCGGACGCCACCAGCAGTGGCCGATGCCAGAGCGCATCGGCTGCGTCGCCTTGCACGCGCGGGGTGGACTGCTGGCCGCGATGGAAACCGGGCTGTTCCACCTGCGGCTGCAGGCCGACGGCACGCTGGCGACAACCTGCGTGCAGGCAGTCGACTTTCCCTTGCCCGACATGCGATTCAACGATGGCCGCACCGATCGACAGGGGCGCTTCTGGGTGAGCAGCATGGTGCGCAACATGGCCTTGGCTTCGCCGGCCGGCGCCTTGCACCGGTATGCGAAGGGCCGCTACGAACCCACGCCAGTCACCGGACTGCGCACCGGCAATGGACTGGGCTTCAGCCCCGATGGGCGGGTGATGTACCTGTCTGACTCGCACCCCACGGTGCAGCAGATCTGGGCCTTCGACTTCAACGACGAGGGCCATCCCACCGGCCAGCGCCTGTTCGTCGACATGAACCAGCACCCCGGCCGGCCCGATGGCGCCGCCGTGGACGCCGACGGTTGCTACTGGATCTGTGCCAACGACGCCGGCCTGGTGCACCGTTTCACGCCCGATGGCCGCTTGGACCGGTCGCTGGCGGTGCCCGCTGCCAAGCCGGCGATGTGCGCCTTTGGTGGCACCCGCCTTGATCGGCTGTACGTCACCACGATCGCGCCGGCCGCACCCATTTCGGGCTATGAGGCCTCTCTGGCCGGCGCAGTCTTTGTGCTCAACCCGCAGTGCACAGGCCTGGTCGACGCGGCGTTTGCCAGCTGAGTCTGATGGAAGCTTGGCGCTGCAACTTGCAGGTGCCCAGCCAACGCAACGGGCCAGCGCCCGGAGATCGTCTTCACCAGCGACAACGGCGGCGAGCGTTTCTCCAAGACCTGGGCCTTCACCGGACAGAAGGCCGAGTTGCTCGAAGTCGGCCTGCACCTGGCCTGGCAGGCGATCGCGCAATGTGGGGTCACTGGACGCTCACAGTGGTTCGTCTTCATGCAGGGTGAATCGGTGTGGCGCCAGCGCACCCGCAAGGCCGATCCGGCCGCTGCGGCAGCGCCAACTCCACCGACCCCGCCGGCATGGCCGTTGGCAGGACGGCGGCTTCACATCGCTGGCACGGTGTGAGCCTGGATCAGCCCAGGTCGACCGGCGCGGCGTGCAGCAGGTTGAGCTTCTTCGGGATCAGCTTCAACTCGAAGAAGGTGTCGGCGATCGCCTGCTGTTCGGCCAGGATCTCGCGCGTGACCAGCGCGGTGCCGTAGGCGGCGCGGCTCAGGTACAGGTCGGTGATGGACCTGTCCAGCCCCAGCACCTTGGACAACTCCTCGGCCGCGGCGGCCTGGCTCCTGGACGCCCAGGTGTCGATCGCGTTGATCTCCTCGATCGCGATCTTCAGCACGTCGATGTTCCGGGTCGCGAAGTCGCGCGAGCTGAAGTAGTAACCGCGGTTCTTGACGATGCCGGTCGCGTCGACCAGCAGGCGCGCGTCCAGCGTCTGCTGCGCCGCGGCCAGGAACGGGTCCCAGATGATCCAGGCGTCGATCGCGCCCTTCTCGAAGGCGGCGCGGGCGTCGGGCGGCGGCAGGAAGATCGACTGCACGTCACCGTACTTCAGGCCGTTTTTCTCCAGCAGCTTGACCAGGAAATACTGGACGTTGCTGCCCTTGTTGTAGCCGATGCGCTTGCCCTTCAGGTCGGCCACGGTCTTGATGGCCGAGCCCTTGGGGACGATCACCGCCTCCAACCGCGGACGCGGCACGGTGGCGCCGGCATAGACCAGCGGCGCACCGGCGGCCTGGGCAAAGATCGGCGGGGCTTCGCCGACATCACCGAAGTCGATCGCGCCGACGTTGAGCGCCTCCAGTTGGATCGGGCCGGCGTTGAACTCGGTCCAGCTGACGCCCGCGCCCAGCGGTGTCAATCGCTTCTCCAGCGTGCCACGGGCCTTCAGGATCGACAACCAGCCCTTCTGGTGGCCAATGCGCAACACGCGGCTGGGCTTGGACGAGGGGGCTTGGGCGAACACGCCGGGGCTGGCGGCGAAGGCGGCGCTGGCCAGGCCGGAAGCCAGCAGGCGGCGGCGGGTGGAGAAAGCGTCGAAGGTCATTAGGGCGTCCTTGGCATGGGGAGGTACTCTTCGCTTGAGCCTGAAGTCAAACCGCGACCGCCGCACCCGTCGCGGCGCGGCACGGCATTGCGGGTGACGACCATTCTTTGCGACCGGCCACCCACAAGGAACGAAGAAGATCGTCGTTGCTTATGACGAAGCCGCAGGATGACGGCCTGGCCCGGTCAGACAATGCCATGGCCTGGACGACGGGGCGGCAACACAGGGCGGGCGATGAAACTGGCAGTCAAGGTGCAATGGGTAGTCGATGGTGGCGTGGCGGCGGCCGTGGCCTTCGACGCCTGGGACGCGCCCGAGGCGAGCAAGACCTACACCTCGCGCATCGCCCAGGCCGACAAGCCGGCGCGTGGCGCGCCCGACCTGCGCGACATCGCCGCCGTGCAGCAGTTGCTGCGCGAGCACGCGCTGGCGCCCGAGCTCATCGTGATCGACGGCTTCGTCCATCTCGACGCCGACGGAACCCCCGGGCTGGGATGGCATCTGCACCAGGCCCTGGGCGGCGCAGTGGCCGTCATCGGCGTCACGAAAAAAGCGATTGCCGGCGGTCCGGCGCAGTTCGAGGTGATACGGGAGGAGGAATCCCCGCCGCTGACCGTGACCTGTGTCGGCATCGACATCGGCGCGGCCAAGGCCCGATTGCGCACCATGCACGGCAAGCGCCGGGTGCCGACGCTGCTCAAACTGGTCAACCGGATCGCCAGGAACGACGCGCCCTGAGCGTGGCGAGGCCAGCCGGTACCGAAGCCTGACGGCCGGGATCGAAGCCGGCGCTCAGGCCAGCACGGACGCCGCGGTGGATGCCGGCGCCAGCACCTTGAAGCCATGCGTGCCGTCGCGCGCCAGCTGGTCGACCAGACCGTACTCCCAGTCGAGGTAGCCCTGCATCGCCGCGCGCGGTGCATCGGTGCCCTCGTAAGGCCGGCGGTAGCGGTCGATGCGCGGGCTGGCCAGGCGGGCTTCGCCGGTCTCCAGCGGCAGCCCCGCGGCGGTCCAGGCCGCGTTGCCGCCGTCGAGCACCGCCACCGGCAGATCGGTCAGCCGCGCCAGGTCGGCCGCCGCAAAGCGCGCCAGCGCGCTGCTGCCGCAGGTCACGACGATGCGGTCGGCCGCCGGCAGCGCTTGCAGCGCCTGCGGCAGCTGGGCCCGCAACACCCACCAGGCGCCGGGGACATGGCCCTTGACATGGACGGCGCTGGTCGTGAAGTCCAGCAGCAGCGTGCGGCCCTGTGTCTCGGGCGCCGCCAGTTGCTCGGCGAGCTGCGCCGGGGTCAGCGTCGCGACCGCGGGAAAGTCAGCGTGCGCCGGCAGCCAGGCGCCGGTCTCGGTGAACTGCGCCGGGTCGGTGTCGGTCAGCCAGGCCACGTCCCAGCCGAGCTGTGCCAGCCAATGCGCGGTGATCGCCGCGCGCACGCCGTCTGCCGCCGGCCCGCCATCGGCCAGCACGATGCGCGCACCCCGCACCGCGGCAAAGACGTCGGTCTCCTGCACCAGTTGCCCGCCCGGCGCGCTGCCGAAACCCGGCAGGTGGCCGGCGGCGTAGTCCTCGGGCGTGCGCACGTCCCAGCGGTAGAGCGTGCGGCTGGCGTCGGCGGCCCAGGCGGCCAGGCCAGCGGCGTCGATGCGGCGTGCGCCGGCGCGGTCGGCCAGCGCCTGTGCAGTGCGGCGAGCCTCGGCAAGGTTGGCCTCGCTGACGGCGCCGAAGCGGCGCTGCTGACCACGGTCGAGCGCGAAGCCGGCCAGCGTCCAGCCTATGGTGCCGTTGCGCAGTGCCGCCACCGGGTTGGGAATGCCGGCGTTGACCAGGCTTTGGGTGCCGATGATGCTGCGGGTGCGGCCGGCGCAGTTGACGATGACCCGGGTTTGCGGGTTCGGCGCCAGGTCGCGCACATGCAGCACCAGTTCGGCCCCCGGCACGCTGGTGCCGCTGGGGATGCTCATGGTGTTGAACTCGTCGAAGCGGCGGGCGTCCAGCACCACCACGTCGGCGCCACCCTCGATCAGCGCCTTGACCTCCTCGGCCGGCAGCGAGGGCGTGTGCACGGCATGTTCGACCAGTTCGCCAAAGGCCTTGCTCGGCACGTTGACGTCGCGGAACAACTCGCCCCCCGCGTCGCGCCAGCCTTGCAAGCCGTTGCCGTTGGGGCCGGCCAGCAGGTGGACCCGGCTGTAGCCCAGCGCCTGCAGCTTGCGCGCGGATGCTTCGGCCAGGCCCTCGCCGTCGTCGTAGACCACGATAGTCACGTCGCGGCGCGGCAGCCGCCAGGGCGCGTCGAGCTCGATGCGGCCGGCCGACAGCTGGACCGCAAACAGCGGGTGCTGCTGGGCAAACGGGTCTTCCTCGCGCAGGTCGATCAGCGCGATCTCGCGGCGCGCCAGCAGCGCGGCGCGTACGTCGGCCGTGCTCAGCAGTGGCAGTGGCACGGTGTCGGACGCCAATGGGGACATCAGGCGGTTTCCTTGGAGCGGTCCCACAGATTGGGCACCGAGGTGTTGGAGTAGCCCGAGACAAAAGGCTTGCGGCTGCCGTCGGCGGCGTAGACCCAGCGGTGCACTGCGCCGATGTTGGCACCGTAGACATGGATGCTGATCGAGCTGCGGTCGTCAAACGCGTTGCTGACCTGGTGGATGTCGCCCAGCGTCGGCGACACCGCCTCGATCTGGCCCGGCAGCAGGCGCTGGGCCGGCCCCTGCGCCACCAGCCGGCCGTCGGCGTCGTGGCCGAAGGGCTGGGCGATCTCCTCGCCGCGCAGCATGCCGATCAGGCCCCAGACGCAGTGGTCGTGCACCGGCGTGCGCTGGCCCGGACCCCAGACGAAGCTGACCACCGAGAAGCGCTCCAGCGGGTCGGCATGCAGCAGGTACTGGCGGTAGAACTCGGGGTGCGGCTGGGCCAGTTCATCGGGCAGCCAATCGTCGCGGGCCACCAGCGTGGCCAGATGGCCGCGCACGCTGGCCAGACGCTGGGCTTCGGGCGCATCCTGCGCGAAGTCCTGGGTGACGGCGACGACGAAGTCGCGCAGCGGTGAAGCGCTCAAGGGAAGCTCCTGGAAGGGGTGGGTTGGCGTGCGATGGCAAGGCTGATGGGCGCATCTTGCCGCAGTGCGGCCGCCTCGGGCCGGCGCAGGGTCTCAGCCGCGTCCAGCGCAGGCCGTCGATGCCGGTGGTGTCGAGCTCGTGGCCGTTCAGGCGCCAGCCCTCGGGCAGCGGGTTCAGGCGGCCGGCCCGGCGCGCTTCATGCGAAGCACGCATAAGCAAGGTCGGAATGCTTCGTTCAGCGATCGGTCGGCTCTGCTTATGGTGCTGTCCAGCTCAACAGGCCGGCTGCCATGGCCGCGCCAAAAGCGGCATCACGCTGCCCCCCTCGCGCTTCACCCCATCGGAGTCCGCAGTGACCTTGAAGATCCTCTGGTTCATCCCCACCCATGGCGACAGCCGCTACCTCGGCACCAGCCGCGGTGGCCGGCAGACCGACCTGGCCTATTTCAAGCAGGTGGCCGTGGCCGCCGACTCGCTGGGCTACGAGGGTGTGCTGCTCCCCACCGGCCGCAGCTGCGAAGACCCCTGGACGGTGGCGACCAGCCTGATCGACGCCACCCGGCACCTCAAGTTCCTGGTCGCGCTGCGTCCCGGGCTGATCACCCCGGTGCAGTCGGCGCGCATCGCCGCCACCTTCGACCGCCTGTCGGGCGGCCGGCTGCTGCTCAACCTGGTGACCGGCGGCGACGCCGAGGAGCTCGAAGGCGACGGCCTGTTCCTGCCGCACAGCGAGCGCTACGCGCTGTCGAGCGAGTTCCTGACGATCTGGCGCGAGGCGCTGACCCGCAGCCACCGCGGCGAGCCCTATGACTTCATCGGCAAGCACCTCAAGGTGCGCGGCGCCAAGCTGCTCTACCCGCCGGTGCAGCGGCCCTACCCGCCGTTGTTCTTCGGCGGCTCGTCGCCCGAGGCGCATGAGCTGGCCGCACAGCAACTCGACACCTACCTGACCTGGGGCGAGCCCCCAGCCGCGGTGGCCGAGAAGGTGGCCGACATCCGGGCCCGCGCCGCCAAGTACGGCCGCACGCTGAGCTTCGGCATCCGGCTGCATGTGATCGTGCGCGAGACCGAAGACGCCGCCTGGGCCGCGGCCGCCGAGCTGGTGCAGCACCTGGACCCGGCCACCGTGGCGGCGGCGCAGACGAAGTTCGCCCGGATGGACAGCGAGGGCCAGCGCCGCATGGCCGCGCTGCATGGCGGCCAGTACGACCCGGCCAACATCCGCAAGGGCCTGGAGGTGTCGCCCAACCTGTGGGCCGGCGTGGGCCTGGTGCGCGGCGGCGCCGGCACGGCGCTGGTGGGCAACCCCCAGCAGGTGGCCGATCGCATCCAGGAGTACGCCGACCTCGGGCTGGAGTACTTCGTGATGTCGGGCTACCCGCATCTGGAAGAGGCTTACCGCTTCGCCGAACTGGTGTTCCCGCTGCTGCCGCTGGCGCTGCGCGACAAGCTGAGCCAGCCGCTTGCGTCGGGCCGGGCCGCCCCAACCGGCGCAACCCCCTCGGGGGGCGACGCCGCAGGCGTCTCGGGGCCGATCTACACCGGCCCGTTCGGCGAGATCGTCGCCAACACCTATGTGCCCCAGGCCGCGGCCGCCCGCTGAGCGGCTGCCGACCGACCCAAGTCCCACCGCCGATCCCCATGACCCAAGCCTCCCCCTCCGCCAGCGGCGTTTTGCGCCGTCTGCGCCAACGCCTCACGCCCTGGCTGGTGCCGATCCAGATCCTCATCAGCTGGGAGATCGCCTCGACCTCGGGCTGGCTGTCCACCCGCGTGCTGCCCGAGCCGCTGGCCGTGGCCAAGGCCTTCTGGGCACTGGCCGTCACCGGCGAGCTCTGGACCCATGTGGCGGTGAGCACCCGGCGCGCCGCGATAGGCTTTGCGGTGGGCGGCGGGCTGGGCCTGCTGCTGGGCCTGGCCACCGGCACCTTCAGGCTGGCCGAGACCCTGCTCGACTCCACCTTGCAGATGGTGCGCAACATCCCGGCGCTGGCGCTGATCCCGCTGGTCATCCTGTGGTTCGGCATCGACGAGACGGCCAAGCTGTTCCTGGTCGCGCTGGGCGTGTTCTTTCCGGTCTACCTCAACACCTTCCACGGCATCCGCTCGGTCGACAAGGGCCTGATCGAGATGGCCAAGAGCTACGGCCTGTCGGGCTGGCAGCTCTACCGCCACGTGATCCTGCCCGGCGCGCTGCCGAGCATCCTGGTCGGCGTGCGCTTCAGCCTGGGCCTGATGTGGGTGTTGCTGATCGTGGCCGAGACCATCTCGGCGCAGGCCGGCATCGGCTACCTGACGATGAACGCCCGCGAGTTCCTGCAGACCGACGTGGTGCTGGTGGGCATCCTGCTGTACGCCGCGCTCGGCAAACTGGCCGACCTGGCCGCCAAGGGCCTGGAGCGCTGGTGGCTGCGCTGGCACCCGGGCTACAGCGCATGAGCGTCTTCCTGCTGCGCGGGCCGATCTTGCGCCTGCGTTGCTCGCCGTACGCGAGTACGGCTGCGCTACTCGACACAAGCTCGGCCCGCTCGCGGCGGAATCCGCTCACGCGCTGACGCGCTGATAACCCTCTACTGAACATGCCCCCCAAAATCCTCCGGCTCAACGGCGCGGCGCTGGTCGGCGGCGATCCCGCGCAAGCCGCCACCGCGCCCAAGGTCACGCCGCTGCACCGCGTCGCACCCGAAGCCAAGGTCAAAGGACTGGCGCTGAAGCTGCGCGGCATCGCCAAGGCCTACGGCGAACGCCAGGTGCTCAAGGACATCGCCCTGGACATCGCGCCGGGCGAGTTCGTCGCCATCGTCGGGCGCAGCGGCTGCGGCAAGAGCACGCTGCTGCGGCTGCTGGCCCAGCTGGAACAGGCCGGCGCCGGCACGGTGACCGCCGACGGCGGCGACACGCTGGCCCAGCACCGCGAGGACATCCGCATCATGTTCCAGGATGCGCGCCTGCTGCCCTGGAAGACCGTGCTGGACAACATCGCGCTCGGCCTGGATGACCGCCCCCGAGACGCCTCCGGCGTCGCCCCCCCGAGGGGGTTCGGCCGCCTTGGGGCGGCCCTGCAGCGGCCGGGAAAGGACGCCAGGGACCGCGCCCGCGAGGCGCTGGCCCAGGTCGGCCTGGCTGACCGCGCCGGCGACTGGCCGGCGGTGCTGTCGGGTGGCCAGCGCCAGCGCGTGGCGCTGGCGCGCGCGCTGGTGCATGCGCCGCGCCTGCTGCTGCTCGACGAGCCGCTGGGGGCGCTGGACGCGCTGACGCGCATCGAGATGCACCGCCTGATCGAGTCGCTGTGGCAACGCCACGGCTTCACCGCCTTGCTGGTGACGCACGACGTGGCCGAAGCGGTGGCGGTGGCCGACCGGGTGCTGCTGATCGAGGACCAGCAGGTGGCGCTGGACCAGCGCATCGACCTGCAGCGCCCGCGCGTGCATGGCTCACCGGCCTTTGCACGCTACGAGGGTGAGATCCTCGGCCGCGTGCTGCAGCGCCCGGCCTTGCATCCGCCGGCGGCCGAGCCGCTGCCACTGTCGAGCCTGCGCTTCGCGATCTGATCCGGCCGGGCGCGCTGCAGGCCGGCCCGGCAGCCCTCGGCGCCAGGACGGCTCAGGCCAGCATCCCGGCCTTGCGCATCAGTTCCGCGAGAAAAGTGTCTTCGAGCGCGTAGACGCCGCGCGCGGCGCGCCAGACCAGGCTCTTGTCCTGCAGCGCCAGCAGCGCCTGCTGCACGTTGGCGGTGTCGGGCTCGAGCTTGGCAGCCGGCGCGCTCTTCAAGAGCACGGCCTTGTAGCGTTCCATCGTGTCCTGCTCGAATGGCGCGTAGTCGACGCCCGCCAAAGCCAGCACGCGCAGCACGGCTGACTGCAGCGGCGTCAGGCTGTGCACGACGCGCAGCGCTTCGGCGTTGCTGGCCTCGATCTGCTCCTGGACCAGGGCTTCCAGCCGCGCGGCGTACTCCCCTCGCTGGACCGCCACGTCAAAGATCAGCGCGTCCACCGCAGCGCCCAAGACCTCGGGCCGGAACGCCGCCTGCGCGAACCAGTCGTGCACCCGCGGCACGTCGAGCTCGTCCTTGAAGTCCAGCCGCGCGATGAACCAGGCGATGTAGTCCTTGCCCAGCGGCGGGAACGCCACCAGCGGTGCACCAAAAAACGCCTGGTCCTTGCTGGCGCGCAGCATCGCGAGCTTGTCGCGGTTCGAGCCGGTGGCCACGATGCGCAGGCCGTGGTGGGCGCTCGAGTTCAGTTCGTCGCGCGCGGCCTTGAGCGCAAACAGCGCGTTCGATCCCGCCTCGCTGGTGATGGCGTGCTGGGCCTCGTCGATGATGAGCACGATGAGTTGCTGCGTCTCGTCCGACAGCGCCGACAAGGCCGCCGACAGCGACACACCGTCGGGCATGCCGACCCGGTCGAGGTTGAAACCCAGCCCGCCCAGCGTCACCTTGTCCATCCCGCTGGCACGCGCCAGGCGCGTGATGACGCCCTCGCGCTGGGCCAGGGCGGCCCGGATCGCGCTGATGATCACTACGCCAGGGTCGGCCGCCTTGTTCTCCCACAGGTCGGCATAGACCACCAACACGCCCATCGCCTGCAGGGCAGGACGCAGGTCCTCACGCAGAAAGGTACTCTTGCCGGTGCGCCGCGGCGCCGCAAGAAAGAGGCCCGAGCCGGACGCCGAGGTGGCCGGCGGCCGCACCAGCTTGGTGGCGATGTCCTCGGCCAGCGCGGTGCGATGAAAGACAGGCATCGGCTCTCTCCAGCCAGGCCGGCGGCCCGATTAGAGTGGACTATAGCCAACTATAGAGAGCCAACCAAGTCCGCCACCCTGCGGCGTCCGTCCCCCCGAGAGGGGGGAGAAACACTTGGGGCGGCCCGCGACCGGCGACGACGCCCGGCCGCGGATGAATGGCCAACTTGGCCTACCCGCTCTAGCCGGCGCGGGCGCAGGACTGCCGGCCGTTGAATAGCGACCTGAAGCTTGGCGACCTCGACCCTGCCAGCGCTGCGCGCCTCGGTCTGACAGGACGTCGGCTTCCTGCATCAGCACTGCGACGTCAGCATCTGCGCCAGGCGTTGCGCGTGCTGACGCAATTCGGGCACCGCGGTGGCTTCCCAGGCGCCCGCTTTCAACAAAGGCCCGATGTAGCGCAAGCGTTCGGCGGCACGGCCGTCGCGGTCGATCACCCGGTACTGCGCATCCACCAGCAGCCCCAGACCCAGGGCGTCGGGGCACAGCAAGCCCGTATCGAGCAGCTGACCGATCAGCAGCGAGCCGCTGCGCCGCAGGTCGCTGGTGGGCCCGGTGCAATTGACGATGGCTTGAACCCGCCGCCGCTGCAGCGTCCCGCCGCCGCGCGGGCGCAGCGTGACCTCCAGCCCGCCCTCGACGGCGCGGACCTCGGCCAACCTGGCGGCCAGGAGTTGCAGGCGATCGGCGGTCTGGAGCGCAGTGAACCGGTCATGCGCCTGCGGCGCGCACCGATGGCGCGCCACATCCCAATGCGGCCGCAAGTGACGCAGAAAACGGGCGCGGTCGGCCAGCGACAAGCGCTGCCACAAGGCCGGCGTGTGGGCGCGCAGCGCGCCGATCACGTCGCGCCAGTCTTCGCCCCTCGCGCTTGCCCGGCGCAACTCGGCGCGCAGCGCGCGCAAGCCGCCGCGCACGGTGTCGCCCATCGCCGCCGCCAAGCTGGCGCCGTCGATCGCACCAGGAACGGCACCCGACGGGCGGTGGGATTGCGGCGCCAGGCCACGCCGGGAGATGGCCAGCAGGCGTCCGCTGCGCGGCCCGCGGTGCAGCGCCAACGCCACGTCGACCGCGGTCAGCCCGGCACCCACCAGCAGCACGTCGTCTGCCGGCCCGATCGCCGCCAATGCGCCCGGCCGCCAGGGATCGCCGACGTAGCGGGCGCCGGCTTCGGCAACCGCCTGGGCTGACAGCGGGTCGTGTGGCGCGAAATGGCCGAAGGCCAGCACCACCGCGTCGGCGGCCAGTTTGCTGCCGTCTTGCAACTGCAGTTCGGCGCCCTGCCCCGACAAGCGGATCGCATCGATGCGGCCCGTCACGCGGTCGAGCGTGACATCGCCGTCGCTGGCCAGTTCTGCCGTCGACAACAGCGCTTCGAGGTAGGCCCCGTAATGCCGCCGAGAAACAAAGGCCTGCGGCTGCACCAGCGGATCGGACCATCGGCAATAGCGCAGAAAATCCTCGGGGTCTTCGGCCAGCGCGCTCATGTTGCCCGCCGGCACATTCAGCACATGGGCATTGCTGTGGGTGCCATAGGCCAAGCCGCGGGCCATGCGGCCCGATTCGTTGACCAGCACGACGCGCAGCGGCGATCGGGATTGGCGCATCAGCTGGACCGCCGTGACGGCACCGCTGAAACCGCCGCCGACGACCACGATGGTGGGTGGCGTCGAGGCGCCCGCTGGTTCAATCATCTTGTTGTTCGCGCTCATCAAGCGGCAGTCCCTGATCGTTGGAAGACCCGGGAATCTTAGGCGGCAGTGGCGTGTTGGCCACCGTGACGCAAGCCAATCGCAGCGCGTCGCATGGCTTGGCGTGCGTTGTTCACGCCTGGCCCGCCAAGGCCCATCAGCGTCACGCTGTGGCAGGTCCGCGAGATCATCGAAGGCCAGGTCGTCAGCGAGATCGATGTTGAAACCCCTGCCGGGCTGATCGCCAGGTCCGTCATCACCACCCGCTCGATCAAGGCGCTGGGCCCGGTGGTGGACAAGGACATGCTGGGTGATTGCGGCGGAGCAGCGCCTGGCGCGCGCGAGGCGGCCGGCGCTGGCCGGCTTCAGCGAATGGCGGTTTGCGGTCTGAAGCCTCGCTTACTCGTTTTTCGCATGAACAAGCGCGCAAGTCTTCGTTTGCCTCAGGGGCGCGGCTGCCTAGCATCTGCAACCATCACCTCCTGACGCCCCGCGCCCAAGCCATGAACCCTCACCTGATCCGCCGCACCGCCCTGGCCGCGCTGGTCGCCCTGTCGTTGGCCGCCGCCAGCGTTGCCGCAATCGCCAAGGACATCACGCTGCTCAACGTGTCCTATGACCCGACACGCGAGCTGTATGTCGACTTCAACAAGGCTTTCGCCAAGCAATGGCGGGCCAAGACCGGCGACAACGTGATCGTCAGGCAGAGCCACGGCGGCTCGGGCAAGCAGGCGCGCTCGGTGATCGACGGGCTGGAAGCCGATGTCGTGACGCTGGCGCTGGCCTACGACATCGACGAACTGGCCGAGAAAGCCAAACTGATCCCCGCCGACTGGCAGAAGCGCCTCAAGCACAACAGCGCGCCGTACACCAGCACCATCGTGTTCCTGGTGCGCAAGGGCAACCCCAAGGCGATCAAGGACTGGGATGACCTGATCAAGCCTGGCGTCGCGGTGATCACGCCCAACCCCAAGACCTCGGGCGGCGCGCGCTGGAACTACCTCGCGGCCTGGGGCTATGCGCTGAAGAAATATGGCTCGGAGGCGAAGGCGCAGGAGTTCGTCGGCAAGATCCTGGCCAACGTGCCGGTGCTCGACACCGGCGCACGCGGCTCGACCACCACCTTCGTCGAGCGCGGCATCGGCGACGTGCTGCTGGCCTGGGAGAACGAGGCCTTGCTGGCGCAAAAGGAACTCGGCCCGGACAAGTTCGACATCGTCGCGCCCAGCCTGTCCATCCTGGCCGAACCCCCGGTGACCGTCGTCGACAAGGTGGTCGACAAGCGCGGCACCCGCGCGGTAGCGCAGGCCTACCTGGAATTCCTGTACAGCGCCGAAGGCCAGGACATCGCCGGCCAGAACTACTACCGGCCGATCGACCCGACGGCCGCGGCCAAGTTCGCCAAGCAATACCCCAAGGTCAATCTGTTCACGATAGACGAGGTGTTCGGCGGCTGGGCCAAGGCGCAGAAGGCGCACTTCGCCGACGGCGGCAGCTTCGACAAGATCTACACCCTGAAGTAAGCGTTCATCGCACCCGTCGAGCTGACCATGTTCCTGCGCCGCACCCTGCTCAAGCAGCACAGCGTCCTGCCCGGTTTCGACCTGGCGCTGGGCTTCACGCTGCTCTACCTGGGCTTCATCGTGCTGATCCCGCTGTCGGCGGCCTTCCTCAAGACCTTCACGATGACCTGGCCGGCGTTCTGGGACGCCGTGACCACGCCGCGCGTGCTGGCCAGCTACCGGCTGACTTTCGGCGCCTCGCTGGCCGCCGCGCTGCTCAACGCCTTCTTCGGCCTGATCGTGGCCTGGGTGCTGGTGCGCTACGAGTTTCCGGCGCGGCGTTTCATCGACGCGCTGGTCGACCTGCCGTTTGCGCTGCCCACCGCGGTGGCCGGCATCGCGCTGACCGCGCTGTACTCGCAGAACGGCTGGATAGGCCAGCACCTGCCGTTCAAGGTCAGCTTCACGCCGATCGGGGTGTTCGTCGCACTCACCTTCATCGGCCTGCCCTTCGTCGTGCGCACGCTGCAGCCGGTGCTCGAAGAACTGCACAAGGAACTGGAAGAAGCCGCCGCCACGCTGGGCGCCGACCGCTGGCAGACTTTCCGCCATGTGCTGTTCCCCATCCTGTCGCCGGCGCTGCTGACCGGTTTTGCACTCGCCTTCGCCCGCGCGCTGGGTGAATACGGCAGCGTGATCTTCATCGCCGGCAACATGCCCATGGTCAGCGAGATCACGCCGCTGCTGATCATCACCAAGCTCGAGCAGTACGACTACGCCGGCGCAACCGCGATCGCGGTGGTGATGCTGGTGGCCGCCTTCGTGCTGCTGCTGGCGATCAACGGCCTGCAGGCCTGGACGCGCAAGCGCCAAGGAAGATGATGACGACGGACACCACCACCTTGCCCAGCCCCATTCCTGCCGCCGCCGCGGCGGCCTCGCGCCACGCCGCAGCGCCCCGTCTGCGCGCCGCCAACGCCGAACCCGCCTGGGTCAAGTGGAGCCTGATCGCCGCGGCGCTGGCCTTCCTGACCTTCTTCCTGTTCATCCCGCTGGCGCTAGTCTTCGCCGAGGCCTTCAAGAAGGGCTGGGCGGTCTACCTGGCCGCAGTCACCGAGCCCGACGCGCTGGAGGCGATCAAGCTGACGCTGATCGCCGCGGTGATCGCTGTGCCTATGAACTTGGTATTCGGCTTGGCCGCGGCCTGGTGCATCGCCAAGTTCGAGTTCCACGGCAAGAACGTGCTGCTGACGCTGATCGACCTGCCGTTCTCGGTCAGCCCGGTGATCTCGGGCCTGATCTACGTGCTGGTGTTCGGCCTGCAGGGCTGGTTCGGCCAGACTTGGGCGGGAGAACTGCTGCGCGACCATGACCTGAAGGTGATCTTCGCGGTGCCGGGCATCGTGCTGGCCACCGTCTTCGTCACCTTCCCCTTCGTCGCGCGCGAGCTGATCCCGCTGATGCAGGCCCAGGGTACCGAACAGGAAGAAGCCGCCCGCGTGCTGGGCGCCAACGGCTGGCAGATATTGCGCCGCATCACGCTGCCCAACGTCAAGTGGGCGCTGCTCTACGGCGTGATCCTGTGCAATGCGCGGGCCATGGGCGAGTTCGGCGCCGTCAGCGTGGTCTCGGGCCATATCCGCGGCCAGACCAACACCATGCCGCTGCACATCGAGATCCTCTACAACGAATACCAGTTCGCCGCGGCGTTTGCGGTGGCCTCGCTGCTGGCGCTGCTGGCCCTGGTGACGCTGAGCCTGAAGTACGCCGTCGAACAACGCGTCAAGGCGCAGAAGCGTGCCGCCAGCGGCGAACGGAGTGAATGAGCCATGAGTATTGAAGTCAGAAACCTCAACAAGCGCTTCGGCAGCACCGTCGTCTGCGACAACCTGAACCTCGACATCCCCGACGGCGAGCTGGTGGCGCTGCTGGGGCCGTCGGGCTCGGGCAAGACCAGCCTGCTGCGCATCATCGCCGGGCTGGAGGCACCCGATTCGGGCAGCGTGCTGTTCCACGGCGAGGACGCCACCCACACCGATGTGCGCGAGCGCCAGGTCGGCTTCGTGTTCCAGCATTACGCGCTGTTCCCGCAGATGACGATCTTCGAGAACGTCGCCTTCGGGCTGCGTGTGCGGCCTAAGGCCACGCGGCCGGCCGACCGAGAGATCAAGGCCAAGGTGACCGACCTGCTCAAGCTGGTGCAGTTGGACTGGATCGCCGACCGCTACCCGCACCAGTTGTCGGGCGGCCAGCGCCAGCGCATCGCGCTGGCCCGGGCGCTGGCGGTCGAGCCCAAGGTGTTGCTGCTCGACGAACCCTTTGGTGCGCTCGACGCCAAGGTGCGCAAGGAGTTGCGGCGCTGGCTGCGCCGGTTGCACGACGAGATGCATGTCACCAGCGTCTTCGTCACCCACGACCAGGACGAGGCGATGGAGGTCTCCGACCGCATCGTCGTGATGAACAAGGGCCGCATCGAGCAGGTGGGCACACCCGACGCCGTCTACGACCACCCGGCCACACCCTTCGTGCTGCAGTTTCTGGGCGACGTCAACCTGTTCCACGGCCGCACCGGCCACTTGTCGAATTCGCCCGGCGGCGCGGCGGTGGATGCCGCGGTCGACGACGTGCACTATGTGCGCCCGCATGAGCTGGAGGTGGTGGGCGTGGCCGACGAACACACCTGGGGCGCCGAGCTGTCGCAGGCGCTGACGCTGGGGCCGGTGACCCGGCTGGAGTTCAAGCGCGACGACGGCAGCTATGTCGACGTCGAGTTGCCACGCGCGAGCTGGCAGCAATTGCGCCAGACGCTGCAGCTGTTGCCCGGGTCGCGTGCCTTTCTGAAGCCGCGCCGCGTCACCCGCTTCGTCGGGGGCAGCGAGACGCAGGTGCTGGACGGTCCGCGGGCCGCGACCTGAGGCGCAACTGCGACCAAGCGCCTGGCGGCGCGCCAGCTAGATGTCGAAATCCTGGCCCGGCGCCGATTGCAGCGCCCGCTGCACCAGCGGCTGCGTCAGTGGCGGTGCGAAGGTGGTGATGAAGGCGTAGACATAGTCGCGCAGATAACTGCCGCGCCGGATCGCGAGCCGGGTCATGTTGGCCGCAAACAGGTGGCGGGCATCGAGGGCCCGCAGGTGCAGGTCGCGTTCGTCGTCGAAGGCGATGGCCGCGACGATGCCCACGCCCATGCCGAGCTCGACATAGGTCTTGATGACATCGGCGTCCATCGCCACCAGCACGATCTCGGGCGTCAGCCCGGCCTTGGTGAACGCGTCGTCGATGTGCGAGCGACCGGTGTAGCCCGACTCGTAGGTGATCAGCGGAAACTCGCTCAGCCGCTGCAGCGACACCGTTCGGCCCGCCAGACGGTCATCGTCCAGTGGATGACCCGGTGGCACGACGATGGTGTGGGTCCAGCGGTAGCAGGGCAAGGCCAGCAAATCGGCGTACTGCGCCAGCGCCTCGGTGGCGATGCCGATGTCGGCTTGGCCCTCGCGCAACATCGCCGCCACCTGCTGCGGTGTGCCCTGGTGCAAATGCAGTTGCACCAGCGGATGGTTGGCCCGGAAGTCGCGCACCGCGGCGGGCAAGGCGTAGCGCGCTTGGGAATGCGTCGCGGCAATCGTCAGCGCGCCCACGCCGCTGCGCGCGAAGTCCGCACCCGCGCGCTGCAGGTTGTCGCACTCCTGCAGCAGGCGCTCGACGATGGGCAGCACGGTCTCGCCCGGCGCTGTCAGCCCGGTCAGGCGCTTGCCGGCCCGAACGAAGATCTCGATGCCTAGCTCGTCCTCGAGTTCCCGGATCTGCCGGCTCACGCCAGGCTGCGAGGTGTGCAGGACCGCCGCCACCTCGGTGAGGTTGAAGCCCTGGCGTATGGCCTCGCGCACGGAGCGCAGTTGCTGAAAGTTCACGGTGGGCAGCGGCCATGGGCCGGCGGAGGGGTTGGCCTGCCATTGTTCCGCCGCCAGTCAGCGCAAAGAACGATTCATTTCCATGATGCTTATGCGTTTTTCGTTTATTGAAAGGTCTACCTCGTCAGAAGACGACTCGTCCTGAGTCGGACTTCATGCCGGCACGGTGGTTGGACCGAGGTCAAGGCCGAGACCTGCGACGGGACGCTTGAGGACGGCCACTCTGCGATGGCGCTGCTGCTCTTCGCAGCGCTGAGTGATGGTGCAGAATGCTAAAATATAGTTAAATCAGTAAACAACGATATTTTTCAGATAAATTAATATTGTCGAATCGTGCGGCCAGACATCGTTATACGCGGTCTGCTCAAATGTGCGCTTGAGGACTTGAGGGTTGCGCGTGATCGATTGGAACAGGCGCCGGCAAACGGCAAACGGCAAACGGCAAACGGCAAACGGCAAACGGCCATCGTGGCAGCATGGCGCCGGTGGCGGCAGCGCACACGCGATGTGTCTGCCGAAGATGTTGATGCGGATGACGAGCCGTTTGGTCAAGTTGCAGGTGGCGGAGCATCCCGCACTGGCAAGTTCACCGACGCCCAGGAGACGGCGCTGCATCATGGTGGCTCGCCAAAATACGAGGGCCAGGCCCGGCGCAGTGCGCGTGCTCTGCACCCGCACAGAACACTGCTGCTGTGGGTGTCTTGCTGCAGCCCTATGGTGCTGTATGTCATCGGCGTGCGCACCAATGGGATCTTTACCAACCGCCTGAGCACCGCTCTTGCCGGCACCTTGCTGAACAATGACCAAGGGGGGTGGAGAGCGCCGTTGCGCTCGAGTTGCGGCACTGGGCGCATCTGCACCGACAGCTGCGCGGCCTTGCCGAGTCGACCATTGGTCTGAGTGACACAACCCTGGGGCCGACGCGGCTTGACACGCGACCCGCGATCGACCCTCGATAAACACGCAATGGTACATCTCTTCATTTGTCGCGAATACCCTCCTTCAGCCTACCTGCCAGGCGGTATCGGAACTTATGTTCGCCAGATGTGCGAGGCGCTGGCCCTTGCCGGCGAGACCGTGCATGTCATCGGTCACCGCTGGGCCGGGGCACCGCGGCTGCGCGAGATCACGCACGACGGCCGTCTGACGGTCCACCGTGTGAGCCTGGATGAGCCCTTGTGTGCACCCGACGGCCTGGCCTGGGCACCGCGGCCCGGGGTGACCCAGCGGGCGCTGCTCGACACGCGCTTGCCTTCTCAGGCCTTTGCCTGGCAGGCAGGTCTGCTGGCGGAACGGCTGATCGATGAGGAATGCATAGACATCATCGAGGCTCAGGATTGGGAAGCACCGCTCGTGCAACTGCAGTCGCGCCGGGCGGCAGGCCTGGGGCCCAGGCGGCGTCCGCCTTGCATCGTGCACCTGCACTCCAGCACCGAGATGATCTTCGAGGCCAACCACTGGAACAAGGCCGTGGCCGACCACGCGCCCGCGCTGGCGCTGGAAGCCTTGTCGATCCGCCTGGCCGATGCCGTGCTCGCGCCCAGCCACTTCATCGCGCAGGAGACGGCCGCACGCCTGCAGTTTCCTGCCGACCGCATCACGGTCATCCGGTATCCCCTGGGGCCGGGCGAACTGGTGGCCCGCCCACCCGAGGTCTGGAGCCGGGCGGCGGTGTGCCATGTGGGCCGGTTGGAGTTGCGCAAGGGTGTGCTGGAGTGGGCACAGGCGGTAGCTCGGGTCGCTGCCGAGCAGCCATCGCTGCGGGCGCACTTTGCCGGCGGCGACACGCCGGTCCAGGTGACCGGCGAGGGGTCGGTATTGCGGAAGATGCGACAGTGCCTGCCCCCCACGCGTCGCGCTCAGTTGGTGTTCCACGGCAACCTGGACGCCACCGGGATGCGCGCGCTGCAGGCGAGGTGCAGTGCGGCTGTCGTGCCGTCACGCTGGGAGAACTTTCCCTACAGTTGCATGGAAGCGATGCGCGGCGGCCTGCCGGTGATCGTTGCGCCCAACGGCGGCATGGCGGAGATGGTCGAAGCCGGCCGCAGCGGCTGGGTGGCGACAGCGGGAACGCCGGCCGGACTGGCCGAAGCGCTGCGGTGCGCGCTGGCCACGCCTGCGGCACGGCGCCGCGAGATGGGCCACGCTGCCGCAGCCCGCATCCAGACCCTGTGCGGTACCGACGCCGTGCTGGCCGCGCAAATGGCTTTCAGGCGCAGCGTGGTGGACAGATCCACCACGCTGCATATGACCCATCGAAGCCATTCCTCCGCCTCGCTGCAGGCCACAGTGCTTGCGCACCCGAACCTGCAGGCCGCGCCGGATCTGCAAGCGCGCTGTGACGATGTATTTTCGCAGCACCCTGCCTGCCAGTTGATTGTCGGCTGGGTGATGCTGGATGAGGGCCAACACCTGCTGCTGCCCGATGCCTCCAGACCCCCGCTGCACGCGGACGATGGCCGGATCATGCCGCTGTTGGTGCTGCGCCCAGCATTGGCGCAGTCGATGGCACTGCCCACCGATCGGCCGGTGCCATGGCCTGACGCCGCGCTGGCCGATCGCCTGTCCGTGGGGCTGGGATCGGCTCCACGGGCATGGCTGTGTTACCCCGGCGTGCTGGGGCGGATGAATGCCTCAGCGCTGGCGCCTGCGCCACCCAGGCCGCAACTTTCCGCCATGGCACTCGCGGTCCTGCAGTCGCACATGCGCCTGTTGCCTTGGCTGGGGCGCTGCACCGCGGGGTATCGCCGCGCCCTGGTGCGGCGTGTGGCCGTGGCAGCAATGGCGCGGCTGGGTCGCCGACGCGCACACCCAGCGGTGTCGCTATCGGCAAGCGCCGACCAGGCGGCACAGCCCGGCAACTTACCCGCTCCGCCGATGGCGCGCGGCTTGGTACCGCCTCACACGGGTCTGGTGTCGGTGGTGGTGGCGGCTTACAACGCCGAGGCCACGCTCGCACAGACCCTGGCCAGCGTGCTGGCGCAGACCCACCGACAACTCGAACTGATCGTCGTTGACGACGGCTCCATCGATGACACACCCCGCATCGTCGAACAAATCGCCGCCACCGATGGCCGCGTGAGGCTGGTGCGCCAGGTCAATGCGGGCGTGGCAGCGGCGCGCAACCATGGGCTCCGGCTGGCGCGCGGTGAATTTCTGGCGCCCCTGGACGCTGACGACCTGTGGGCGCCGGCAAAGCTGGCGCGGATGGTGGCGCGGCTGCAACAGGCAGGCCCGGGCGCCGGAATGGCCTATTGCTGGTGGGCTACGGTGGATGGCCAGGGCGCTGTGTTGGACAGCTCGCCGCCCTGGCGTGAAGAGGGTCTCGTGTTTCAGCGTCTGGCCGAGGTCAATTTCATCGGCTGCGCCAGCGTCCCGGTGTTCCGCCGCAGTGCGTTGCTCCACTCCGGCCCACAGTTCGGCTATGAAACCCGTTTACGCGATCTGGACGCCCAGGGCTGTGAGGACTGGGACCTGCTGCTGCGCGTGGCCCAGCACCACGAGGTGGTCTGCGTGCCCGAGGTCCTGGTGGGCTACCGCCGCCACGGCGGCTCGATGTCGTCAGGCTGCGCCGCGATGTGGCGCTCCGGGCGTCTGGTGCTGGCCGAACTGGCGCGGCGTCAGCCGGCCTGGCCGCCCTCGGTCTGCCAGGCCGGGCTCGGGCAGTTCGCCCTGCACTTGGCGGGTGTGGCGTTCTGGTTAGGCAGGCCGCTGGAGGCGCTGGGCTGGATACTGCGGGCACGCATGCCATCGACGGTGCTCGCCAGCCTGCCCGCATTGGCTCGGCTGCTGGCGCGCAGGCTGCTGACCATTCGGTATGCCGCAGCCACTTCGTTGCGCCTGGATGCCGGCCAATGCTATGACGCCGCCAGCCTGCCCGAGCCGCTGATGCCCTACGAGCGCATCCTGAGTCGGCGCTGGCGTGGCCGCGGCATCGCGCAAAATGAGGGCAAGGGCGAAGGACAGGATGCACGCGACTGTGCTCGGGGTCCCTTCCTTGTAAACGTGCAGGTTGACCTGCGTGCGCCAAGCTGGGATGAGCGCGCATGATGCGGCAGCGGGCCTACGGACCGGAACCCGTGCTCAGCCCCATAGACAGCCGCTGTGGCCGCCGATGCACGGTGTCGGAAGTGCACGCCTGCGGCAGCCTGCGTCGTGAAGACCGGCAGCAACGCCGCCCGCTGGACTCGCCGGCATCCGAACCTGTCGCGGACGGCCTGCTGCGCTCGCCCAGCATGCCGCGGCTAGGCTGGGTCGGGGCCCGGTTCGAACCCGAGCTGTCGCCGCCTGATTGCCGGCGATTTCCATTATTCACCGAGCCTGTATTTACTTGGGTGCTGCCCCTGGTGCGGCAAGCAAGATGAAGCTGCTTCGATCCTGGCGAGGCCGGTGGCCTCGGTGCGAGCATGCGGCGCTGCAGTTCCTGCATGCCGCCGTGCTGCTGCGGCTGCGCCTGGAGGCCTGGCAGGCCATCGCACTTGCCCGCCTGACCGGCCGGCCCGCGCCGCCACGCGTGATCGCCACCGCCTGCTGGCATTTCCCGATCTATTCCCAGACCTTCGTGCAACAGGAAGCTGCGGCGCTGGCCGGCGCCGGATTCGAACTGCGTTTCTTTCATGCACAGACCCGGCCGCGCAGCGAGTTGGCCCACCCTTGCGCGTTGCTGTGGCGGCGGCGCCGCCGGCTCATCCTGCATCGGCTGTGCGGGGCGGCAGACCTGCACTATTTCCGATCGCGCGACCCCGCTGGAGTCGAGCGGTTGCTGCAAACACTGGGGGCCGCCACCGGGTTGGCGGACGCCGCGCTGCTGCAGCATGACCATGTGCTCCAGGCTTTCTCGTTCGCGCGCGCGGCGCAGGCCTGGCGAGCCGACTATCTGCACAGCTACTTCTTCTACGAGCAGTCGCTGTTCGTCTGGGTCGCCGCCAGCCTGCTCGGTCTGCCGCGCGGCATCAGCTGCTACGCCGACCATGTGCTGGACGACTATCCGTTGAAGGCCGTCCGCCTGCAGTTGGCCGGCAGTGCAGTGACCATCGCGGCCAGCAGGCGCATTGGTCAGGAGCTGGCGGCACTGCATGGCGGACCCCTGTCCAGCCTGCTGGTCAAACCCAATGCGGTGGACACCGCCAGTTTCGCGCCGCACCGGCGCGCTGCCCCAAGGTCCGCGGGCCTGCGGCTGGTCAGCGCGTGTCGCCTGGACCCGAAGAAAGGCCTGGAGTACCTGATCGATGCACTGGCACTGCTGCAGAAACAGGGCCTTTCGGTGCAGTTGCGCATCCTGGGTGCGCCCGATGCTCACAGCATGACCGCTGCAGCCTACGCCGCAGCACTGCGCACCCAGGTCAGCGCGCTGGCGCTGGACGAGCGGGTACAGTTCCTCGGCCAGTGCGACAGCCGGCAGATTCGCCACGAACTGGGCATCGCAGATGCCTTCGTGGCACCCTTCGTCGAACTGGCCAACGGCGACAAGGACGGCATCCCGACTGCCTTGCTGGAAGCCATGGCTGCCGGTTGCGCGATCGTGGCCACCGATGCTGGGTCCATCCCCGAGATCGTCGACGATGGCGTCGAGGCGCTTATCGTGGCGCAGCGCGATGCGCCAGCGCTGGCCAACGCATTGAGCAGGCTCGCCGGGGCACCGGTGCTGGTGCAGGCGCTGGGCGAAGCTGCCGCACGGCGCGCCAGGCAAGAATTTGATGTCGTCACCTGCGAACAGCCTTTTCACGCCGCCGTGCACGAAGCCGTCCGACGGTCCGCCATCGGCCTTGGCCGTGAGGGTCGCGCATGAAGATCGCGCTGCTGTCCCATGAATACCCGCCGCAGACAGGTTTTGGCGGCATCGGCACCTACACATGGCACCACGCCAGGGGCTTGCACCAGCTCGGCCACGAGGTCCATGTGCTGGCGGGCGCCAGGCAGGCGCAGGCGCTGCACACGGTGGACGACCAGGGCGTGCTCGTGCACCGATTCTGGGCCGGCGATGCGGCGATGCAGTGCCTGGGGGCCGTGGGCCGGCTGGGCTGGAGGTGGACAAGCCAGCGGCTGCAGAACGCCTGGAGCATGGCCCGCGGGCTGGCACTGCTGCAACGCCAGCACCGTTTTGATGTGCTGGAGATGCCCGAATGCGGGGCCGAAGGCGCGCTGCTGAGCAGACGCATGCCCGAGCGCTGCGTGGTCCGGTTGCACTCGCCCGCCCAGTTGATCATGCCCTTCTATGAGGTGCGGTCCCGCGACATGCGCTGGTGCGCGTGGGTGGAGCGACAGGCCATGCAACGTACAAGGCGGCTGAGCGCCTGCTCACGCTTCGTCGCGCAGGAGACGGCGCGCGCCGTGGGTCTGGCCAGCAGCCCGCAGGTCATCAGCAACGGCCTGGACCTCGCGTGGTTCGATGCCGCGCAGGCCGATGACGGTCTGTGGCGAACACTGGGCCTGCCGACCGACCGCGCGGTGGTGCTGTTCACCGGACGCCTGGAAAAACGCAAGGGCGCCAGCCTGTTCGGCCGCATCGCGGCACGTCTGCTGCAGACGCACGATGTCAGCCTGGTGCTGGCGGGCGACGACCTGTTCGGGCACCTGAAGCGCGAGGTGCTGCCAGCGCTGGACGGCCTGCGCCTGCGCGGTTCACTGCACCATGTGGGGCACCGGCCGATAGGAGAGATTCGCGAGCTAGTGCGACGCTGCGACGTGTTCTTGTTGCCCAGCCTGTGGGAGAACTGCCCGTATTCAGCGATCGAAGCCATGGCCGCAGGCCGGCCTGTCGTGGCAGCGCGCCAGGGCGGCATGCCCGAATTGATCAGCGACGGCGAGGACGGGTTGCTGGCGACGACCGGTGACCCCGAGGACTTCGCGCGCTGCGTGGGCCGCCTGCTCGATGATGCCGCGCTGCGCCAGCGCCTGGGGCGTGGCGCGCGCGACACCGTGGTCCGCCGCCACAGGCATGTCGACATCGCCCGGCAAGCCGTGGCGCTCTACCAGCAGGATCCGCAGTGACGCGCTCGCGGGCCAGCGGGCAGTCGCCGCGCCGCGACGGCGAGCGCGACAATCTGCGCTTGCGGCACTTCCAGTACTTTCAGTATTTCAAGTACTTCCGGCAGCGACCTGCGTCGGCCGCCGGCGCTGCAACCTCGGCAAGGCAGATGACTTTCTGATGACCACCCACTTGATCTCATCCACCCTCAAGTCGACTTGGCACGCGGGCCGCTTCACCCTGGGTTCTGCGCGGCTGGGCGTGGTCGATCTGGCCGGCGTCAAGTCGCTGCTGGCCAGCGGCCTGGTGCAGCCGGTGCTCAGTCGGCCCGCGCTCAGCCAGTACCGCACCAGGCTGCATGTGCGTCCCGCGCAGTCCAGCTACGCGAATGTCCGGGTCATGCCACCGGCGCACAGGCTGCATTGGCAGGACGGCCGCGTGACACTGAGCCGCTACCGGGAGCCGCCGGCGGTCACACCGGACCTGGACATGGCCGAGGCCGTGCCGCGCTTGCGCAGTGCTAGGCCCCGAGGCGGTTCAACCTTTCCTGGCGCAGGACAACCAGCAGACCTGGAGCCTGCTGGTCCTGGCCTTGTGGCTGGAGGAGCACCCATGGTCGATGTCCGCCGCCTGATCAGGAGCGAGCTCTGGTGGAACGACAAGGCCGCGCCGGTGATGGCGCAGGTCTACCTGCTGCTGGCCATCGGCCCGACGGACTGGCCGCTGAGCCGCACGCTGCTGGCCCTGGGCGCTGACACCGGCCGTGCGGGTGCGCGACTTGCGACTACGGCTCCCGCCTGCTCGGGGACTACTACACCGACTGGTTTCCGGTGCTGACCCTGCTGGCCCTGGTGCTGCAGCGGCCCGACCGACCACCTGCCGCTGCTGGCGCTGCACCTGCTGCTGTTTCGGTCCGGCCTGGTCAACTTCTTCCGAGACGACCTGCGCTGGGTGCCCAACGGGGTGCGCAAGATGATGGGTCGGCAACCTAGGTGATCCGGCGTCTGTCGTCGCGCTGTATGCCGCGGTGCTGGACCGCGCGCTCCACCGGGCCGTTCGAGCCCCCTGGGCGCTGGCCGCAGGCTGAGCTTCAGGCCGGCTTCAGCTTCAGCAACTCGACCGCGGCGATCGGGTCATGCCGGGACAGCGTGGACGACCCACTGTGGCCCGCCAGGCACTCGTGGTGGGTCCACGGACCGAATACCGAGTCGTCCGCCGACTCGTGGATGAAATGCTCACGACAGGTGCATCCAGACTGCACCGTCTACACTGAATCGCTCGCGCCAGCCCCAAAGGCCGCATTGGGCCGTGCCGGAGGACGCGCGCAGGGGCGCATTGGCGGAAAAATGTCTTTTGAGATTTAAATACTCATTCCTTGCTGTTTTTTGCTGGAGTTTCTGTGAGATTTTCCCTCTCGCTGCGCAAATTGTTGCTATCGAAAAATAGCGCCGTGACGGCTGCATTGAAATTTGTGCTGCCGGCGATCGCTCCTTATCGTCCAAAAATTTTCGGTATTGGCTTGCCGAAAACCGGCACCACCTCGCTCGGAAAATGCCTCGACATCCTTGGTTACAGACGCCTGGATTTTGATTATCCAGCCTTCGTCGATCTGGTGAATGGGCGCCTGTCTGACGTGCTGAAAAAGACTGAAACAATGGATTCCGCGCGCGACTTGCCATGGTGCCTGATCTACCGTGAGTTGGCGGATAAATACCCGGATGCGCGGTTCGTTCTAACCGTCCGCAAAAGCCCGGAAGCGTGGCGAGAAAGTCTGCGCAAACACAATTCTCGGCCCGAGAATCGGGCTTATCGGGACACGCCGGTGGATTTGACCCAAAAGTTGCCCAATATGTTCTCCTATCTGGGGCACTCCGGATTGATAGATGCCTATCTGGCGCACAACAGCGCTGTGTCAGAATTTTTTGCCTCGCAAAGCCACCGACTGTTGACCGTCTGCTGGGAGAATGGCGATGGCTGGCCGGAGCTCTGCCGTTTTCTCGATCAGCCGACTCCAGGACGCATCGCATTTCCACACGAGAATGTCGCCCCGGCCAAGACCGCGTTGAATTTCTCCCCGACCAAGGCCGCAGTAAAGCCAAAGGTTTTTGGAATCGGTTTGGAGGGATCCGGAACCACCACACTCAGCAAATGTCTTGATATATTATATTATACAGCACCGCACAATCATGTCGACAGTACAAATAATATATTAACCGGCCACAAGGATGATCTGGTTTCCAGCGCCGCCGAATACCAGGCCGCGGTTGGATGGCCCTGGCATTTTGTCTATCGGGAACTCCTTGAGCGGTACCCCGATGCAAAATTCATACTCACGCTCCGCGCGAGCACAGCGGATTGGATGAAAACCGCCAATGAACTGCAATTGATTGCAGAAAAAAGTGCTGGCTACAAGGCAATCAACCAATTTATTGAGCGCTACCTGAGCGATATCGACGCCGGAATAAAATCCTCTACCGAACTGTATCAATGGCATGCGGACAATGTCCAGGAATTCTTCGCCGATAAACCTGGCCGCTTGCTGACCGTCTGCTGGGAAAATGGCGACGCATGGCCCGAACTTTGCCGTTTCCTTGCCGAGCCGATTCCGTCCCACCGACGTTTTCCGACTGAACCTAAAAAATTAATTGCAACCCGCGGAGCCTCCTGAGAAAATCTCAGGCGGGAGAGCAGAAGGGTCAGGGCTGTTCACTGAGGTCATGCAGATGGCTGCGCGACTGCGGCAAGGCCAAGCCCTCCGGCGGAGGGCGCATCGGCGTCGGAAGGACGCCAGACTCAGACCCGGGGCATGCGGTGCAGGCCGCAGATCTTGTTGCCGTCGGGGTCGCGCAAGTAGGCCAGGTAGAGCGGGCCGCCGGCGCCCTCGCGCACGCCCGGGGGGTCTTCGCAGGTGGTGCCGCCATGGGCCAGGCCGGCGGCATGCCAGGCATCGGCCTGGTCGGCCGACTGGCAGGCAAAGCCTATGGTGCTGCCGTTGCCCAGGGTGGCGGGCTGGCCGTCGATGGGCAGGCTGACCGAGAAAACACCGGTCGGCGTGCGCCAGAAGACACGGTGGCGGTCCACCACCCCGGCCGGCACGCCCAGCGCGCCCAGCACGGCGTCGTAGAACGCCTTGGATTTGTCCAGATGGTTGGTGCCGATCATGATGTGCGAAAACATGTTGCGTGAGTCTCCAGGCGGGCGCGCAAGGCGCCGGGTTGCGGGGGATGGACTTGAAGCAGCCGAGCGGCTGCCCGCGCCGATTGTGGCCACAAGCGGGCCGGGGTGGCCCAAGGCCGGAAAATCCCCCGCCATTCTCAGCGCACAGGGGCGGATTGCGCCGGGGCGGTGTGCGACGGATCTGGCCAGGCTGGTGGCCGCGAGCAAGGGCGGCTGGGTCGACAATCGCCCAACCTCCAACAGCAAAGAAAATCAATGGACGACGACCTGGATGCAAGCATCCGCTCAGGCAAGGCGCTGAGCGAATCGATGGGCAATTTCCACGTGACCGGGTGGGACGCTGAGCGCAAGGCCTTGAAGGCCGGGTTCACGGTCAGGCGCGAGTACTGCCACACCAACGGCACCATCGCCCAGGGCGGCTTCATCACGGCCTGGCTCGATGCGGCGATGGCGCACGCGGTGATTCACGACACCGGGCATGCCCAAACCGTCTTCAGCCTGGAGATCAAGGTCAGCTTCTACGAGAAGGTGGGACCGGGTGAAGGCTGGGTCGAGGGACGCGTGATCCGGCGCGGCAGGCGGGTGGTGTTTCTCGAGGCCGCGCTCTACAACCCCGAAGGCAAGCTGGCGGCCGAAGCCACCTCGACCGGCGTGCTGGCGGACCTCTAGCCGCGCGCAGACTGCGGGCTCGCGAAGCCGGCCAACCTGCCCGGGCTTGGCCCGAACATCCCCCCACCACCCGACCCACGAACCCACGAACCCCATGCCAGAACAATTCAACGTCGGAATCATCGGCCTCGGCGTCATGGGCCAGCGCATGCTGGCGCGCCTGGACGGCCACGCGCGCCTGCGCGCCACGCAGGTCTGGGACGACGACCCGCAGGCGGTGGCACGCACGCTCACCGCCTATCCGCAGCTGACCGCAGCGGCCAACGCCGACGCGCTGATCAGCGCGCCTGGGCTGCACTCGCTCTACATCGCCACGCCGCCGGCGCCGCACATGACGCTGTCGAACCGCGCGTTCGACGCCGGGCTCGCCGTCTTCTGCGAAAAGCCGCTGACGGTCGACTTCGACGCCGCGCGCCTGACGATTGAGCGGATCGCACGAGAAGGGCAGCGCGCGGCCGTGAACTTCTCGCTCGCCTCGTCGCCGGGGCTGGCGGCGCTGCAAGCCGCGTGGCGCGAGCAACCGGAGGGGCTGCTCGGCCAAGCCCAGGCCTTGCGCATCGAACTGGCGTTTGCCGCCTGGCCTCGCCCTTGGCAGGCGGCGGCCGGGGCCTGGCTGAGCCAGCGCGCCGAAGGCGGTTTCACGCGCGAAGTGCTGTCGCACTTCGTCTTCGTGTTGCAGCGCGTGATGGGGCCAGCGGCGGTGCGCAGTTCCCGACCGGTCTACCCGCCCGACGGCCGCGGCGCCGAGAGCGGGCTCAGCGCCGAGATGACCGCAGGCGGCATCCCGGTCTCGGTAGCGGCCGGCGTCGGTGGCGATGCCGACGACTTCAACCGCATGACGCTGCGCGGCAGCCTGGGTGAGATCGAACTGCGCGACTGGTTCGGTGTCTGCCGCCGACGCCACGGCGAGGTGTGGGACAAACTGGGCGACGCCGCCGAGTTGCGCACGCGCGGCCAGGTCGACCAGTTGACGCAGTGGGTTGCGTTGATCGAAGGCCGGCCCCATGGCTTGCCCGACTTCGCCGAGGCGCTGGCGGTGCAGCAGACGATAGAGGCCCTGCTGGCCGGGGCCTGAATCGGGCCGGCGCAAGACGACAAGGATCAGGCGGGTCCGCTGCGCGGGTGGTGGGTGGTGTGACGGGCGGTGTGGCGGGCGGGGGCATGGACGGGCCCAGCGGCGCCACCCGCAGAACTCAAGCTACATTGCCGCATGAACACTCGCATCGTGCTGACCAAACGTCCCTCAGGCTGGGTCGATGAATCCTGTTTCGCGGTCCAGGACTGCGCCGAGCCGGTCGGCGGCCCCGGCGATGTGCTGCTGGAGGCGATCTACCTCTCCACCGACCCCTACCTGCGCGGCCGCATGAATGCCGGGCCGTCCTATGCCCCGGGCTTCGAGATCGGCAAGCCCATCGTGTCGCGCGTTGTGGCGCGGGTGATCGCGTCCGGCAACAGCCGCTTCGCCGTCGGTGATGTGGTCTGGGGCTTTCTCGACTGGGCGCTGCGCAGCGTCGTGCCACGCGGCGAGGGCCTGCACAAGATCGACACGACGCTGGGCCGGATCAGCCACGCGGTATCGGTGCTGGGCATGCCCGGGCTGACGGCCTGGGTCGGCGCGATCGAGATCGGCCAGCCCGCGCCCGGCGACACGGCCTACATCTCCTCGGCCGCGGGCACGGTCGGCCAACTGGCCGGGCAGTTCGCCAAGCGCGCCGGCGCGCGTGTGGTCGGCTCGGCCGGCGGCGACGACAAGGTCGATTTCCTGCGGGACCGCTGCGGTTTCGACGCCGCCTTCAACTACAAGACTGGCAGCATCGACGAGGCCTTGGCCGAGCACTGCCCGCAGGGCCTGGACCTGTACTTCGACAACGTTGGCGGCAGCACGCTGGAAGCCGCGCTGCGCCACGCCAGGGTCGGCGCAAGAATCCCGGTCTGCGGGATGATCTCGGCCTACAACGAGGTCGACGACCCCGGCATCAAGGGCTTGCAGGCGCTGCTGACCAAGCGGATCGCGATGACCGGCTTCATCATCTACGACCATGTCCACAAGCTCGCGGCCTACCAGGCGCGCGTCGCGCCCTGGCTGCGCAGCGGTGAGCTGGTGTTCCAGGAAGACATCGTGCAGGGCATAGAACAGGCGCCGGCGGCGCTGATCGGCATGATGAAGGGCGAGGCGATAGGCAAACGCCTGGTGCAGGTCGCCGCGGAATAGCCCTCTGCTGCCGACCACAAGCGCGCCAGCGCGTCGCCTGCGGCACAGCCGCGCCGAGGGCACCGGCCCGACAATGCGCGGCGGCGAACCCCAGTCAACCCCTCGCCAGCGCGGAGACAAGGTGAAAGAACAAGACATTCAGGCAGTGATCTGGGATTTCGGCGGCGTCATCAGTTCGTCGCCCTTCGAGTCGTTCAGGCGCTTCGAGACCGAGCGCGGGCTGCCGCAGGACTTTCTGCGCGGCGTCAACGCGACCAACCACCACGACAACGCCTGGGCGCGGTTCGAGCGCAACGACATCGACCTGCAGGGCTTCGACCAGGCCTTTGCCGACGAATGCGCCGCGCTCGGTCAGACCGTGCGCGGCCGCGAGGTGATAGACCTGCTGGGCGGCACGATACGCCCGGCGATGGTCGAAGCGCTGCGCCGGCTCAAGCCCCGACTGAAGATAGGCCTGATCACCAACAACGTCGCCAGCCCGGACTCGGCGGGGCTGAACCCCTCCGGCCGCGATGAGGTGATGGCGATCTTTCACCAGGTGATCGAAAGCTCGAAAGCCGGGGTCCGCAAGCCCGACCCGGCGATCTACCGGATGATGTGCGAGGCGCTGGACGTGGCGCCCGAGCGCGCGGTGTTCCTCGACGACCTCGGCGTCAACCTCAAGCCCGCGCGCCTGATGGGCATGCGCACGATCAAGGTCGAGGACCCCGACGTCGCGCTGCAGCAGCTCGAAGCCTGGGTCGGCTTCGCGCTGCGCGACTGAGCGCCATCCCCGACGCTCGCCAGCGTCAGTTGACCTGCCGGTCGCGCCCCTCCCAGTAGGGCGCGCGCAGCGAGCGGCGCAAGACCTTGCCGGTCGGGTTGCGCGGCAGCTCGGGGATCACGTCCACGCTCTTGGGCACCTTGAAGCCGGCAATGCGCTCGCGCGCCCAGGCGATGACGCTGGCCGCGTCGACCTGGTGGCCGGGCCGGGGCACGCAAACCGCCTTCACCGCCTCGCCCCAGGTGGCGTCGGGCACGCCGATCACCGCGACGTCGGCCACGTCGGGGTGGCCATAGATCGCGCTCTCGACCTCGGCCGGGTAGACGTTCTCGCCGCCGCTGATGATCATGTCCTTCAGCCGGTCGTGGATGTAGACATAGCCGTCGGCGTCCATATAGCCGGCGTCGCCGGTGTAGACCCAGCCATCGGCGGTCTTGGCGCGGGCGGTGGCCTCGGGCTGCTTCCAGTAGCCCAGCATGTTGTTCGATGAGCGGGTCACGATCTCACCCACCTCACCGGTCGGCACGGTCAGCCCGTCGACGCCGACGATCTTGACTTCGACGCCTGGCACCGGCTTGCCGGCGGCGCGCATGCGCGGGCTGCCGTTCGGGTCATGGTCTTCGGGCGGCAGCATCACCACGGTGCCGGTGGTCTCGGTCATGCCATAGGCCTGGGCGAACTGGCAGCCGAAAGCCTTGACGCATTGGCGCAGCAGTTCCAGCGGGATCGGCGCCGCGCCGTAGAAGATGTACTTCAGGCGGCTGAAGTCGGTCTTGGCGCAGCGCGGGTGGTTGACCAGCATCTGCAGCGCCGCGGGCACGGCGAAGAAGCGGGTCACGCCCTCGCGCTCGATGGCATCGAACACGCCGTCGGGCGTGAACTCGGCCATCACGCAGCCGCACACGCCGCCGGCCAGCGCCATGAAGCCCAGGCCGGTGCCGCCGATATGCGCGCAGGGCATGGCCACCATCACCACCTCGCCGTCGTCCCAGAAGGCCCAGGGCAGCTTGGCCTGCTGGGCCGCCAGGCGCAGGCCGAACAGGTTGCGGTTCGACAGTTCCACCCCCTTGGGATGGCCGGTGGTGCCCGAGGTGTAGAGCTGCAGGATGGCGTCGTCGGCGGCGCTGGGCGTGAACTCGCCCGGCGCGCTGGCGTCTATCCAGGCCCAGGCCTCGTCGGCCGACAGCACCCGCTGGACATGGGGCAGGTCCGAGGCCATCGCGCGCGCATCGTCGGCAAAACCGTCGCCGGCGAGTAGCAGCTTGGCCTCGGTGTCGTCGACGATGTAGTGCCGCTCGGGCGCGGCCAGGCGCCAGCCTACCGGGGCCATCACCACGCCGATGCGGGCGGCGCCAAACAGCAGGGTGAAGTACAGCACCGAGTTCTTGCCCAACCAGGCGATGCGGTCGCCGCGCTGGATGCCAGCGGCTTGCAGCGCAGCCGCCACGCGGCGCGTGCTGAAGTCGAGTTCGGCAAAGTCGATCTGCCGCTCGCCCACCATCGCAGGCCGCGTCGGCCGGTCTGCGGCCCAGTGGCGGATGAAGGCATCAACGGTGAGCAGTGCAGGAAAGTCCATGACGGCAGGCCCGGTGGCGACACCGTGCGGGTAGGCGGGAGGGAACGGCCCACTCTATCGGCCACCGGTGTCGAACGGTCCAGGGACCATCCCCAAGCCCCGGATTCGCCAACGTGACAGGCGGTCGACGCCTGGCATGGCAGCCAGGCCAGGGATGGCGCCGACATCCGGGATGATGTCGATTGACCTCGGCACATACCGAAGAGTATGTTCATGCCCTGACCCAGGGCTGGGCGCGCTGGGCCCGCCAGCCACACCGCCAGCCACGCCGGCGCCCTCCGTCCGACCCCCACAAAACCCACAGGAGACACGCTTGAGAACTGAATTGAAGGCAATGGCACTGGCCGGCGCGCTGGCCCTGCTGCCCGGCTTGGCGCAGGCCCAGGACGCCTGGCCGAACAAACCCGTCTCGCTCGTCGTGCCCTACCCGCCCGGTGGCACCAGCGACGTCGTCGGCCGCCAACTCGCCCAGCGCCTGCGTGAGGAACTGGGCCAGACCTTCGTCGTCGAGAACAAGGCCGGCGCGGCCACCGCGATCGGCGCCACCTTCGTCGCGCGTGCGCCCAAGGACGGCTACACCTTGCTGCTGTCGGCGGGCACCACCTTCACGGTGATCCCGAACTTCAACGACAAGCTGGCCTACAAGCTCGACGACTTCGAGCCCGTGGCGCCGGTGGCCACCGTGCCTTTCGCCTTCGTCGTCAAGAAGGACTTCCCGGCCCGGACGCTCAAGGAGTACGCCGCCTATGCCAAGGCCAACCCGGGCAAGATCAACAACGCCACCAATGGCCAGGGCAGCATGGTTCACCTGCTGGGCGAGCTGATCGCCACCGGGCTCGACGTCAAGCTGACCCAGGTGCATTACAAGGGCGCGGCACCGGCGACGATGGACATGATCGGCGGCGTGATCGACTCCAACGTCGAGGCGCTGACCAGCGCCGTGCCCAACGTCAACGCCGGCCAGTACCGCGCGCTGGCCGTGCTGAGCCAGGAGCGCCTGCCGCTGATGCCCGAGGTGCCCACCTTCCGCGAACTGGGCTACCCGTCCGTCGTCGGCGAGACCTGGTACGCGGTGTTCGCGCCGCTGGGCACGCCCAAACCGGTGGTCGACAAGCTCAGCGCGGCGCTGCGGAAAATCACCAGTTCGGCGTCCTTTGGCGACAGCATGCGCAAGATCGGCAACGAGGCCAAGTCAGGGTCGCCGGCCGAGCTGCGCGCCACCACGCTGGAGCAGCGCCAGCTCTGGGGCGATCTGATCAAGCGGCTGAACATCAAGGCCGAGTGAGCCGGCGCCGGGTCGATGGCCCGCCGATGGACCGTCTGTCGGCGGCGCCCCTGACCCGCTTACCCGCTTACCCGCTTACCCGATCACCCCGCGCTGCGCGAGCCCGTCGATCTCGGCTTCGTCCAGGCCCAGCAGGTCGCGCAGCAGTTCGACCGTGTGCTCACCCAGCAGCGGCGGCGGCCGGTCGTAGGTGATCGGCGTGTCAGAGAAGTTGAGCGGGTTGCCCACCACCGCCAGCGTGCCCGACAGCGGGTGCGCCAGCGTCTTGACCAGGCCACGGTGGCGGATCTGCGGGTCGTCGAAGACCTGGCGGAAGTCGTGGATGGGCCCGCTGGGCACCACGGCCTCGCGCAGCAGCGGCATCCAATGCGCTATCGGCTGGGTCTTCAGCACCTCGCCGATCAGGCGCTGCAGCTCGGCCCGGTTCGCCACCCGCTGCGGGGTGGAGGCAAAGCGCGGGTCGGCCGCCAACCCGGGCTGGCCTATCACCCGGCACAGCGCGGCAAACTGCTTGTTGTTGGCCACTGCCACCAGGATCTTGCCGTCGGCGCAATCGAAGTCGCCATAGGGCGCGGTGAGTTGCGAGCTCAGCCCCGAGCGCACCGGCAACTGGCCGGCCACCAGGTAGCTCATCGCCATTGGCGACACCGCAGCCACCTGCGCGTCGAGCAGCGACAGGTCGATATGCTGGCCCTTGCCCGACACCGCGTCGCGGTGGTGCAGCGCGGCCAGCACGCCGATGGTGGCGTAGAAGCCGGCCGTCAGGTCCGACACCGGAAAGCCGGCACGCTGCGGGCCGGCGCCGGGCTGGCCATCGGGCACGCCGGTCAGGCTCATCACGCCGCCCATGGCCTGGAAGATCAGGTCGTAGCCGGGCATCTGCGCATAAGGCCCGGTCTGGCCGAAACCGGTGATCGAGCAGTACACCAGGCGCGGGTTCACCGCGCTGAGCGCGGCGTAGTCCAACCCGTAGCGCGCCAGGTCGCCGCTCTTGAAGTTCTCCACCACCACGTCGGACAGCGCGGCCAGCCGGCGGATCAGGGCCTGGCCCTCGGGCTGGGCCATGTCGACGGTGATCGAGCGCTTGGCACGGTTGGCCGACAGGAAGGTCGATCGCTCGTCGGTGTCCTGGCCGGCACTGTCCTTCAGGCGCGCACCCTGTTCGCGCACGTCGTCGCCGCTGCCGGGCCGCTCGACCTTGATGACGTCGGCGCCCAGGTCGCCAAGCAGTTGGGTGGCCCAGGGGCCGGACAGGATGCGGCTCAGGTCGAGCACCCGGATGTTGGACAACAAGCCCTGGCCGACTGCGCTCACGGCCGGACCTCGAGGCTGGCGCGGTGAACCAGTTTCATGCGGTGGCCGAAGTGGATTTCTGTCTTCATGGGAATGCTGTTCCTGGGGTTCGCGATGCCAAAAGCGATGCTACATACCGGTGGGTATCGATGCAATGGCGGCTTGCCCGAGCGCAGGATGGCGTCGTCTCACGAGGGATCAGTGTTTCCCCGGGAGGGGTGGTTTCGCCCGCATTGACGCCGTCACATACCGGGTGGTACTGTGCTTCCCGGGCTGGCGGTCGATAGAACTGCGGACCATGGTCATTGGCCGATGGCGTATGACCCCACACCAGGAGACACCTTGATGAAGCTGATTCGTACATGGATTGCGGCCAGCCTGCTGGCACTGCCGCTGGTTGCCGCGGCGCAGAACACCGTGAAGGTCGGCGTGATCCTGCCGCTGTCGGGCGGCGCCGGACCGCAGGGCCAGCATGTGACCAACGCCATCAACGTGATGGCGGCGATGATCAATGACGCCGGTGGCGTGCTGGGCCGCAAGATCGAGATCGTCTCGCGCGACGACGAGTCGACGCCCGCGGTGGGCGTGTCGCGCGCCACTGAACTGGTCAGCGCCGGCGTGGCCGTGGTCATCGAAGGCTGGAACAGCCCCGTCACGCTGGCGATGCAGCCGGTGCTGTCGCGCGCCGGCGTGCTCGACATCACCGCCATCTCCAAGGCCGATGCCATCCTGTCCGGCGAGGGCAACCCGATGGCGGTGCGCCTGAACAGCTCGAACTCGCAGGACGGCGCGGTGATCGCCAACTACATCGCCAACATCGCCAAGGCCAAGCGTGTCGCCTTCCTGACCCAGAACGACGCCTACGGCAACGGCGCGCAGGCCTCGATAGAGGGCGAGCTCAAGCGCCTGAACTGGACCTACGAGAAAGTGGCCGAGGAGAAGTTTCCGTTCACGCAGGCCGACTTCCGGGTCGCGATGACCAACGTGGTGGCCGCCAAGCCCGACCTCACCGTGGCCATCAATGCCAATGAGGGCCTTGGCATGCCGGCCACGATACGCCAGGCCCGCCAGTCCAGGCTGCCCGGCAAGCTGGTCGCTGCCGTGGGCACGGTGGCGCCCAGCGTGATCGAGGTGGCCGGTGACGCGGCCAACGGCCTGATCGGCGCCGATATCTATTTCCCGGCGGTCGAACCCTTCGCGTCCAACCCGGCCAACCAGCGCTTCGTCGCCAAGAGCCAGGAGATGTTCAAGTACACGCCCGACAAGTTCATGGCGCTGGGCGCCACCGCGCTGCAGGTGTGGGCGATGGCGGCCAACGAGCTGAAGACGCTGGACCGCGCGGCGATCGCCAAGCGCATCCGCGGCGGCAGTTTCAAGGGCACGGTGATGGGCGACGTCAGCTTCGAGCCGAATGGCCAGCTCGGCTCACGCCACTACCTGTTCAACGTCCAGGGCGGCAAGATCGCCGTGAGTCCTTGACCCACCCCCTACGCGCTTCGCGCGCCCCCTCAAGGGGGCAACGCCAGCGGCCCGGCGAAGCCGGTTCCGCGGCGTTTGCTTGGCCCCGCCCGTTTCGCGCTTCGCGGGTGGCGCCTGGCGCCATAGAGGACTGACATGGCATTGGCAAGTACCGCCAGGGCGGCGCCATCACCGGCACTGCGTGTCGAGGGTCTGGGCGTGCGCTACGGCGCACTCGTCGCGCTGGACGATGTGAGCTGGGAGGTGCATCCGGGTGAACTGCTGGGCATCATCGGCCCGAACGGCGCCGGCAAGAGCACCTGCTACGAGGCCACCACCGCGCTGGTGTCGCGCCAGGGCCGGGTCAGCCTGGCCGGCCATGACGTCAGCGATGTGCCGCCTTACGGCTTGGCGGCGCTGGGGCTGAAGCGCGCCTTTCAGCAGAACGCCTTCTTCGAGGACTTGAGCGTGCTCGACAACCTGGTGGCCGTGCTCGGCGCGCGCGCCCATGCCGGGCTGCTGGGCAGCGTGCTGCGGCCACTGGCGGCAGCACGTCGCCGCAGTGCGGCGCAGGTCTACGCCGCGCAGCAGTTGTTGCGCTTCGGCATCCCGGCCGCCTACCACGCGCTGCGCCCCAAGGAGATTCCTTACGGCGTGCAGCGCATGCTGTCGATCGCGCTGGCCTTCGGCGACGGCGCCAGCGTGCTGCTGCTCGACGAGCCCGCCGCCGGACTGGGCGGCGAGGACATGGAGCGGCTGGTGCAACTGCTGCTCAAGCTGAAACGCGACGGCGTCGCGCTGGTCGTGATCGAACACCATATGGACTTGATCATGGCGGTGGCCGACCGCATCTGCGTGCTCGACCTCGGCCGCCGCCTGGCTTACGGCACGCCGGCGCAGGTGCGGCAAGACCCGCAGGTGCTCGACGCCTACCTGGGGCGGGCGTCATGAGCGGCGACACAAGCCCCGTGCTGCACGTGCGCCAGCTGCAGGCCAGCTACGCCGGCAACCGCGCGCTCGACCTGCACTCGCTCGATCTGACGCGGGGTGAGATCGTCGGGGTAGTCGGCGCCAACGGCGCGGGCAAGTCCACGCTGGTCAATGCGCTGCTGGGCTGGTCGCGCGGCGCACCGCGCCTGAGTGGCGAGGTCTGTCTGGACGGCCAGCGCATCGACGGCTGGGCCACGCACCAGCGCGTGCGCGCCGGCTTGCTGCTGGTGCCTGAGGGCAAGCTGGTGTTCGCCCAGATGAACGTCGAGGAAAACCTGTCGCGCAGCCTGGCGCCGCCCGCCGAGCCCGGCCGCCATGTCTACAGCCGCGACGAGGTCTACGACTTGTTCCCTCGGCTCAAGGAGCGCCGGCAGCACCTGGGCTCGCAGCTGTCGGGCGGCGAACGCCAGATGCTGGGCATAGGCCGCGCGCTGATGATGGGGCCGAAAGCCTTGCTGCTGGACGAGCCTTCCATCGGCCTGGCGCCCAAGCTGGTCGACCAGGTGTTGCGCACGCTGCGCACCCTGGCCCACGCCGGGCTGGCCATCCTGCTGGTCGAGCAGAACGTGCGCGCCGCGATGGAGGTGGTCGACCGGCTGGTGCTGATCGAGCGCGGTCGCGTCGTGCTGGAAGGGCCGGCGCAGGCGGTGGGCAACGATCCGCGCATCGCCGAAGCCTATCTGGGAGCGACCGCCGCATGAAGCCGACCGGCCGCCAGGCAGACAGCCCGACAAACAGCCCGACCGGCGCACACACCGCCCTCTGCAGCCTGGAATTTTCCCGATGAACCTGTTGCAGCAAATCATCAACGGCCTGGTGCTGGGCCATGCCTACGCGCTGGTGGCCATAGGCTGGACCCTGCTGCTGGGGGTGGCCAGGCTGGTCAACTTCGGCCATGGCCAGATGTACATGCTGGGCGCCTTCGTCACCTGGTGGGCGGTCGTCAAGGCCGGCGTGCCCTACGCGCTGGCGCTGCCGCTGGCGATGGCCTGCGGCGCGCTGCTGGGCGCACTGATGCAGCGCGTGATGCTGCGCGCCACCTTCGAGCAGAACCTGGTCTCGATCATGATCATGACGCTGGGCTTCGGCTATGTGATCCACGGTGCGGCAGCACTGGTGTTCGGCTCCACCGGCCAGATCCTGGACACGGCCTTGTCGCGCAAGGAGATCAGCGTCGGCGAGCTGTGGGTCACCGGGCAGGACCTGGCCATCGTGGTGGCCGCCATAGCGGTCTTTCTCGGCCTGCGCTGGGTGCTGGACGGCACGCGCGTGGGCCGCCTGGTGCGCATGGTGGCCGAGGACCCCAAACTGGCGCAGCTCAGTGGCGTGAACGTTCGCCGGGTCTACTACGGCGTGTTCGCCTTCGAGGGCGCGGCGGTGGCCTTCGCTGCCGGCATGGTGGCGCCGCGCACGCCCATCCTCACCTCGATGGGCTTCGACGAGGTGATCATGACCTTCGTCGTCGTCGTCTTCGGCGGCATAGGCAGCGTCAAGGGCAGCTATGTGGCCGGGGTCGCGCTGGGTCTGTTCACCGCGCTGTTCGGCGCCCTGGTGTCACCGGCCTACACCACGGCGGCCGCCTTCCTGGCGCTGATCGCGCTGCTGGTGCTGCGCCCGGGTGGCCTGGGCGCCGGCGCCACCGGGGGCGTTCACTGATGGCCCAATCCCTTCGCTCATCCTGGTCGCGCTGGGCCCTGCTGCCCACCGCGGTGCTCGTGTTCTTCATCCCGCAGCTGCTGGGCGGCAGCGGGTCGGCCTACAGCGCCGCGGTGCTGATCGCGATCTTTGCGGTGATGGCCTACGGGCTGGACCTGATCGTCTCCGACCTCGGCGAAGTGAGCCTGGCGCACACCGTGTTCTTCGCGGCGGGCAGCTACACCACCGCGCTGCTGGCCACGCGCACCGGCGCCGGGGCCTGGGTCACCATGGCGGGCTCGGTGGCGGTGGCGCTGGCGCTGGCCGCGTTCATCGGCCTGGTCACGCTGCGGCTGCGCGAGTTCGTGTTCTCGCTCGTCACCTACGCGGTGGCGGTGGTGGCGATGACGCTGGCCGCCAACTGGCAATTCCTGGGCGGCTCGGACGGGGTGCGCGGCATCCCGCTGCTCGACCTGTCGCTGCCCGGCATCACGCTGCAGGCCCAGGACGACCGCACGCTGTGGCCCTATGCCTTCGCGCTGCTGGTGCTGGCGCTCTACCTGGTCGACCGCTTCCGCCATTCGGCCCTGGGTGCGGCGGCCGTGATGAGCCACCTGAACCCGCGCCTGGCGACCATGAGCGGCATCGACCTGGCACGCGTGCGGCTGCAGGTCTTCCTGCTGTCCGCGCCCATCAGCGCGGCCGCCGGCTGGCTCTACGCCTACCAGCGCGCCTATGTCAGCGCCGACGTGCTGGAAAGCTACTTCCTGGTGCTGATGCTCACCGCCGTGGTGCTGGTGGGCCGGCGCCAGTTGCTGGGGCCGCTGGCCGCCACGGCGATGGTGTTGACGCAGGAGAAGTTCTTCTCGCTCGGCGGCAACGTCGACAAGATCGTGCTCGGCAGCGTGCTGGTGCTGATCCTCGGCTTCTTCCCGCAGGGCCTGTCCGGCCTGGCGCGCCCCTGGGCTGCCGCGTTCAGACCGCGTTTGCCACGCCCGCCGGAAGCGGCCCCGCTGGAGCCCTGAAATGACCCGCCCCGCCGCGCCAGCGCCTGCAGCCGCCAGGACCACGGACGCGGCGAAGGACGCGGCCAGGGCATCGCGGGACGAGATCCTGCAGGCGGCGGCCGAGCTGTTCATGGCCTTCGGCTATGCCGCGACCTCGATCGACGCGGTGGCCGAGCGACTGGGTGCCACCAAGGGGCGCATCTACCACCATTACCGCAGCAAGTCCGACCTGTACTTCGACGTGCAGGTGGCGGCGATGAACCGCGTGACCGAGGCCATCGAGCCCATCGCGCGGCGCCAGATGGGCGCGGCGGAGCGGCTCGCCGCGATGGCGCTGCGCCACGCGCAGATCCTGCTGACCGAACTGCCGATGCAGAAGGTGGCGGTGCAGGGGCTGGAGCGCCAGTTGCTCGGTGATGCGCAGGGCAATTCGCCGGCCTCCAAACGGCTGCGCGCGGTGGTCAAGCTGCGCGACGACTACGAACACCTGTTCGCCGAGGTCATCGCCGACGGCATCCGCGAGGGCGTGTTCGTCGACCTGCCGCCCCGCCTGGCCACCAAGCCCTTTTTCGGCGTGCTGAACTGGGCCACGGTCTGGTACAGCCCGCGCCGCCTGCAGAGCGCCGAGGCCATCGACGAGATCGCCCAGGTGCTGGCCGCCTACGCGATGCGCGGCATCTTGAAGCCCCCCAGCGACGATGCGCTGCCTTCGTCAGGCGATCCGGCGCCAGCCCCTGAGCCGGGGCCGGCCAAACTCAGGCTTCGCAGTTGAGCTTCAGGCCGGGGATGGGCCAGTCGTCGATGGCGATCAGACGCCCGCTGCCCGACAGCGTGACGAAGGCGGTGCGGCGGTCGCGGCCACCAAAGCACAGGTTGGTGGTGAAGCAGTCGGGCAGCGGCACATGGCTGGTCATGCTGCCGTCGGGCGAGACGACGCTGATGCCGCCGTGCATCAGCGTGGCCACGCAGATGTTGCCGAGTGCATCGATGGCCATCGAATCGAAACGCTGAAAGTGGCCGCCCGGCGAGGCTGTGACCATGCGCCCGCCGTTGGGCGAGGGCCAGCCGTCCTTGCGCACCTGGCCCGGGCCGGTGATGTCGTAGGCCCAGACCCTGGCGCCCGCGGTTTCGGCGTAATACAGGGTGCGGCCGTCGGGCGACAGGCCCACGCCATTGGGCGTCATCAGCGGCCGCGCGATCACGCTGACCGCGCTGCCATCGGCTTGCCCGTAGTAGACGCCGCCCATGTCCATGTCGGTCTCGCGCGACTTCCCCAGGTCGGTGAAATAAAACCCGCCGTGGGCGTCGAACACGATGTCGTTCGGGCCGCGCAGGCCCAGGCCTTCGACGCTGTCGTACAGGCGCTCGCTGCGGCCGGTGGCGAGATCGACGCGTTCGATGCGGCCGCCCGAATAGTCCTCGGCCTGACCGACCGGCCGGTGCGTGCCGTCAGCCTCGGTGTGCCACCTGAAGCCGCCGTTGTTGCAGACATAGACCGCGCCGTCAGGCCCGATCGCCGCGCCGTTCGGGCCCCCGCCAAGATCGGCGACGACGGTGATGCGGCCGTCCATCGTGACCCGGCTGAGCGTGCCTCGGGCAATCTCGACCAGCAGCACCGAGCCATCGTCGAGCACGACAGGGCCCTCCGGAAACTGCAGGCCACGGGCGATTTCGCGTATTTTCATGGTGATCCTCTGTGTTGTAGTCTGGGCAAAAAACCAGCTTAGCCGCCAGCCGGCAGCGGCGCAATTCGGGCGGCAACGGAGGGGCCGGTCGAGCCTGCTGCTCCAGACTGGGCCGGATGTTCACCGGAGGGTCAAACGCCCTGCAAAAAGGGCAGCAAATGCTGGTTGACGGCCTCGGGCTGCTCTTGCTGCACCCAGTGGCCGGCACCGGCGATCAGGTGGATGCCCTGCAGCCGCCGGCAGCCCAGGCCCTGCATCGCCTCGAAAGCGCCGGGTTTCTGGTGGATGCCCCAATCGCTGGCCCCGGCGATGAACAGCGCCGGCACCTCGATGGCAAGTCCACCAAACACCTGCAGTTCGGCCTGCATGGCCTGCGACTGGGCGCAGCGGTACCAGTTCAGCCCGCCCTGGAAGCCGGTACGCCCGTACTCCTGGCTGTAGACGCGCAACAGGTCGTCGGGCAGCCAGCGGCAGGCGGCGATCTGCTCGGCCGTGGGCATCTCGCGGGCCACGGTCTCGGCCATGCTCTGGTGACTGTCCATCACATAGTAGGTGGGCAGGCGCGCCAGTTCGCCGGCGGTCCAGCCGGCCAGCGGCACCGGCCGGTTGCCTGGCCAGTCGGCGCTCTTGTGGTGGTAGTAGGCGCGCAGCAGGTCGTGCACGCCCTGCTGCGCTTGCCACAGGTCTTCATTGGCCTCGCGCTGGCTGTAATGCCACTGGTAATGTTTGCGCGGGCTCGGCAGCGCAGCCAGCGCTTCGTGGATGGTCGGGCCAGTGGGCCGGGCTGCGCGCTGGGCGATGTCGAATGGCAGCGCCGGCGGGCCACCGAAAGGCGCGCTCATCAGCACCACACGGCGGCAGACGTCGGGCCGCAGCAGCGCGCACCAGGCGGCCACCGGCGCGCCGAAGTCGTGCCCCACGACGGCGGCCAGTTGGCGGTACCCCAGCGCCATCACCAGGCCTAGCGCGTCGCGCACCAGGTTGAGCATGCGAAAGCTTGGCCAGTCGCCGTCGTAGCGGGCGTCCCAGCCGGTGGTGCGGCCGTAGCCGCGCTGGTCGGGTGCGATCACATGAAAGCCCGCTGCCGCCAGCGCCGGCATCTGGTGGCGCCAGCTGTAGGCCAGTTCGGGAAATCCGTGCAGCAGCAGCACCGCCGGACGGCCCGGCGTCTCATGCCCGGCCTCCAGCAGGTGCACCGTCAGGCCGTTGATGCCAGGCACGAAGCGGCTGCGCAGGTGAGCGTCCAGTCACCCCACATTGCGCCATAGCCCGCGTGGCCTGAGGATGGTGTCCACCTCTTGATTGGTGGACACCTATGCAACCCAGAAGCACACCCCGTCGGCGACACGATGCCGAGTTCAAGGCCAAGGTACTGGCAGCCTGCAGTGAGCCTGGTGCCTCGATCGCGGCCGTGGCATTGGCCCACGGGCTGAACGCCAACCTGGTGCGCAAGTGGCGCATGGGGCGAGGCCTGAAGCGCGCGGCGATCGCGTTGCCGGCAGATGCGCTGTCATCGGCACCGGCCGCGTCGGTGGCTGTGCCGCCGCGGTTTGCCGTCGATGCCAGATTTTTGCCCATCGAGATGAGCAAGCCCGCCGACAGTTCGAACATGGCGCCAACCGGCCGCGCCGATGCAGCCGCCCGGGGCGAGGCCACCATCCACATCGAGCTGCGTCGCGGCCCGGCCAGCCTGGTCGTTCGCTGGCCAGCGTCGGCTGCCGCCGGGGACTGCACGGCGTGGCTGCGCGATGTCGCCGCAGGGCTGCTGAAGTGATCCGCATCGATCAGTTGTGGCTGTGCACCGCGCCGGTGGACATGCGCTGCGGCGCCGAGCGCTTGCTGGCCTGCGTCGTGCAGATCACCGGCGCGGCGCATGCCCATTACGGTTACCTGTTCGCCAATTCCCGGGCCACGCGCATCAAGCTGCTGGTGCATGACGGCTTCGGCGTGTGGTGCGCCTCGCGGCGTCTGAACACGGGACGCTTCGAATGGCCACGAGGCCAGGCACCAGCGTCACCGCTGACGCTGACGCAGGCCCAGTTCGACGCCCTGGTCGTGGGCTTGCCCTGGCGGCGCCTGCCCGAGATGAGCGTGATCATGCGGGCCTGAACATCGCCGCGCCGCAGTGGAAAATGCCGCTCTACGTGGTTGACAGGACATCTGCTAATGGCGTGATGCGGATGGCATTGGCATCATGCAAAGCATGCTCGCCATGCATGATCTCCAGCCCAAGACCTGCACGGTCTGGCGCCTGAGGCCGTCTGCGCACTGGCCGCGCAGATGCTCGAACACATCGCCAGCCAAGCCCGCCAGCTCGACCTCAAGGACCAGCTGATCCAGCGCCAGACCCGCGACATCGCCTGGCGCGATGCGAAGCTGGAGAAGGTCAACTTCGAGCTCGCGCGCCTGAAGCGCTGGAAGTTCGGCGCCAAGACCGAGGCCATGACGGCCGAGCAGCGCCTGCTGTTCCAGGACACGCTGGCTGAGGACGAGGCCAGCTTGCAGGCGCAACTGGCCGCCCTGCAGGCTGGCCTGCCCGAGACCCCGAAGCCCCCCAAGGCGCCACCCCGCAAGCCGCGCCGCCAGGCGCTGCCCGAGCACCTGGAGCGCGTGGAGCATCGCCACGAGCCCGAGGACACCGTCTGCCCGACGCCCGACTGCGCCCGGCCGATGGTGCGCGTGGGTGAGGACGTCAGCGAGAAGCTCGACATCATCCCGGCGCAGTTCTTCGTGCACCGCCATATCTACGGCAAGTGGGTCTGCCGCTGCTGTCAGAGCCTGACACAGGAGCCTGCCGAGCCCGATGTGGTGGACGGCGGCATTCCAGCCAGCGGGCTGGTGGCCCACACGCTGATCAGCCGCTTCGTCGATCATTTGCCGTACTACCGGCAGGAGGCCATCAACGCCCGCTCTGGCGTGCACACCCCGCGCTCGACGCTGGCGAGCTGGGCTGGTGCCGGTGGCGCGTCGCTCGAGCCGCTGTATGAC
>CANGHK010000010.1 GCA_947453625.1 Burkholderiales bacterium
CCGGCGCCGCGCTGATGCTGAGCCTGAGCATGGGCTTTCGCCAGAGCCTGGGCCTGTTCATGCCGGCCATCACCCGCGCGATCGGCAACCAGGGGCTGGGCATCTCGGTGGCCGACTTCACGTTGGCGATTGCGGTGCAGAACCTGAGCTGGGGCTTGTTGCAGCCGCTGGCTGGCGCCTGGGCGGTGCGCAGCGGGTTCCGGCCGATGATGGTGGCTGGCGCGGCGCTCTATGTGGCTGCGCTGCTGATGCTGGCCAGCGCACAGGGTTTTGCCGGCGTGGCCCTGGGCGCGGGGGTGATGATAGGCGCCTCGCTGGCCTGCACCGGCTCGGCGCTGGCGATGAGCGTGGCCACCCGGGCCGTCAGCCCGGCCGCGCGCAGCACCGTGCTGGGGATGGTTTCGGCGGCCGGTTCGCTGGGCGCGATGGTGGCCGCGCCGCTGGGCCAACTGCTGTCCGACAGCCTGGGCTGGCGCGCCGGGGTGATGGGCTTTGCGGCGCTGGCGCTGGCCATGTTGCCGGCGGCCTGGGTCGCGGGGCGGGCCGACAAGATCGCGCTGCCCGTGGCCGTGGCTGGAACGGCCGATCGGTCGACCGCGCGCCAGGCCTTGCGCCAGGCCGTCCGTACCGGGCCCTTCGTGGTGATGTCGGTGGCCTACTTCGTCTGCGGCATGCAGTTGGTGTTCATCACCACCCACTTGCCGTCCTATCTGGCCCTGTGCGGCCTCGACCCGATGCTGGGCGCGCAGGCGCTGGGCGTGATCGGCGGCTTCAACGTGCTGGGCAGCCTGTTTTTCGGCTGGGCCGGCGGGCGCTGTAACAAGCTGGTGCTGCTGGGCTTGATCTATTTGCTGCGCTCGGTGGTGCTGACGGGCTATTTCGTCGCCGCGCCGACACCGACGTCCACGCTGGTGTTTGCCGCGCTGATGGGATTCCTGTGGCTGGGCGTGGTGCCGCTGGTGGCGGGCTCGGTGGCCGAGATGTTCGGCGTGCGCTGGCAGGCCATGATCCAGGGCCTGGCCTTCTTCGGCCACCAACTCGGCAGCTTCACCGGGGCCTTTGGCGGCGGCGTGCTGTACGACTGGCTGGGCTCGTACGAACTGGCCTGGCGCTTCGGCGTCGGCCTGGGGTTGTTGGCCGGCGTGGTGCAGATCGTCGTGGCGCTGGTCCGGCCGCCCGGCGGCATGCGCTGGGTGTCCGGCTGACGCGGGCTGCCCCCTGCAGCGTATCGAGCGCCGGCTTCGGGCTGCGGTGGTCGGGACCTCAGCCTGCGCTGCATCCGCAACATGCCCAGACCGGCCAGCAGCGCCAGGAACCCGGCGAGCGTTCGGTCCCAGCGCCACATGGCCTCCGTGGCCCACCGTGGCGTATGCATGCGGTACGCCGTGACCGGGCCCAGCTCGGTCAGGATCATCCCGCCGCGCCAGCCTCGATGGACGCCACATACCGCAGCAGGTCATCGGTTCGGCCTTCCGAGACCAGCCGTTCATCCGTCTTGTAGTCGAGCAAGGTCAGCGGCTCATTGCGGTACCAGAACAGCGCCTTGTTCAAGTCGCCGTTCAGGTCGGTCGCGGCCTTGATGACGCGCAGGGCTTCGCGCAGGTAGTCCTGGACTCCTCGGGAGCCTGGCGCACGGCTGATCGTGTTGCGGTGCACATGCGCCTGTTCGGCCAGCGTCTGCAGGTCGATGTGCATGGCTTGGCTGAAGCGCTTGGGCGACAGCACCGGCGCGGGCGTGTCGGTCTCCCGAAGGAACTCGACGAAGTGCTGGAATGTTCGGCCGAGAACTGGCGGGTCTATGACTGCTTCGCTTGCCAAGACGTTCTCCTCTGTCGGTATGCACTAATCGTGCATCATTGTTGACCTGTTCGCGCACCAGAAGCGGGTTTCTTCAAGTTGCCTTCCAATGCTGATTGATCTGCCCAGCCGAGCAGATGCAGCCCTGCCCATAGGCCAACATCCGCTGCGCGTATCGATATGACCCGAGCCGATGTGCCGTCCTTCAACGCGCGCCAGCGCCGGCCGAATCGGGTGCGGAGTCAGGTGCGCAGCGTCAACCCGCCGTCGGCCACCAGGCCATGGCCGGTGATGAAGTCGGCCTCGTCGCTGGCCAGCAGCAGCACCGCGCGTGCCATGTCTATCGGCTGGCCCAGCCGGCGCAGCGCGGCTTTCTTGGCCCACACCGCGCGCACCTTCTCGTCCTCGAAGCTGGCCGCCGTCATGCCGGTGTGGATCGCGCCCGGCAGCAGGTAGTTCACCGTGATGCCCCACTTGCCCAGCTCGAGTGCCAGGGTCTTGCTCAGGCCGGCCACCGCGTGCTTGGACGCGGCATAGGCCGACAGGCCGATGTCGGTGCGCTCGGCCATCACCGAGGCGGTGTTGATGATGCGGGCCCGGCCGGTGAGGGCGGCGCGCTCGCGCAAGGCCGGAATCGCCGCCCGGCAGAGCCGGAACACCGCCCGCGCGTTGACCGCGAAAGTGTCGTCCCACTGGGCGTCGGTGGTGGCCTCGCCCAGCGCGTTGGCGGCCACGCCGGCGTTGTTGAACAGGATGTCGAGCCCGCCGCCCTCGCGCAGCGCGGCAGCGACGATGGCCTCGGGCGCGCCCTCGGCCGTCACGTCCTGGGCCAGCGCGACGATGCGCGCCTGGCCGGCATGGGCGGTAACGATGGCGCTGGCCGGCCGGTCGACCGCGATCACCAGCGCGCCCTCGTCGGCAAAGAGTCGTGCGGTGGCCTGGCCTATGCCCGAGGCCGCGCCGGTGACGATGGCGACCTTGCCGGCAAGACGTTGATGAGAAACCATGGGTGCATGCTCCTGTTGATCGGCCAGTGTGCCGCGTCACGGCGCCGCCCGCCAGAGCACAGACCCGGCCCTCGTGGCGGCAACTCGGCCCGCTGCGCGTGGCCCACCCGGGTGAACCTGCGCCGCGCTGGGGTGATTGAGACCACATTTTCAGTATTTTCTGTAGACTGTGACCATATTCACTGCCGAGCCTGCCGCCATGGAAATTTCGATCCGCGAACTCAAGGCCAACCCGGCACGGGCCATCGCGTTGGCGCAGCAGGGCCAGCGGGTGCAGATCACCTCGCACCGCAAGGTGGTGGCCGAGTTGGTGATGCCACGCACAGAGGTCGAGGCCACCGCAGCGTCGGCCGACGACCTGGCGATGGCGCGTCTGCTGGCGTCCGGGTTGGTGGCCGAGCTGGCGACGCTGCCTTTCAAATTGCCCAAGCCGATACGGCTGCGGCCCTCGCCGGATGGCAAGACCATGAGCGACCTGGTGATCGAGGGCAGGGGGCCGGGTTGATCCTCTACCTTGACACCTCGGCGCTGGTCAAGTTGTTCCTGGATGAATTGCACAGCGACTCGGTGCGTCGCTGGGCCAGTGACGCGGCAAATGTCATGGTCAGCCAACTGAGCTGGACAGAAATGTGCGCTGCACTCGCGCTGAAAAAGCGCACCGGACAAATCACGGCCGCCCAAGTCAGTGTCACCCTCGCTGCACTGCACCAGGACTGGCCGCGCTACCAACGTCTGGCCACCGATGTCGCACTGTTCGCCGAGGCGGGTGCGCTGGCGCTGCGCCTGGACCTGCGGGCCTGCGACAGCGTGCAACTGGCCAGCGCGTGGCGGGTGTTCGGGCTCACAGGCCCGGCACTGGTGTTCTGCAGTTTCGACCGTAAGCTCAATACCGCTGCTCATGCCCTCGGCCTGCCGGTGATCACCGCGGGCTGAAGGTCCGCGCCATCCCAGGAAACCAGCCCAGGAAGCCAGACCGATCGGAAGCCCTTGCCGCCAAGATCACCCTTGTCACCCGCGGTGCCGACCCCAGGTCTGAACCCCTGCCGCGCTTCATCCTTGGCAAGTCCTTGATACGCTGTCAATCTCTCTCGAAAAGCGACCCGCCCCATGCAAATCCCCCAGAACCGCTTCAAGGCCGCGCTGCGTGCCGGCCAGCCGCAGATCCAGAGACCGCGATGAGCCCGACGACAATCGAATCCTTGCTGCTCGAGCGCACCGCCGCACTGGCGCGCGACCAGGTGGCCCCGCAGGCCGCGCGCTGGGAGCATGAGCGCCGGATCGGCCATGAGGCGCTGGCCGCGGCAGTCGAGATCGGCCTGACTCGGCTGCAGGTGCCGGTCGCTTTCGGCGGGCTGGACCTGTCCTTCGGCTGCAAGGCGCGCGTGGCCGAACTGCTGGCCGGCGCCGACTTCGGTTTCACGATGTCGCTGATCAACACCCAGAACGTCGCGGCGCTGCTGGCGCGCAAGGCCAAGCCCGAGGTCGCCGCCCGCTACCTGCCCGACCTGATCGCGGCCCGCCGGCTGGGCTGCACCGCGCTGACCGAGCCCGGCGCGGGGTCGGATTTCTCGGCCATCACCACGCTGGCCACGCGCTGCAACAGTGGCTGGCGCATCAGCGGTGCCAAGGCCTGGATCACCAACGCGGCGCAGGCCGATGTGGTGGTGCTCTATGCCCAGACCGAGCCCGGCGCGGGCGCGCGCGGCATCGCCGGCTTCGTCATTGACGGCCGGCGTGAAGGTTTTGAGCGCGACCCGGCGTATGCGCTGGGCGGCCAGCACACGATTGGCACCGGCGGCTTCAGGCTGGACGGCTACCTGGCCCATGACGACGAACTGCTTTACCCGCCCGGGGCGGCGTTCAAGGCGGCGATGGCCTCGATCAACGGCGCGCGCACCTACATCGCGGCGATGTGCTGCGGCATGGTCGGCGAGGCGCTGCGCGTGGCGAGCGTCTACGGCGAGCAGCGCCGCAGCTTCGGCAGGGCGCTGGCCGAGCATCAGGGCTGGCGTTGGCGTTTGGCCGAAGCCGCCAGCGAGCTGGCCGCCTGCCGGCTGATGGTCGCGCTGGCCGCAGGCCAGATCGACGCCGGCCAGGACGCCCAACTCGCCGCCGCCCAGGCCAAGCTGCTGGCCACGCGCCTGGCCGAGCGCCAGATCCCGGCGCTGGCGCAGGCGATGGGCGCCGAAGGCCTGCGCGAGCACCACCCCTTCGCCCGCCACGCGATGGGTGCGCGGGTGGCCGGCTTCGTCGACGGCTCGACCGAGATGCTGTTGGAGCGCATCAGCTCGGTGATTCGGCCCTGACATCGGGCCGGCCACGGCAGTCCCATGCAACACAGCCAACACAGCCCCTGGTTCACTGCCGACCTGCACGACGGCCAAGCCCGGCTGCGGCTGGCGGGCGCCTGGCGCCTGGCGAGCCTGGCCGAGATCGAGCGCGGCTTGGTGCAACTGGCGCAGCCCACGCTGGTCGACGGCAGCGCGCTGACCGAACTCGACAGTGCGGCCGCGCTGGTGTTGCTGCGGGCGCTGGCGGACGCCGATGCGTCGGGCCTGCGCTGGACCGGTTTCAGCGAGGTCAACGCGCGCATCCTGGGCCAGGTCCGCGCCCACCTGGCGGCGTTGGCGCCGCTTGCGGCCGAACCCCTGCCCAGCCTGCTGGCGCGCATCGGCCAGCAGACCGCGGGGCTGGGTGATCTGCTGCACGGCCACCTGAACTTCCTGGGCCAGGCCGCGGCCGCGTTCGGCGAGGTGCTGGCGCACCCGCGCCGGCTGCGGCTGCGCGAGACCACGGTGCAGCTCGAACAGACCGGGCTGAACGCTGTTCCCGTCGTCTCGCTGGTCACGCTGCTGATCGGCGTCGTCATCACATACCTGCTCGGGCTGCAGGCCGAGCAGTACGGCGCCAACATCTTCGTCGTCGACGGCGTGGGCATAGGCGCGACCCGCGAGTTCGCGCCCATCATCGTCGCGGTCATCGTCGCCGGCCGGTCCGGGGCGGCTTTCACGGCGCAACTCGGGTCGATGCGGCTGACCGAGGAGACCGACGCGATCCGCACGCTGGGCTTGTCGACGGCGCAGGTGCTGGTTTTGCCGCGGGTGCTGGCGCTGATGCTGGCCTTGCCGCTGCTGGTGTTCGTCGGCGACGTGATGAGCCTGCTCGGCGCGATGGCGATCGCCGGGCCGATGCTCGACATCACGCCGGTCGCGTTCCTGCTGCGGCTGCGCGAGGAGTTGGCGCTGCGCCATGTGGCGGTCGGCCTGGTCAAGGCGCCGGTGTTCGCGCTGGTGATCGCGGTCATCGGCGTCCGCATGGGCATGACGGTCGGGCGCGACACCCGCGCGCTCGGTGCGGCCACCACCTCGACCGTGGTGCAGAGCATCGTCGCGGTGATCCTGCTCGATGCGGGCTTCGCCGTGTTGATGCAGGCGCTGGACCTGTGACCACCCTGGGCATGGGCCAGGACGGTGCGCCAGCGCCGCCGGTGATCGAGGTCGAGGGCATCGTCACCCGCTTCGGCGCGCAGACGGTGCACGACGGCGTGGCGTTCAGTGTCGCCCGCGGCACGCTGGTGGCGCTGATCGGCGGCAGCGGCAGCGGCAAGTCGGTGCTGCTGCGCGAGATGATCGGCCTGCAGCGGCCCAACGCCGGCCAGGTGCGCCTGCTCGGCACCAGCCTGTGGGACGCCGAGCCGGCCGACTTGAAGCGGGTGCGCCGGCGCTTCGGCATGATGTTCCAGGACGGCGCGCTGTTCTCGTCGCTGACCGTGGCGCAGAACATCGCCGTGCCGCTGCACGAACACACCCAGCTCGGCGACTCCACGATCGACGCGCTGGTCGCGCTGCGCTTGCTGCAGGCCGGGCTGCCGGTGTCCGTCGGCGCCAAGAAGCCGAGTGAGCTGTCGGGTGGCATGCGCAAGCGCGCGGCCATCGCGCGCGCGATCGCGCTCGAGCCCGAAATCCTGTTCCTCGACGAACCGACCTCGGGTCTGGACCCGATCACCGCGCGTGCCTTCGACCGCTTGGTGCGATCGCTGGTCGACGACCTCGGCATCACCGTGTTCCTCGTCACCCACGACCTCGACACGCTGCTGGGCGTGGTCGACCGGGTGATCGTGCTGGCCGACGGCCGGGTGCTGGCCGACGGCACGGTCCAGGCGGTGAGGGCGGTCGACCAACCCTGGTTGCGCGAATACTTCTCGGTGCGCCCGAGCGCCCGCTTAGACTCGATCCATGGAAGCTGAAGCGCGCTACACCTGGGTCGGCGCCGCCGTGCTGGCCTTGCTGGCCGCGCTGGTGGCGTCGGTGCTGTGGCTGCGCAACATCGGCAGCCAGGACAGCTTCATCCGCTACGCCATCCACTTCGAGCAGCAGGCGCTCGACGGCCTGGAGGTCGGCGCCGCCGTCACGCTGCGCGGCATCCGCATCGGCCGCGTCGAGGACTACCGGCTGAGCAGCAAGAACCTCAACCGGGTGCGGGTACAGGTCCGGATCGACCGCCGCGCGGCGCTGCATGCCAACACCGTGGCGGTGGTGACGCGCAACATCGTCACCGGCATCGCCGCCATCACGCTGGTCAACGGCGACCCGCCCGGCGATCTGCTGATGGCCGTGCCCGAAGGCGAGACCTTGCCGGTGATAGGCGAGGGCCGCTCGGACCTGCAGGAGATCGCCGGCCGCGTCAACAAGCTCGGCGAGATAGCCATGACTGGCTTGGCCAACCTGAACCTACTGCTCTCGGCCGAGAACCGCGACGCCTTGATGACCACGGTGCGCAACCTGCGCGACCTGAGCGCCGGCATCAATCAGCGACTGGCGCTGCTGGACGTCGCGCTGATTGGCGTGGGCCAGGCCGCGGGCGACGTCGGTCAGGCGGCCAGGACGGCAGGTGCTGCGGCCAGCGACGCGGCGGTCGCGTTGACGGCGCTGAGCGGTGCGGGCGCACGTCTGGCGACAGTCGCTGAGGGCGGCGGCAAGCGGCTCGACTCGACGCTGGACGAGACCGAGCGCACCCTGGCCGAGGCCAGGCGCGCCTTCGCCCGCATCGCCGACGCCAGCGACACCTTGCAGCAGCAAGTGCGCGTCAGCGCGGGCCGTCTCGAGCGCTCGGCCGCCAACATCGACGACCAGCTGAGCGGCGCGATCACCGAATTGCGGCTCAGCGTCGAGGTCGGCACGCGGCTGATGGACCGCTTGCGCGAGCCGCGCGCCGCGCTGCTGGGGCCGGGTCCGGCGCAATTGGGGCCAGGGGAGAAGCCACCTTGAATGTTTCGCGACAGCGCTGGCTGAAGCGGGCTGCGCTGGGCCTGGGCCTGGTGATGGCCGCTGCACTGGCCGGCTGCATCTCGGTGGGCGGTGCTGGCGCGGCGCCGACCCATTACCTGCTGCACGATACGGCTACCGGCGTGACGCGGCGCGCGCAAGCACTGGTGCCGGCGCTGCTGATCCAGTCGGTGCCAGGCGACGCGTCGGCCGACACGGCGTCCATCGCGTATTCGCGCCGCGCCGATGAATTTGCCTTCTACCAGCTGGCGACCTGGACCGAACGTCCGGTGCGTCAACTGCCGCGCCTGCTGGCGCGCCGAATCGAGGCGCGCGGGGTGGCCGGCGCCGTCGGCCTGCTGGGCGACCCGCTGGCCAGCGACTGGCTGCTGGCTGTGGCGATAGACAGCCTGTACCACGATGTCGCCGCGCCGCCGGGTGTGGCGCGTTTCGCGCTGAGCGCCGAGCTGTTCGACCGCCGCAGCCGCACGCGCGTCGCGCGCCGGCAGTTCACGGTCGAATTGCCGACCGCGCGGGCCGACTCGGCCGCCGCGGCGGCCGCGCTGTCGGCGGCGCTCACGCTCGGCTTCGACGCGCTGCTGCCCTGGTTGGAGGACGCGCTGCAAGCCGCCGTGGCGGCGCGTCCCTGAGGGCCGAGGCGCTGGCCGCCCCGGTCCGGACAAGCACAGGTCGCGCCCCGTCGTTCAGGCCAGCGCCAGCTTGGCCTCGACCGCCCGCGCGAAGAACGCGGCCCCCAGCGGTAGCGCGCGGTCGTTGAAGTCGTAGGCCGGGTTGTGCACCTCGCAACCCCCCTCGGCCAGGCCGTTGCCGATGTTCAGGTAACAGCCCGGCACTTTTTCCAGCATGAAGGAGAAGTCTTCCGAGGCCATGATCAGCGGCGGGTTGCGGTCGACCTTGTCCTGGCCCACCAGTTCGCCGCAGATGCGCGCGGCGAACTCGGCCTCGGCGGGGTTGTTCACCGTGGGGGCGAACAGCACGCGGAAGTCGACTTCGGCCGTGGCACCGAAAGCCGCGGCGGTGTTCTCCGCCACGCGCTTCATGTTGCGCTCCACCAGTTGCATCACCTCGCTCGAGAAGGCCCGCACGGTGCCGCCCAGCTCGGCGGTCTGCGGGATCACGTTGTAGGCGTCGCCGGCATGGATGCGCGTCACCGACAGCACGGCGGTGTCGACCGGCGCGACATTGCGCGAGACGATGCTCTGCAGCGTCACCGCGATCTGGGCCGCGACCAATGCGGCGTCGACGCTGGTCTCGGGCCGCGCGCCATGGGCGCCCTTGCCGGTGACCCGGATGTCGAAGAAGGCACCGCCGGCCATCATCGGCCCGGCGCGCACCGCGAAGCGACCGATGTCCAGGCTGGGCCGGTTGTGCATGCCGAAGACGGCCTGGCAGGGGAAACGGTCGAACAGTCCGTCCTCGATCATTGCGCTCGCGCCGCCCAGGCCTTCCTCGGCGGGCTGGAAGATGAAGTTCACCACGCCATCGAAGCGCCGGGTGGCCGCCAGGTAGCGCGCCGCGCCGAGCAGCATTGCGGTGTGGCCGTCGTGGCCGCAGGCGTGCATCACACCCTTGTTGACCGAGCAATGGCCGAAGCGGTTGACCTCGAGGATGGGTAGCGCGTCCATGTCGGCACGCAGGCCGACCGTGCGCCCGCTCCGGCCCGCGCGCAACACGCCGACGACACCGGTGCGGCCGACACCGCGGTGCACCTCGTCAAAGCCGAAGGCCTCGAGCTTGGCCGCCACCAGGCCGGCGGTGCGGTTTTCCTGGAAGCCGAGTTCCGGGTGGGCGTGGATGTCCTGCCGCCAGGCAGTCATCTCGGCGTGCAGCGGGGCGAGCAGTTCGGAAGTGGACATGGCAGGGTGGCGTGCAGTGGTGGGGAGTCCATTCTGGATGAAGAGGCCATCGGTGACGCTGGGCGGTCTGACACGGCATGAATTCAGTGTGGCGCGAAGCTTGCTTTGCTCGCTTGTCGACTCAAGAAGGAACCCATGCACCCGATCCGCCGCCTCACGCTCCCCGTCAACCCGCTGATCTTGGCCGCCACCACCACGCTGGCGTTGCTGGCCAGCCCCGCCGCCCAGGCGCAGGAAAAAGTGCTGCGCATCGCGATGACCGCGGCCGACATCCCGCGCACGCTCGGCCAGCCCGACCAGGGTTTCGAGGGCAACCGCTTCACCGGCATCCCGATGTTCGACGCGCTGACGCATTGGGACCTGTCCAAGGCCGACGCCCCCAGCGTGCTGATCCCCGGCCTGGCGCTGAGTTGGGCGGTCGACGCCAAGGACAAAACCAAGTGGATCTTCAAGCTGCGGCCGGGTGTGAAGTTCCACGACGGGTCGGCGTTGACCGCGGATTCCGTCGTCTGGAACGTGCGCAAGGTGCTGGACAAGGACGCACCGCAGTTCGACGCCAGCCAGGTGGGTGTCACCGCGTCGCGCATGCCCACGCTGCGCAGCGCGCGCAAGGTCGACGACCTGACGGTGGAGCTGACCACCAGCGAGCCCGACGCCTTTCTGCCGATCAACCTGAGCAACCTGTTCATGGCCTCGCCGGCGCATTGGCAGAAGAAGTTTGATTCGGCGGCCGGTGCCACGCCCGCCGAGAAGGCCAAGTCCGCCTGGGCGGCGTTCGCCGCCGACGCCTCGGGCTCGGGCCCGTTCAAGATGGCGCGCTTCGTCGCGCGTGAGCGCCTGGAACTGGTGCCGAACAAGACTTATTGGGACCCGAAGCGAACGCCCAAGATCGACCGCGTCGTGCTGCTGCCCATGCCCGAGGCCAATGCCCGCACCGCGGCGATCATGTCCGGCCAGGTGGACTGGATCGAGGCGCCGTCACCCGACGCGGTGGCCGCTATCCAGGGCCGCGGCCACAAGATCTATTTCAACCAGCAGCCCCATGTCTGGCCCTGGCAGCTGTCGTTTGCCGAGGGCTCGCCCTGGCTCGACAAGCGCGTGCGTCAGGCCGCCAACCTGTGCGTCGACCGCACCGGCCTGCTCAAGCTGTTGGGCGGCATGATGGGCGTGCCCAAGGGCACCGTGCCGCCCAGCCACCCCTGGTGGGGCAACCCGAAGTTCGACATCAAGTACGACCCGGTCGCCGGCAAGGCGCTGATGGCCGAGGCTGGCCACAGCCCGGCCAAGCCGCTCAAGGTCAAGGTGCAGATCTCGGCCTCGGGCTCGGGCCAGATGCAGCCGCTGCCGATGAACGAGTTCGTGCAGCAAAGCCTGAAAGCCTGCGGCTTCGACGTCCAGTTCGACGTGATCGAGTGGAACACCTTGTTCACCAACTGGCGCAAGGGCGCGAAAGACCCGTCGGCCAACGGCGCCAACGCGATCAACGTCAGCTTTGCGGCGATGGACCCGTTCTTCGCGATGGTGCGCTTTTCCAGCACCAAGACCTTTCCGCCGGTCTCCAACAACTGGGGCTATTACGGCAACGCCGAGGTCGACAAGCTGATCGCCGACGCCCGCACCAGCTTCGACGACAAGTCGCGCGACGCCGCGCTGGCCAGGCTGCATGCGCGCATCGTCGACGACGCGGCGTTTGTCTGGATCGCCCACGACGTCGGCCCGCGCGCGATCGCCGCCAAGGTCCACGGCGTGGTGCAGCCGCGCAGCTGGTTCATCGACATCGCGACGATGACGCTCGACTGAAATGAATCCCCCCGAAGCGCCTTCGGCGCCTCCCTCCAGGGGGCACGACGCCAGTGGCCCGGCGAAGCCGGTTCCACGGCGTCCGCTTGCTTGCTTTCGATTCCTGCGGCGCTTGTGGCGGTTGCCACCGTTGAAAACTGAATCCATGCTGATCACCCTGTTTCGCCGCATCGGCTATGCACTGCCGATCATGCTGGGTGTGGCGCTGCTTTGTTTTGCGCTGGTGCATCTGGCGCCGGGTGATCCGCTGGTGTCCATCCTGCCGCCCGACGCGTCGGCCGAGCTGGCGGCGCAGCTCAAGACCTTGTATGGCTTCGACCGGCCCTATCCCGAGCAGTTCGCGGCCTGGGTCTGGCGCGCGCTGCGCGGCGATCTGGGCACCAGCATCGCCAGCGGCCGGCCGGTGGCGCCCGAGGTACTGACAGCAGTCGGCCACACGCTGCGGCTGGCGCTGCTGGCCACCTTGATCGGCTTTGTGCTGGGCAGCTTGTTCGGCTTCGTCGGCGGCTTCTTCCAGCGCGCCTGGCCAGACCGGCTGGCCTCGATGCTGGCAGTGCTGGGCGTCAGCGTGCCGCATTACTGGCTGGGCATGGTGATGGTGATCGTGTTCTCGGCCATCCTGGGCTGGCTGCCGGCCACCGGCGGCGGGCCAGACGGCGCGGGTGACTGGGCCTGGGACTGGAACCACTTCCAGTACATGCTGATGCCGGCGCTGACGATGAGCGTGATCCCGATGGGCATCATCGCCCGCACCGTGCGCGCGCTGGTGGGCGAGATCCTGGCGCAGGAGTTCATCGTCGGCCTGCGCGCCAAGGGGCTGACCCCTGTCGGCGTCTTCGCCCATGTGCTGAAGAACGTCGCCCCCACCGCGCTGGCGGTGATGGGCTTGCAACTGGGCTACCTGCTGGGTGGATCGATCCTGATCGAAACCGTGTTTTCCTGGCCCGGCACCGGCATGCTGCTGAACTCGGCGATCTTCCAGCGCGACCTGCCACTGCTGCAAGGCACCATCCTGGTGCTGGCGATGTTCTTTGTGGTGCTCAACCTGGTCGTGGACCTGGTCCAGGCCCTGCTCGACCCCCGCATCACCAGATCATGAGCCCGGCGACTCTCGCGATGAACCACTCTTCTTCTTTGCCGCTGGCCGGCAACCCGGTCGCGCCGCTGCGCTCCCCCGGTTACTGGCAAGGCGTGTTGACCCGGCTGCGCGGTGACCGGGTGGCGATGGGTGCCGGCCTGGTCGTGCTGGGCTTGCTGGCGATGGCGCTGTTCGGCCCCTGGCTGGCGCCGTCCGATCCTATCCTGGGCTCGGTGATGAAGCGCCTGCAGGCCATAGGCAGCCCGGGCTACCCGCTGGGCAGCGACGAACTGGGCCGCGACATGCTGTCGCGGCTGATCGTCGGCGCCAGGCTCAGTCTGTTCATGGGCCTGACGCCGGTGCTCTGCGCCTTCGTGATCGGCTCGCTGATCGGCATCGTCGCGGGCTTTGCCGGCGGCTGGGTCAACACGCTGATCATGCGCAGCGTCGACGTGCTCTACGCCTTTCCGTCGGTGCTGCTGGCGATCGCGCTGTCGGGCACGCTGGGCGCGGGCATCTTCAACTCGCTGCTGTCGCTGACCATCGTCTTCGTGCCTCAGATCGCCCGCGTCGCCGAGGCCGTCACCGCCCAGGCGAGGGGCCGCGACTATGTCGAGGCGGCGCGCGCCTCGGGCGCCAGCGCCTTCACCATCGTTCGGGTGCATGTGCTGGGCAACGTGCTGGGGCCTATCTTCGTCTACGCCACCAGCCTGATCGCGGTCTCGCTGATCCTGGCCTCGGGCCTGAGCTTTCTCGGCCTGGGCGTCAAGCCGCCCGAGCCCGAATGGGGGCTGATGCTCAACACCTTGCGCACGGCGATCTACGTCCAACCTGGGGTGGCGGCGCTGCCCGGGGCGATGATCTTCATCACCTCGATCGCCTTCAACCTGCTGTCGGACGGGCTGCGCTCGGCGATGGAGAACAAGGCATGAACAAGACCATGGACGTCGGCGGCCCGGCCCAGCCGCTGCTGACCGTGCGTGGCCTGCGCAAGCACTTTCCGCTGAAGAAAGCCTTGTTCGGCCGCGCCGGCGAGACGGTGCGCGCGGTCGACGACATTGACTTCACCGTGCGCAAGGGCGAGACCCTGGGCGTGGTGGGCGAGTCGGGCTGCGGCAAGAGCACCACCGCGCGCCTGCTGATGCAACTGATCGCGCCCAGCGCCGGCGAGCTGATGTTTGACGGCCGCACGGTGGGCGGGCGCGACCTGCCGCTGAAAGACTTCCGGCGCCAGGTGCAGATGGTGTTCCAGGACAGTTACGCCTCGCTCAACCCGCGGCTGACCATCGAGGACTCGATCGCTTTTGGCCCGATGGTGCATGGCTTGTCGCGGCGCGACGCACTGGCGCGCGCCCATGGCCTGCTCGACCGCGTCGGCCTGGCCCCAGTGCGCTTTGCCGGACGCTACCCGCACGAGTTGTCGGGCGGCCAGCGCCAGCGCATCAACATCGCCCGCGCGCTGGCGCTGCAACCGCGCCTGCTGATCCTGGACGAGGCGGTGTCGGCGCTGGACAAGAGCGTCGAGGCCCAGGTGCTGAACCTGCTGCTCGACCTGAAAGCCGACTTCGGCCTGACCTATGTCTTCATCAGCCACGACCTGCAGGTGGTGCGCTACTTGAGCGACCGGGTGATGGTGATGTACCTCGGCCAGGTGGCCGAACTGGGCCCGGCCGAGGCGCTGTTCGACCAGCCGCTACACCCTTACACCCGCGCGCTGCTGTCGGCCCAGCCGGCGATCGACCCCGACCACCGCACCGAGTGCGCGCCCTTGGCAGGCGATCCGCCGAACCCGATCAACCCGCCCGCGGGTTGCCGCTTCCACCCGCGCTGCGGGATGGCCGCGTCGGTATGCACCCAGCGTGCGCCGCGGCCGGTGCCGGGCGGTGCCGGACACGCCGCCGCCTGCCTGGTGCAGGAGCCGGGCAGTGGCCACCCGCTGGCGGCGCCGCTGGCGGTGGCGGCATGAGCGACATGAACGACATGAACGACCTACCCGACAGCACCGAGCCGCCGCTGGTCGAGATCCAGGACCTGCGCGTGCAGTTCACTGGCGGCAAGCGTCCGGTGCAGGCCGTCAACGGCGTCAGCCTGCAACTGCGGCGCGGCGAGGTGCTGGCGCTGATCGGCGAGTCGGGCTCGGGCAAGAGCGTCACGCTGCGCACGCTGCTGCGCCTGCATGCCGAGCGCAGCACCCGCATCACTGGCAGGGTGCAGGTGGCAGGCCACGACGTGCTGGGCCTGGGCCCGCGCGCGCTGGCCGACTTTCGCGGCAAGGTGGCGTCGATGATCTTCCAGGAACCGCTGCTGGCGCTCGACCCGGTCTACACGGTGGGCGCGCAGATCACCGAGGCGATCCGCCGCCACGAGCCGGCAAGCGCGACCGAGGCCAGTCAACGCGCGCTGGCGCTGTTCGAGCGCGTGCGCATCCCCAGCCCCGAGCGGCGCCTGGCGGCTTATCCGCATGAGCTGAGCGGCGGCATGCGCCAGCGCGCGATGATCGCGCTGGCGCTGGCCTGCCGGCCGCAACTGCTGCTGGCCGACGAACCGACCACCGCGCTGGACGCGACGGTGCAGATCCAGGTGCTGCTGCTGCTGCGCGAACTGCAGCGTGAGCTGGGCCTGGCGGTGATCTTCGTCACCCACGACATCGGCGCGGCGGTGGAGGTGGCCGACCGCATCGCGGTGATGTATGCCGGCCGCATCGTCGAGGAGGGCACGGTGCGCGAGCTGATCCGCAGCCCCCGCCATCCCTACACCCAGGCGCTGCTGCGCAGCCGGGCCCAGGGCACGCTGGGCAGTTTCGCGCTGACGGGCCAGCGCCTGGTGACGATCGCCGGCAGCCCGCCCGACCTGGCCGCGCTGCCGCCCGGTTGCGCCTTCGCCGAGCGTTGCCCGCTGGCGGCCGAGGCTTGTCGCCAACGTCAGCCCGACGCGGTGGACATCTCGCCCGGGCACCGGGTTCGCTGCCTGCGGGTGGCCGAAACCGCCTCGGCCAGCCCGCCGACGGCGACGCTTCAGGCTTGCACTGAGTAGCCGCCGTCGACCGGAATCGCCGTGCCGGTGACGAAGTCCGACGCCGCGCTGGCCAGGAATACCGCGACGCCGCCCAGGTCGTCCGGCCGGCCCCAGCGCGCTGCCGGCGTGCGCTGCAGCACCCGGTCGTGCAAGCCGTCGACATCGACCCGCGCCCGTTTCGTCAGGTCGGTGTCTATCCAGCCCGGCAGCACCGCGTTGACCTGTATCTGGTCGGCCGCCCAGGCGGTGGCGGTGGCGCGCGTGAACTGCACGATGCCGCCCTTGCTCGCGCTGTAGGCCGGCGCGAACGAGGCGCCGAAGATCGAGGTCATCGAGCCGATGTTGATCACCTTGCCGCCGCGCAGCTTCAGGTGCGGATAGGCGGCCCGGCTGCACAGGAAGGCGCTGGTCAGGTTGCTGTCCATCACCTGGTGCCACTCGGCCAGGCTCAGGTCCTGCACGGGCTTGCGGATATTGATGCCGGCGTTGTTGACCAGGATGTCGATGCGGCCGAAGTCGGCCGCCACCTGGGCCATCAAGCCGGCCACCGCAGCCTCGTCGCAGACATCGACCGCATAAGTCCGCACGCTGCCCCCGGCCTCGGCCAACTGGCGCTTCGCCGCCGCCAGCTTGTCGGGGTTGCGGCCCACCACCGCGACCGCGGCACCGGCGCGCGCCAGCGCTTGCGCCATCGCCAGGCCTATGCCGCCGTTGCCGCCGGTCACCAGCGCCACCTTGTCGTGCAGATTGAACATGAACGCCTCGTTCAGGCTGGGGTCGGTAAACGGGACGGTGCGGCCCCGGGCAGCGGTCTCAGCAGACTTCGAAAAGCCCGGCCGCGCCCTGGCCGCCGCCTATGCACATCGTCACCACGACGTATTTGGCGCCGCGCCGCTTGCCTTCGATCAGCGCGTGGCCGGTCAGGCGCGAGCCGGAAACGCCGTAGGGGTGACCGACGGCGATCGCGCCGCCGTTCACGTTGAGCAGTTCGTCGGGGATGCCCAGCTTGTCGCGGCTGTAGATCACCTGGCAGGCAAAGGCCTCGTTCAACTCCCACAAGCCGATGTCGCTGACCTTCAGGCCGGCGCGCTGCAGCAAGCGCGGCACCGCGAACACCGGGCCTATGCCCATCTCGTCGGGCTCGCAGCCGGCCACCGCGAAGCCGCGGAAGATGCCCAGCGGCTGGATGCCGCGCTGCTCGGCCAGCTTGCCGTTCATCACCACGCAGGCCGATGCGCCGTCGGAGAACTGGCTGGCGTTTCCGGCGGTGACCATGCCGCCCGGCAGCGCCGAGCGCAGGCCGCTCACCGCTTCCAGCGTGGTGTCGCCGCGAATGCCCTCGTCGGTGCTGATGGTCACCTCCTTGCGGGTGATGCGGCCGGTGGCTTTGTCGACCACGCCCATGATGGTGGTCATTGCCACGATCTCGTCGGCGAACTTGCCCGCCGCCTGCGCCGCAAACGCCCGTTGCTGGCTCCGCACGCCGTACTCGTCCTGGGCCAGCTTGGGGATGCCGTAGCGCTTGATCACCTGCTCGGCGGTCTGCAGCATGTTCCAGTACAGCTCGGGCTTGTGCTCCATCAGCCAGGGGTCGACCCGCATGTGCTTGTTGGCCTCGTTCTGCACGCAGGAGATGCTCTCGACACCGCCGGCCACGATGGCCGGACAACCTTCGGTCATCACCCGTTGCGCAGCCAGCGCAATGCTCTGCAGGCCGGACGAGCAGAAACGGTTGATGGTCAGGCCGCCGGTGGTCACCGGCAGGCCGGCGCGCAGCGCGATGGCGCGTGCGACGTTGCCGCCGGTCGTGCCCTCGCCGAAGGTGCCGCCCATGATGCAGTCTTCGATCTCGGCCGGATCCAGGCCCGAGCGCGCCACCGCGTGCTGCACGGCGTGGCCGCCCAGCGTCGCGCCATACGTCATGTTGAAAGCGCCCTTCCAGCTTTTGGCCAGGCCGGTGCGGGCGGTTGAAACAATCACTGCGTCGATCATGGTGTGTGCTTTCCGGATCAGTTGAAGGTCTTGCCGTCTTCGGCCAGGCGCACCAGCAGCGGTGCCGGCTGCCAAGAGGCATCGGCGCCCGGCTCGGCGGCAAAGCGGCGCAGCGCGCGCACCACATTGGGCAGGCCGACGGTGTCGGCATACAGCATCGGCCCGCCGCGGTGCAGCGGGAAGCCGTAGCCGTTGAGGTAGCAGACGTCCAGATCGGAAGCGCGTGCGGCGATGCCTTCCTCCAGGATGCGCGCGCCTTCGTTGACCAGCGCGAAGATGCCGCGCTCGACCACCTCGTTGTCGCTGATCTTGCGCGGCGTGATGCCGTTGGCCGCCCGGTAGTCGGTGATCATGGCTTCAGTCACGGGATCGGGAATCGGGTCGCGCTTGCCGGCCTCGTAGCGGTAGTAGCCCGAGCCCGTCTTCTGGCCGTAGCGGCCTGCCTCGGCCAGCTTGTCGGCCACGCTGGGCTTCATCTCGACGCCGGCTTCGGCCGCCTTGCGCTTGCGCGTGGCCCAGCCGATGTCCAGGCCGGCCAGGTCGCCCATGCGGAACGGGCCCATCGCCATGCCGAACTTCTGCAGCGCGCCGTCGATCTGCTGTGGCAGCGCACCGGCGTTGAGCAGGCCTTGCGCGGCCGCGCCGTAGCGCGCCAGCATGCGGTTGCCGATGAAGCCGTCGCACACGCCCGAGACCACCGCGATCTTCTTGATCTTCTTGGCGATCGCCATGCTGGTGGCCAGCACGTCGGGCGCGGTCTTGGCGCCGCGCACCACCTCCAGCAACCGCATCACGTTGGCCGGGCTGAAGAAGTGCAGGCCGACCACGTCTTGCGGGCGCTTCGTGAATCCGGCGATGGTGTCGATGTTGAGGTAGCTGGTGTTGGACGCCAGGATCGCGCCGGGCTTGCAGACGGCGTCCAGCGTCTCGAACACCGTCTGCTTGACGTCCATGTTCTCGAACACGGCCTCGATCACCAGGTCGACGTCCTTGAATCCGTCGTAGCCCAGCGTGCCGGTCACCATCGCCATGCGCTGCTCGACCTGCTCGGGCTTCAACTTGCCCTTCTTCATCGAGTTTTCGTAGTTGCGGCGAATCGTGGCCAGGCCCTTGTCCAGCGCCTCCTGCTTCATCTCGAGCAGCACCACCGGGATGCCGGCGTTCAGGAAGTTCATCGTGATGCCGCCGCCCATGGTGCCGGCGCCGATCACGCCGACGCTGGCGACGCTGCGCAGCGCCGTGTCGGCCGGCAGGTTGGGGATCTTGGCGGCCGCACGCTCGGCCAGGAAAGCATGGCGCAGCGCCTTCGACTCGGGGCTGGCCATCAGCGACAGGAAACCCTCGCGCTCGGCGGCCACGCCTTGCTCGAACGATTGACCGTAGGACGCGGCCACCGCCTCCAGGCACTTCAGCGGCGCGGGGAAGTTCTTGCTCATCGCGCCGACCATGTTGCGGGCGAACTGCAGGAAGGCCTCGCCCTGCGGGTCCTTGACTTTCAGGTCGCGGGCGCGGCGCAGCGGCAGATTCTTCGCGATGACGTCCTCGGCGAATGCGATCGCGCCGGCCACCAGGTCACCGTCGACCACCTTGTCGACCAGAGGCGTGCCGGCGAACTTGGCGGCGGCCATCGGCGCGCCACTGACGATCATGTTGAGTGCGGCCTCCAGGCCGATCAGCCGCGGCAGGCGCTGCGTACCACCGGCGCCGGGCAGCAGGCCGATCTTCACTTCAGGCAGGCCGAGCTGGGCATCGGCCAGCGCGACGCGGAAATGGCAACCCATCGCCAGTTCCAGACCGCCGCCCAGGCATTGGCCGGCGATTGCGCCTATCACCGGCTTGGGGCTGTCTTCCAGCATCGCGATCACGACGCGCAGGTTGGGCTCTTTCGCGCCCTTGGGCGTGCCGAACTCGGTGACGTCGGCGCCGGCCGAGAACGCGCGCGTGGTGCCGGTCAGCACGATGGCCTTGACGGCCGGGTCGGCGTTGGCCACGTCCAGCGCGTCGGCGATGCCGACCCGCAGGTCGTAGCCCAGGCTGTTGACCGGCGGGCGGTCCATGCGGAGCACGGCCACGCTGCCGTGGTTGCTGATGCTGACGGTATTGCTCATGGTGAACCTCTCTGGAGGGGGATTGCAGTAATCGGTGGGGGCGGCCGGGTTCAGGCCGCGGCCTCGAACAAGGCTTTGAGCGTTTTCTTGACCAGCTTGCCGGTGGGGTTGCGCGGCAGCGGATCGGACTGTATGACGATGCGCACCGGCACCTTGAAGCCCGCGAGCTGGCTGCGCACGAAGGCGCGCAACTCGTCGGGGCTGGCGACGGCGCCCGGCTTCAAGCTGACCAGCGCTACCGGCTCCTCGCCCAGCGTCGGGTGGGCCTGGCCGATCACGCCGGCGTCCATCACCGCCGGATGGCGGTAGAGCACGGCCTCGACCTCGGCGCAGTAGATGTTCTCGCCGCCGCGGATCAGCATGTCTTTCTTGCGGTCGACGATGAACAGGAATCCTTCGTCGTCGAGCCGGCCCAGGTCGCCGGTGCGCAGCCAGCCGTCGATGAAGGTCTTGGCCGTCTCCTCGGGCTTGTTCCAGTAGCGCTTGACGACGTTGGGGCCGCGCACCCACAGCTCGCCAACCTGGCCGGTGGGCAAGGCCAGTCCGTCGTCGTCGGTGATCTTCATCTCGGCCACCGGCATCGCCGGGCCGGCGCTGTCGGGGCGGTGGACATAGTCCTCGGCGCCATGGTGGGTAAAGGTGCCCGAGGTCTCGGTCATGCCCCAGCCCATGCCGGGCTGGGCCTTGGGGAAGGCCTCGCCTATGCGTTGCACCAGCGCGGCCGAGGCCGGCGCGCCGCCGTAAGCCACCGACTCCAGGCTGCTGAGGTCGTAGTGGGCGCGTGCCGGGTGCTCGATCAGCTGCCAGGCGATGGTGGGCACGCCGCCGGCCGAGGTGACGCGCTCGGCCTGGATCAGCGCCATCGCGGTCTCGGGCTCCCAGCGCCGCATCAACACCAGCTTGGTGCCCGACTGCAGGGCGCCGAACAGGATCACCTGGCAGCCGGTGGTGTGGAAGAACGGGATCGCCAGCAGCAGCGCGCGCGGGTTGGCGCGGGCCGCAGCCGGGTCGGGCACGGCCTCGCCGCGCCGCACGAAGTTGCGCGTGACCGAGAACGCGCCCGCCATCAGCGTGCTGCCGCTGCAGCGGTGGGTGCCCAGCGCGCCCTTGGCCGCACCGGTGGTGCCCGAGGTGTAGAGCAGCGTGGCGTCGTCGTCGGGCGTCAGTTCGACCGCGGGTAGCGGGCGGTCGGGCAGGTCGGCCCAGGTGGCTGTCGGGCCGAGCAGGGATGCCCAGGCGATGGCGCGGGCGTCCCCCAGCGGAGGGGCTATCGGATCCGTCGCGCGGGCCACGATCACCTGCCGCAGCTCGGGCAGTTCACCCAGCAGCGGCTGCAGTCTGGCCCAGCGCTCGCCGTCGACCACCGCCACCTTGGCGCCGGAATCCGCCAGGCAGTAAGCCAGCTCGGGCCCGGTGCCCCAGGCGTTGATCGGGGTGGTGATGGCGCCCAGCAAGACCGTGGCCAGCACGGCCACCGGCCACTCGGGCAGGTTGCGCATCGCCACCGCCACCCGGTCGCCCTTGACCACGCCCATCGCGGCCAGGCGCTCGGCCATCAGCAGCGTGGCGCGGGCAAACCCCTCGAAGCTGGCGCGCTCGTCCTCGTAGACCAGGAAGGTGTTGGGGCCGAAATTGGCCCGGCCGTGAAGAAAGACATCGCGCACCGTTGGCGGGGCGTTCTTCCAGACCCGCATGGCGCGGCCGTCGACCAGTGCCTCGGCGGTCTCGAAGGGTGAACCCGGCGCGGTCAGCGCGGCATGGGCCTGGGCCAGGCTCAGCGCCGGCCAGGGTTTTGAAGCCGTCACATCGCTCATGGTGTCTCGGCCGCAATCTCAGTAAGCCCGCCGCCGCGCCAGCGCGTCGAGGTGGAAGTTGGCATCGCCCCAGAGCTCTTGCAGCACCCGGGCGCGCTTCATGAAGAAGCCGATCTCGAACGCATCGGTCATGCCCATGCCGCCGTGCATCTGCACCGCTTCCTGCACCGCCAGCGTGGCAGTTCGGCCGGCGCGGGCCTTGGCCAGCGCCACCGCGGCACCGGCCTGGTGCGGGTCGGTGTCGAGCGATTGCTGGGCCCGGATCAGCGCGGCGCGGCTGATTTCCAGCTCGCTGTAGAGGTGGGCGGCGCGGTGTTGCAGGGCCTGGAATTCGCCGATCTGCTTGCCGAACTGGCGCCGGTCCTTCAGGTACTGCACGGTGCGGTCGAAAACCTCGTCGGCCAGGCCCAGCAACTCGGCGGCCGCCGCGGTGCGCCCGACGTCCAGCGCGGCCTGCAAGGCCGGGCCGCCGGCCTCGGGCGTGCCGAGCAGCGCGTCCCCAGCCACCCGCACGCCCTGCAACTGCAGCCGCGCGGCGTTGTGGGCGTCGACCATCACCGTGCGCTCAACCGTCAGGCCGGCGGCGCCGGGCTCGACCAGGAACAAGCCGGTCTTACCGTCGGGCAAGCTGGCCGCGACGATCAGCAGGTCGGCCACATGGCCGTCCAGCACCAGGGACTTCGCGCCGTCCAGAAGCCAGCCGTCGCCGTCACGGCGGGCCTGGGTCTTGAAACCCTGTGGCTTGTGCTTGGCCGCCTCGTCCACCGCCAGCGTGGCGATCGCCTGCCCGCTGGCCAGCAGCGGCAGCCAGAGCTGCTGCTGCGCGGCGCTGCCGGCCTGGCGCAAGGCGGTGACGGCGACTAGGCCCGAGGCCAGCAGCGGCGAAGCGCACAGCTGGTGGCCGATCTGCTCCATCACCACGCCGGCCTCGACATGGCCCAGGCCCAGGCCGCCTTGCGACTCGGGCACCAGCACCCCCGTGAAACCCATCTCGGCAAACTGCCGCCACAGGTCGCGCGAGAAGCCCAGGGCATCGGCGCTGTCGCGCAGCGCGCGCAACTGCGAGACCGGCGCCTGTTCGGCCAGGAAGTCGCGCGCGCTGTCGCGCAACATGGTTTGTTCTTCGGTCAGGATCAGTGGCATCGGTTCAACCTCGTCAATTCGTGGGCAATCGCCTCACTGCAGCAGCCAAGCAAACGCCGCAGATCCGGCTTCGCCGGTCGGCTGGCGTGCCTTGCAGGCCGCGCCGGGCCTGATGGCCCGGCTCCTCGCCAGGCACCGCCGGTCCACTGGACCTGCGGTGTCCGGGCTCTGCCCCCTTGAGGGGGAGCGCCGAAGGCGCTTCGGGGGTGGGTCATGATCCCGGCAGTTCCAGGATGCGCTTGGCGATGATGTTGAGCTGGACCTCGCTGGTGCCGCCCTCTATCGAATTGGCTTTGGTGCGCAGCCAGCTGCGGGCGCGGTCGCCCTGGTGGGAGCGCTCGCTGTCCCATTCCAGCGCGTCGGCGCCGCCCACGGCCATCATCAATTCCCAGCGCCGCTTGTTCAGCTCGGCACCGTAGTACTTGAGCATCGACGACATCGCCGGGTGGCCTTGCCTGGCCCGGCCCAGGTCGCCGGCGCGCTCCATCGCCAGCCTGAACGCGGCCTCGTCGCATTCGAACTCGGCGATCTGCGCGCGCAGCATCGGATCGTCCAGCCGGCCGCTGGCGTCCAGCCCGAGCGCGGCAGCGGCCTGCTGTCCCAGCGGCTTGGCGGCCTCGCGGTCGCCTATGCTGCCTATCATCTCGCGCTCATGCGCCAGCAGGTGCTTGGCCACATCCCAGCCGCCGCCTTGCTGGCCGACCAGGTTGCGCTTGTCGACGCGCACGTCGTCGAAGAAGGTCTCGCAGAACGGGCTCTTGCCCGAAATCAGCTGGATGGGCTTGGTGCTGACGCCCGGGCTGGCCATGTCGAACAGCACGAAGCTGATGCCGGTGTGCTTCTTGGCCGCGTCGGTGCGCACCAGGCAGAAGATCCAGTCGGCCTGGTCGGCATAAGAGGTCCAGATCTTCTGGCCGTTGACGATGAAGTGGTCGCCGCGGTCCTCGGCCCGGGTCGCCAGCGAGGCCAGGTCGGACCCCGCGTTCGGCTCGCTATAGCCCTGGCACCAGCGGATCTCGCCGCGGGCGATTTTCGGCAGGTGCTCGAGCTTCTGCGCCTCGCTGCCGAACTTCAGCAGTGCCGGCCCCAGCATCCAGATGCCGAAGCTCTGCAGCGGAGGGCGGCAGCGCAGCGACCGCATCTCCTGGGCCAGGATCTTGGCCTGCTCGCCGCTCAGGCCGCCGCCCCCATAGTCGCGCGGCCAGGTCGGCACCGTCCAGCCGCGCTCGGCCATCGTGGCCAGCCACTGGCGCTGCGCGGGCGAGCTGAACTGGGCCTTGCGCCCGCCCCAGCAGGCGTCTTCCTCGCGCGTCATCGGCGTGCGCATCTCGGCCGGGCAATGTGCCTCCAGCCAGGATCGGGTCTCGGCGCGGAAGGCGTCGAGCTCAGTCGGGGTGTCGGTGAGGGTGGCCATGCGGTGCTCCAGGGGGTTGGCGCGGGGGCGGGTCTTGACGGGCTGGTCCCGCGCGCCGGACAAGCAGGCGATCGCGGCCTGTCCGGCGCCGCGCAAGGGTAGCAGACAGCCCCCGGCTCCTGCAAACCCTGTTTTCTAAAGTTTGCCTGGCCGGTGAGATTTGCTTCGTAGGCCTAGCGAAATCGAGAGCGTACCTGGCCTTCTATTCGGCCGACTTCGGTCGCCCTCGTGGCGTTCAGTAGACCTCGAACAGCCCGGCCCCGCCCATGCCCCCGCCTATGCACATCGACACCACGACATGCTTGGCGCCGCGCCGCCGGCCCTCCATCAGCACATGGCCGGCCAGCCGCGCGCCGGTCATGCCGAAGGGGTGGCCGATCGCGATCGAGCCGCCGTTGACGTTGTACTTGGCCGGGTCTATGCCCAGTTTGTCGCGCGAGTACAGACACTGGCTGGCAAAAGCCTCGTTCAGTTCCCACAAGTCGATGTCGTCGACCGTCAGGCCGTGGCGCGAAAGCAGGCGCGGAATCGCGAACACCGGACCTATGCCCATCTCGTCAGGCTCGCAGCCGGCCACCGCCCAGCCTTTGAAGGCCCCCAGCGGCTTGAGCCCGCGGCGCTCGGCCTCGCGTGCTTCCATCAACACCACCGCCGCGCCGCCGTCGGACAACTGGCTGGCATTGCCCGCGGTGACGAACTTGCCCGCGCCCCTGACCGGCTCCAGCCTGGCCAGGCCGGCCAGCGTGGTGTCGGGCCGGTTGCACTCGTCGCGGTCGACCACCACGTCGACCAGCGACTCGGCCTTGGTGACCTTGTCGACCACCTTCATCCGGGTCTTGACCGAAATGATCTCGTCCTTGAACTTGCCCGCCGCCTGGGCCGCGGCCATACGGCGCTGCGACTCCAGCGAGTACTCGTCCTGATACTCACGGCTGAGGCCGTAGCGCTCGGCGACGATGTCGGCGGTCTCGATCATCGGCATCCAGATCGCCGGATGGCGGTCGGTCAGTTGCTCGTCACGGCCGCCGCCACCACCGCCCTGAAAGGTGATCGAGTCGACGCCACAGCCCACGACGATGCTCGCGCCTTCCTCAACGATGTGGTGGGCCGCGGCCGCGATCGCGTTCAGGCCCGATGAGCAGGCGCGGTTCAGCGTCATGCCTGCGGTGGTGACGGGCAGCCCGGCCAGCAGGCCCGCGGCCCGGGCCACGTTGCCCGACGCGGCCACGCAGCCGGCGATCACGTCCTCGACCTCGGCCGGGTCGACGCCAGAGCGCTGCACCGCATGCTCGATGGCATGGCCGAGTATGGTCATGTTGGCGGTGTTGTTGAAGCCGCCGCGGCCGGCCTTGGCCAGGCCGGTGCGCGCGTAGGAGACGATGACAGCTTGTCGCATGGTGATGTCCTTTGGGTGGGATTCAGACTGGAAGGAAGGAGACGGGAAGGGCTGGTGTGTCGGACGGTGCGTAGGCTGGTGCGTCGGACAATGCGTCAAACGCCGGGTTTGAAGCCGGCGCGCCGTCGGGGCTCGACCCCGGCCACGCTCAGCAAGGACTCGACGCAGTCGCGCAAGGAGGTGTCTAGCGGCCTGAAGACGATGCCGGTGAGCGCCCTGATGCGGTCGTTGCGCAGGTCACAGCCGGCCCAGATCGCGCGCATCTCGGCCTCGCGGGCGCGTATGCGGTCCGGAAAATCGTCGCTCACCACCGGCGTGTCGTGGCCGATTTCGGGCAGCAGGCGGGCGATGTCGGCGCACAAGTCCTCGACCCGGCGAGCGTCGGTCGACCAGGCCAGGTAACGCTCGCCGTTCTTGACCCGCGTGCTCTCGAGCAAGCCGATGTGGCAGTCGGCGTCGTCGCGCACGTCCACCGTCATCCAGGGCCGGTAGACCGCAGTCTGCGGGCATTGGCCCATCAGCATGCCCTCGATCAGGTGCTGCCAGGGGCCCATGTCCTTTTGGTGCGCCGACTGTATCGGTCCGACGTTGTCGCCCGGGCAGCAGGTGATCGCGTCCCAGGTGCCACTGTTTGCGGCGGCGTCGGTGAAGCATTGCTCGGCCAGCAGTTTGCCCATCGAATAGCCCTGGCCGCGCTCGGGTGTTCGCTTGGGATTGTCCAGGTCCGGGTAGCGGTCCTCGTCGAGCACCGGGCGCCGCACCAGTTCCTGCAAGTCCATCTCAGAGATCACCGCGGCGATGCTGGAGGTGACGACCACCCGGCGCACCGAACCCGAGTCGTCCAGGCTGGCGATCACCTGCGCGCAGACGCGCCTGATGCGGTCCTGGTCCCGGTAGTCGCTGAGGTGCGACAGGTGGACCACGCCCTGGCAGCCCTTGAAGACGGTGTCGAAGCAGCCCGGCTGGTCGAGGTCGGCCGCATGCAGCGTCAGCCGGCCCGAGGCGAACCCCGGCATGGCTTTCAGAAAACCCGTCCGGGCCGGGTCGGCGGGGTCGCGTACGCAGGCGCGCACCCGGTAGCCCCGGTCGAGCAGGCCGCGCACCACCCAGCCCCCGACGAATCCGGCCGCGCCGGTGACGGCGACCGTGCTGCCGCTTGAAACCGCTGCCATCTCAGGACTCCTTTCAGGCCGCTGCGGCCTGGTGTGCCGGGCAGGCCCCGGCTGGCCGACCTGCCACCCGGGTCAGAGGCTGAAGGCCTGCTGGAAGCCTGGGCGCTGGGTGATGTGGTCCCAATAGCGCTGGATGTTGGGAGTGAAGGCTTCGGTGATCTCGAGCGACTGCGCCAGCACCAGCACATAGATGATGCAGATGTCGGCGATCGTGAAGCGGTTGGCGCAAAGGTATTGGCGGTCCGCGGTGGCCTCCTCGACACAGCGCAGACGGGCCAGAAACCAGCGCCGGTAGTCGTTGGCGACCTGCGGGTTGCGCCGTTCCTCGGGCTCGAGCCGGGTGTAGCGCAGCACCAGCGTCTGCGGGAAGGTCAGCGTGGCGTCGCTGCGGTGCAACCAGTTCAGGTAGGCGCCGTAGTCGGGCTCCTCGACCCGCACTGCCAGGTCGGTCGGGCCGTAGCGATCGACCAGGTACTGGCAGATGCCGGCCGACTCGGTCATGTTGACGTCGTCATCGACCAGGCAGGGGATGGTGCCCAACGGGTTGACCTTGAGGTAGTCCCGGGTGGTGATCCGCGGCGGGAAGGGCATCGTGATCAACTCGTGCGGCAGGCCCATCTCGATCAGGGTCCAGAGCGGACGCATAGAGCGCGCGCGCGTGCAATGAAAAAGTTGGATTGTCATGGTGTCGCCGTCCTGGAGCACAGGCCGCCTTTGTCTCGACCGGGGGCGAAGCCACCCTGAACTGCTGATTGTGCAAACCCTATTTTCTAAAATATGCCACCCAGGTGACATGGGCTTTGTACGAATAGGGAAAACGAGAGCGTACCTGACCTTCTATTTCATAGCATCATGCGGCCGGAACAGGCGCCGTCCAGCGGCGCCAACAAGGAGACCCATGCGCTTGTCCGCTTCACGGTGGCAGCCACCGTCCGGTGACTGTGACCACCTTCACGGCCTGGGCCGTGCTCACGGTTTCTGCGCCTGGGCTGGCGTCTGATGCGCGGCTATGTGTTGCGCCGCCTGCTGGCGCTGCTGCCCACGCTGGTGCTGGCCAGCATCATCGTCTTCGTCACCGTGCGGCTGATTCCGGGCGACGTGATCGACTTGATGCTGAGCCAGAACGATGTCTCGGCCGACAAGAAGAGCCGAGACGACATCATCGCCGCGCTGGGTTTCGACAAGCCGATGTGGCAGCAATACCTGCGCTGGGTGTCGGCCATCGTCCTCCATGGCGATCTCGGCAACTCGTTGTGGCAGGGCACGCCGGTCACCGAGCACCTGCGCGCCCGACTGCCGGTGACCTTCGAACTGGGCTTCATCGCGATGATGGTCGGCCTGGTCATCGCGCTGCCGATAGGCATCTACTCGGCGGTTCGGCAAGACACCGCGGGTGACTACATTGCCCGCAGCTTCTCCATCCTGCTGCTGGCCGTGCCCAGTTTCTGGCTCGGCACGATGGTGGTGGTGTTCCCATCGATCTGGTGGGGCTGGTCGCCGTCGGTCGACTATGTGGCCTTCTTCAAGTCACCCAGTGACAACCTGTCGCAGATGCTGCTGCCGGGCATCGTGCTGGGCGCGGCGCTGTCGGCGATCACGATGCGCATGACCCGCACGATGATGCTCGAGGTGCTGCGCCAGGATTACATCCGCACCGCCTGGGCCAAGGGCCTGGGCGAGCGGCTGGTGATCGTTCGCCACGCGCTGCGCAACGCGATGATCCCGGTGGTCACGCTGGTCGGGCTGCAGGCGCCGCTGCTGATCGGCGGGGCCGTCATCATCGAGCAGATCTTCGTCATTCCCGGCATGGGGCTGCTGCTGCTCGATGCGGTGCAGCAGCGCGACTACCCCATCATCACCGGCGTCTTCCTGGTGGTGGGCGTGGCGGTGATGTTGATCAACCTTCTGGTCGACTTGAGCTACGGCTTTCTGGACCCCAAAGTGAGGATGCGCTGATGAGCCCCAGTGCTTTCCTGCTGCGCCCACCGATCTCGGGCCTGCGGGGCTCGCCGTACGGGTGTACGGCTCCGCTCCTCGACCCGACCTCGGCGCGCTCGCGACGGAAATCCCAGGAGCTCTCATGAGTGCTGTTCTTCCTTTGAATGCCGCCAAGCCAGTGAGCCACAGCTTCTGGGCCCGCTTGTTGCGCGACAAGCCGCTGGGCGCGGTCGGCGGGGTCGTGCTGCTCGCGTTTGTGGTGGTCGGCGTTTTCGCCGACTTCATCGCGCCCTACGATTTCAACGAGATCGCGCCCATAGACCGAATGCAGTCGCCCAACCTGGCGCATTGGTTCGGCACCGACAACCTGGGCCGCGACGTTCTGTCGCGCTGCATCTACGGCGCCCAGTTGTCGGTGATCATCGGCTGCTCGGCCGCCGCGCTGGCCACGTTGATCTCGGCGCTGCTCGGCATCGTCAGCGGCTATTTCGGCGGCAAGATCGACATGGGCCTGCAGCGCGTGGTCGACGCCTGGATGAGCTTTCCCGAACTGATCGTGCTGATCGTGGTGGTCTCGGTGCTCGGCCCGGGCATGCCGCAGATCATCTTCACGCTCGGCCTGCTGCTCGGCATAGGCGGTTCACGTATCGTTCGCTCGGCGGTGGTGTCGGTGCGCGAGCACATGTATGTGCACGCGGCGCAATCGACCGGTGCGTCCTGGCCGCGCATCCTGTGGAAGCATGTGCTGCCCAACGTGATGCCGCCCATCATCGTGCTGTTCACCACCCGCGTCGGCTCGGTGATCCTGGCGGAGTCGGGGCTGTCGTTCCTGGGCCTGGGCGTGCCGCCGCCGTCGCCCACCTGGGGCTCGATGCTGTCGGGCAGCGGCCGCACCTACATGTTCCAGGGTCCCTGGCTGGCGCTGGCGCCTGGGCTGTGCCTGACCGCGGTGGTATACGCCACCAATGTGTTTGGCGACGCGCTGCGCGATCTGCTCGATCCGCGCATGCGGGGCAGCCGTTGACGCCTTGATTTCATTGATTTCGTTCGAAGACCGGCCCGACCGTGGCCCCATGAAGGAGACCCCCATGGCATTCCTGAAGTCCACCCGCATCGCCGCCGCCGCCCTGCTGGCCTGTGCCGTCGTGTTGTCGGCCTCGGCGCAGACCGCGACGCCGGCCAAGGCCGAGAAGCCCCAGTACGGCGGCACATTGAGCATAGGCAATGTCTACTACACCGTGTCGCCGCTGTCTTTCGACGCCGCCGACTGGCCGTGGAAGCACAACCAGGACACCGGGCTGACCTACGAGCAGCTGTTTTCCGCCGACCTGACCAAGGCCAAGCGCAACGGTGGGCCGTTCCCGTTCCAGTCCGACGCCTACCTGCCGCCGCAGGGCATACGCGGTGAGCTGGCCGAGAAGTGGGAACTCAAGCAAAACCCCTGGCGGCTGGAGGTGCAGTTGCGCAAGGGCGTGATGTTCCCGGCCAAGCAAGGCGTGATGGCCGCGCGTGAAATGACCGCTGAGGACGTGGTCTACAGCTACGACCGGCTCAACAAGAGCCCGAAGAAGATCTCGGGTTACTTCGACCATGTGGACAAGGTCGAGGCCACCGGCAAGTACAGCGTCGTCTTCACCTACAAGGGCTACAACGCCGAGTACGACTACCGCTTCGGCTGGGGCTATTACTCGGCCATCATGCCCAAGGAGGTGGTGGCCGCCGGTGCGCAGGACTGGAAGAACGCCAACGGCACCGGACCTTTCCTGATGGACAACTACGTCCAGGGCAACTCCCTGACCTTCAAGAAGAATCCCGGCTACTGGGACAGCGAGACGATAGGCGGCGAGAAGTACAAGCTGCCGTTCGCCGACAGCATCACCTACCGCTTCATCAAGGACGAGGCCACGATGACCACGGCGCTGCGCACCGGCAAGGTTGACGTGCTCGAAGCCATACGCTGGAGCGACGCCGAATCGCTGAAGAAGCAGGTGCCCAAGCTGCAATGGAACAAATACCTGGCGATGGGCGGCATGTTCGTGGCGATGCGCACCGACACCAAGCCCTTCGACGACATCCGGGTGCGGCGCGCGCTGAACATGGCCGTCAACAAGCAGGAGATCATCAAGACCTACTGGGGCGGCAATGCCGAGATGCTGGGATTCCCCATGCATCCCACCTGGGTCGGCTACTACGAGCCGCTCGAGCAGATGCCCGACGCGGTCAAGGAGTTGTTCGTCTTCAACCCGGCCAAGGCCAAGGCACTGCTTGCCGAGGCCGGTTACCCCAACGGCTTCACCTTCAAGACCCAGACCACCTCGGCCTCCACCGACAACGACTTGCTGGCGATGGTCGCGGCCTACCTGGCCAAGGTGGGCGTGAAGATGGAGATCCAGGTGCTGGAGTACCCGGCCTATATGTCGGCGATGGGCACCAAGACCAACACGCCGGGCTACTTCATGTTCACCGGCGCGACCAACCCGACCACCTCGCTGCGCAAGAACTTTCTGAAAGGCCAGTACTGGAACCCGTCGCAGTTCAACGAGCCCGAGTTCGACAAGAAGATGGCCGAGGTCTATGCCGAGCCCGATGAGCGGGTGCGCCAGATCAAGGCCAAGCTGATGACCCGCGAGATCCTGGAAAAAGCGCCCTACCTCTGGCTGCCCACGCAGTACGGATTCACCGCCTGGTGGCCCTGGGTCAAGAACTATGGCGGCGAGCTGCGCGGCGGCTCGGAGCGGCCGGCTCCCATCCATGCGCGGATCTGGGTCGATCAGGAGTTGAAGAAAAAGATGGGTTTCTGAACCCGCCACCCGACGACGCGAGACCAGCCCTTGACCGCTTCCCTGCTTGAAGTCCGCGGCCTGACGACCCGCTTCCGAACCGAACGCGGCGAACTGACCGCCGTCGACGATGTCTCGTTCAGCGTCGGCGCGGGCCAGACGCTGGCCATCGTCGGCGAGTCGGGATCGGGCAAGAGCGTCACCGCGATGTCGCTGATGCGGCTGATCCCCAACCCGCCGGGTCGCATCACCGACGGCGAGATCCTGTTCGAGGGCCAGGACTTGCTCAAGCTGAGCGAGGCGCAGATGCGCGCCATCCGTGGCGACCGCATCGCGATGATCTTCCAGGAGCCGATGAGTTCGCTCAACCCGGCGCTGACCGTCGGGATGCAGATCGCCGAGCCGCTGAACGTGCACCGCGGCAAGCCCTGGCGCGAGGCCTTCGAACTGGCCAAGGGCTTGCTCGGCAAGGTGCGCATCCCGGACGCCGCCAGCCGCTTGCAGACCTACCCGCACCAGTACTCGGGCGGCATGCGCCAGCGCACGATGATCGCGATGGCGCTGGCCTGCAGCCCCAAGCTGATCATTGCCGACGAGCCGACCACTGCGCTCGACGTCACGGTGCAGGCGCAGATCCTCGACCTGCTGAAGGCGCTGACCGCCGAGACCGGTGCCGCGCTGATCCTGATCACCCACGACCTGGGCGTGGTGGCGCGCTACGCCGACCATGTGGCGGTGATGTATGGCGGGCGCATCGTCGAGCAGGCCGCCGCGGGCGAACTGTACGCCAACCCGCGCCATCCCTACACCCGCGGCCTGCTGGCCTCGATCCCGCGGCTGGACGGTGCCACCGGCACGCGCTTGGTGCCCATCGCCGGCCAGCCGCCCGACCTGGCCCGCCTGCCCGCCGGCTGCGCCTTCGCGCCGCGCTGCGCACAGGCCGACGCCACCTGCACCGCGCAGCGCCCGCCGCTGCGCGAGGTGATCCCTCTGCACCTGAGCGCCTGTCACCACGATGCCGCAGCCTGAAACCCCCGCCATGGCCACTGTCACCCCCCCCAAGCCGCCCGCCGGCGCAGACCTGCTGCGCGTCGATGACCTGCGGGTGCACTTTCCGCTGCCCGGCGCCGGCCTGTTCCGCAAGTCGGTCGGTGCGGTCAAGGCGGTCGACGGTGTGTCGTTCACGCTGGCCGCCGGCGAGACACTGGGCCTGGTCGGCGAGTCCGGCTGCGGCAAGAGCACCACCGGCCTGGCCGTGCTGCGCATGCAGCCGGTGACCACCGGCCAGATCTGGTTCGAGGGCGTGGACATCACCCAGCAGCAGGCGCGCACCGGCACCTTCCGCCGCCGCATGCAGATGGTCTACCAGGACCCCTACGGCTCGCTGAACCCGCGCATGAAGGTGCGCGACCTGGTCGGCGAGCCGCTGCAGGTGCACGGGATGGCCGACAACGCCAGCGCCTACCAGGACCGGGTCGCCGCGCTGCTCAAGACGGTGGGCCTGCTGCCCGACATGGCCGACCGCTACCCGCATGAGTTCTCGGGTGGCCAGCGCCAGCGCATAGGCATCGCCCGCGCGCTGGCACTCGAACCCAGCCTGATCATCTGCGATGAGCCGGTGTCGGCGCTGGACGTGTCTATCCAGGCCCAGGTGGTCAACGTGCTGCAGGACTTGCAGGAGCGGCTCGGTCTGGCCTACCTGTTCATCGCCCACGACCTGGCCGTGGTGCGCCACCTCAGCCACCGGATCGCGGTGATGTACCTGGGCCGCATCGTCGAGATCGCGCCGCGCGACGCGCTCTACCGTGAGCCGCTGCACCCCTACACCGAGGCCTTGCTGTCGGCGGTGCCTGTGGCTGACCCTGCAGTCGAGAAGACCCGCAAGCGCATCGTCGTCCAGGGCGAGGTGCCGAGCGCGCTGAACCCGCCGCCGGGCTGCCGCTTCCACACCCGCTGCGCTGTGGCGATGGCGCGCTGCCGCAGCGAGGACCCGCCGCTGCAGGACATGGGCGGCGGCCGGGCGGTGGCCTGCCATCTGCATGTCGGGGATATTCGTGCCGGCGCGGGCGCCGCCCTGGCCGCTTGACGGGTAGGCCGCCACCGCGGCGCTGTCGGTCCGCGCAGCCGTTTGGCAGCGCGCGCCGGGTCGTCGTCGTGACCGCCGTTGGCGGCGTTCAGTCGCTCGCTGGCGTTCAGCGGTGAGCGCTGTGGTGCAGTTGCTGTAGCAGGGCCTGCAAGCCAACGCGGCCGACCGCTACCCGCTGCAGGGTCATGTCCCAGACCGAGCCCGTGCCAGATCGCCAGGCCGCGGGCAGTCCATGGCGGGCCCAGGTTCGCACCAGCGCAAGCCACAATCCCGCCACCCGCGAGGCGACGGCGTGGCGCGTCAGGCCTTGCTCTATCGGTCGGGCGGCTATGGCCGTACCCGCGGTGTGGCGGGGGTTCAACGAGGCGATGCGTCCTGGAAGACCAGCTGGATCTGGCCACGATCAAGATGATGTGCAGCGTGCCCGAGAAGTCGCCTTGCACGGCCAACTGGTGCGCCGCAGCCAGCAGCATCGCCGAATGCCCATCGTGCATGCTGTCCAACCCCGGCCGACCTGAGCGACGAGACGGTCGGCGAGCGGGTCAACTGCTGCGCTGCCAGCAACTGGAGCAGCCGCCGGTCGAGGCGGGCAAGGTCTGAAGTCAGGCAGCGCGCTCGCGGCGCGCACAGGCGGGACCCCGTATGAATTATCGATTTGCGCGATGTTTTGCAGCCTGCTGGCCGCTTGCCCACGCACAATCCGACTGCACGGCAGATCCTGTCGACGCGTCACTCAATCAAGGAGAATGTCTATGACCATCCTCGTCGCTTACGCACCGCGGCCCGAAGGGCAGGCCGCACTGGACAAGGGCATTGAAATCGCCGCCCGCCGCCGCGAGCACTTGATGGTGGTCAATGCCAGCCCCGGGGGCACCCGCGAGGACGCTTCGTTTGCCGATGTCCAGGACTTCGAGCGCGTGCAGAAGGTGCTCGCCGACTCGGGTCTGAGCACCGAATTCAAGCAGTTTGTTCGTGGCAAGAGCGCCGTCGAGGAGATCGAGGCCCTGGTCGAAACGCTGCCGATCTCCTTGCTGATCATCGGCCTGAGGAAGCGCACCGCAGTGGGCAAGCTCATCATGGGCAGCGTGGCGCAAGAACTCTTGATGTCGGTTCCCTGCCCGGTATTGGCCGTCAAGGCAGGCTGATCCGGGCTCGGCAGGGCCGCCAATTCGCCGTCACCCTGGGGAGCCAGGCCCTGGAACTGTGGTCGGTGCAGGCGTCGCCACTCGCTGGGGGGACGGTGAACAGCGGGTTTGGAACAGGCGGGCAGCCCCGGCGCCGTCAGCCCGGTTTCGCCATCTTCTTCTTCGACTCGCTGAAGAAGGTCTCGAGCGCGCTGGTGAACTGGTGGAAGGCGTCGCTGCCGCCCGCCAGCAGCCCCGACGTCAGCAGGATGTCGACCCCGCGCAGGAACTCGGGGTCGCCTTGGGTGGGGTCGACCACGGTGGCCAGCAGGCCGACGCCTGCCGCACAGACCACGACCGACAGCGAAAAACCGACCAGCAGCGCCAGTCTCTTGGTCTCGGTCTGGTAGGCGCTGAGCGCCCTGGCGCCGGCCAACCGGGTCGCGGCGTCGGCCGGGTCCTTGGACAGGCTCTCGATCTGCTGCTTCAGGTCCTCGGCGCCGGCCTGGCGCCAGATCGAGATCACGATCTCGGTGGCCCGCTCTATCAGCAGCACGATCACGAAGATGCCGCCCAGCGCGCCGCTGACCGACTGCAGGCTCAGTTCGGGGCGGATGGGCGCGGTCTGCGGATGCGCCGCGTAGAACAGAGTCAGGGCGGTCAGGGTCAGTATCAGCAGGGCTTTGCCGAAGTTGGGCATCTCGGATCTCCGGGGTTGGGGCTGAAGGCAGGCAGACATGGCGGGCGCGGCCTGTCGGCGCGCGGCAGCGACAGAAAGCGCGACAGGTCGCAGACCAGCCTGTCGGCCATGGCTTGCGCGCCGGGCTTCCAGGCACGGGTGAAGCGAGCGTCCATGCCGGTACGGCGGATCGCGTCCAGCCAGTCCTGCACCACGCGCTCGGGGTAGCCCGCAGCCACCGCCGCCTGGTGCAGCAGGCTGTACTCGCGCAGCAACTGGGTGCCGAAGGTCAGCGGATCGTCCGAGCCGAGTGCAATCATCACCGGCGGCGCATCGCCGGCCTCGCGCTGCGGCGGAAACAGCCGCAGTATGGGATGGTGGCGCAGGTCCAGCAGGTCGCCGATCAGCAGGTTGCTCGAGGGGTTGACCTCGACCACGATGCCGCTCTGCGCGATGCCGCGCCGCAGCGCCCGCTGCACCGCGTTCAGCGCCGCCACCTCGCCGGCATGGATGGGCAGGTCGATCAGGGTCTGGCCACGCCGGAACACCGCGCCGTCGCTGAGGTGGCCGAGCAAGATCTTGCTGACTGCGACCGGGGCGTGGACTTGCCGGCCTGGCTGGCGCCAGTCGCGGATGCGGCGCGCCGCAGCCTGGAAGCTGTCGAAGCCGCCGTCGACCTGCGGTCTGGCGGTGAAGGGCGGCAGCATGAAGCGGTGCAGGAGGTGGTGGGCCTCGGCGAGTTGCTCGACCGGATAGCCTTGCCCGCCGTGGACCAGGTCAGACACCGCGCGCAACTGGTTCAGCACCACCTCGACCCTGCCCGGAGGGGCTTCTGCGGCGAACTCGGGCTTGATCTTGTAGCGGCTGTAGAGCCGCCACTCCCAGACCAGGTCCCATAGCCGCTCCTCGGCCGGCATCAGTATCGTGCCCACCGATTCGGCCCAGCCCTGCGGCTCCACCCCCAGCGCCACCGCATGGCCCAGCCGGCCCGCGCTGTAGCCCATCACATAGTGCAGTTGCTCATCGATGTGCCGCAGGCCTTCCATCAGGTGGCGGAAGTCCTCGCCGACATGCGCGGTCAATCGCAGCGGTGGCCCGGCGCCGGGCCGGACCGAGGCCCGCGCCGCGGCATCGGTGACATGGCGGAACAGCGGTGCCAGCACCCAGGTCGGCACCGCCAGTTCGTCGTCCGCCACGTCCAGCCCGCGCACCAGCCACAGGCTGGACGGGACGGCCTGTATCAGTTCGGCCAACGCGCGGGCCTTGACGCATTGCTCGGCGAAGTAGCTGGCGTAGCGCCCATGTTGCACGTCGAGCGCGCCCTTGTCGGGCTGGGCATGGGTGGACGACCAGAAGGCCGGCGGCAGGCCACCAGCCCAGGCCGATGCGGCGTCGCGCGACTTGACGAAGTGGAAGAGCACGCCGAACTCGGGCTCGAAGGTCGGCCCGGCGCTGCCGGCCAGCACCCGCTGCCAGGACTGCAGCATGCCCAGCAGTCCCTCGGCGATGACCATGGCGCTGTCGTCGGCACTGGTGCGCAGTTCCAGCGCCTTGATGCCGTGGCCCGAGCCGGCCGACAGCCCATCGACGCTGTAGCAGACCTCGGGCAGGATGGGCTGCAGCGGTGCCCGCAGCTTGCCGATGCGGCGGTAGAAGCGGGTGAACCACTGCAGTCCGCCGGTCAGCGGCCGCTGCACCAGGGCCCGGTAGACCTGGCAGCGCACCCTTGCAGCCTGCCAGAACAGCCGGGCGAATGCCGGGTCGCCCCGGCCTTGCGGGTCGGCCTCGCCGGCGAACATATGAGCCATCGCGTGCTGCAGCAGCCAACGCTCGCCGACATTGCGGCCCCGCAGGCCCAGCCTGACCGCGATTGGATCACAGCGCTCGAACGCGTCCTGCACGCTGGTCAGCGGCCAGTCGCCCAGCCTCAGCGCACCGGGGTGGATGTCGGCGTAGAGGTCGCGCAGCGGTGCCAGCGCCGGCAGCCGGCTGGCATCGCCGCGGGTCAGTGCGGCCAGCGTATCGACCAGGGTCTCGCGGCGCCTGGGCGTCCAGGCCGGATGGCGTTGTGTTGCCGGGTCGGCGCCCAGGTACTCGCGCTGCAGGAACCGCTGGAGATCCGGCCCGCCGCGGATCAGGTGCTCGGCCAGCGCGCAGCGCGCCACCGCCGCGGCCAGCAGCCAGCGCAGCAACTGCCGGCCATCGCCCAGCGGCGCGCCCGGGCTGTGCAGCGCGTCGTCGGCCAGGTCGGGGCTGGCGATCGCCGCCAGCGCCGAGGCCCAGAGCAGCGGGAAGTCCATGCCGGCGCCGACATGCTGGTGGATTTCGGCCACGCCCGAATCGAGCAGGTGGCGTATCAGCAGCGGTGGGTCCAGGTCGACGCTGCTCGGTGGCGGGTCGACATCCAGCGCGCACAGCAGCAGGTCTTCCGGCATCGTCAGCATCAGCCAGCGGTAATGCGCGGCGGCGTCCAGCGCCGACAGGTCGCTGCTGTCCTCGATCTCGGTCATGCCCGCCCGCGACACCAGGTGGCTGCTGGCCAGCGTGCGCAGGTAGCGGTGCATGGGCACCTTGGTGGCGTCGCCGGCCCGGCTGGCAGCGGCGCCGAACCAGCCACGGTCGCGCGCCGACACCAGCCGGTCCAGCGACCAGCCGGTGTGCTGGGCGAACTGGGCCTCGCAGGCGCGCCAGAGCTGGGCGGTCGGGCTGTTGGCGGCCAGACCGGGGTCGAGCACCCGCAGGCCGCTGCCGAACGCGGCTTCGCCGGCCAGCGGGTAGGCCGCGATCTCGGCGCGCAGATAGGCTTCCGGGATACGGCGTGGCGCCGCCGTGGTGTTGCCAGGGGTCTCGGCGCGCGGCATCGCTCGGTCTCGCGGGGGCCAAGCCGGCTGCGCTACAGCGCCGCGCGCAGGCGGCCGTAAGCCCAGTCCTGCAGCCGCTCGCGCGAGGTCGCCGGCAGCGCGGCGAAGTCGGGCAGCGCCCGTGCCAGGCGCTGGTCCAGGTCGGCGATCAGGAAGCCCTTGTGCTGCCGCCAGTGCCGCACCAGCGCATTGTCGGCGTGCGATGCCAGCCAATCCAGCAGACGCGACGGCCGTGCCGCGTCTGCCCCCAGTCCCGGCACGCACAGCGTCGTGAACAGCAGCGGCAGCTGCCTCTCCAGCCAGTCCAGCATCGCCGCGCTGTCGACATGCAGCCGGTCCGCTATCGGCTGTGAGCGCTCGGACTGCAAGCGGGCGTGCAGTGCGGCGGCCCGGTCCAGCGGCCCGGCCTGGCCTGGCCCGCCGCCCGGTGCGCAGTCCGCTGCGCCGTCCGGCCGGGTCAGCTCGAAGGTGTCGAGGGCGCAGCCTATCCAGGCCAGCGCCAGCGCGTCGGGTGTGTTCGGCGCCGGATCCTGGCCCGTCGGCGCGACCCGGTCCAGCCCGGCGCAGGCCTCCCAGCGCCGCCACAGGATGTCCTGGGTCACGAAGGTCGAGAACGCCGGTGCAGGCCAGCTCTGCCGCAGTTCGCGCTCATCGAGGACGGTCGTTGCGGGCAGCAGCAGCCGGTGCACGCCGGCGACCAGTGGCGCGTCCAGTGTCGCCATGCCGATCACCGCCAGATCAGGCGCGAAGATCAGCAGGTCGTAGAGCAGGGTCAGCCAGGCGGAGACCAGTTCGGGCAGGTCCGGCGCGGCGGCATCGGGCTCGTGGCGCTCGACCAGGGCCAGCGACAGCAGCATGTCGCGGTTGCGCCAGGCCTGCAGCGACGAGGCCACGGTCAGGCCAGCGTCTCCCGCTGGCTCGGCGTCCAGGCTGACCTGGGACGACAGCGACACCGGGTAGCGCAGCTGCAAGGCCAGCCGGTCGAACTGCAGCAGCGTGGCGCCGCGGCTGTCACGTCGCAGGATCTCTTCCTGCAGCCGCTGGCTCAGCGCGCTCGACATCGCGCTGCCGGCCGTGACCTGTCGCAGCATGGTGCGCACCAGCTTGACCGCGTCGTCGTCGCTGGCTGGCGCAGGTCCGCCGGCCGTTTGGGCGGCAGCCCGGGCGGTCGCATCGCGCGCCGCGCTGCCGGCCGCTCGCTGTGCCAACTGCCACAGGTCCAGCACGCTGCGCGCCGGCAGGCACAGCGCCTTGGTTGCGGCCCGCGACAGCGGCCAGGGGCTGGCGGAGCACTTGGCCGTCAGGTCGAACAGGTCGATCAGGTGCATCGCGCCCGGTGTTTCGACCTGACCGCGCTGGGCGATGAAGCTGTCCAGCCTGATCCGGCCCAGCAATGTGCGCAAGCTGTCGCGCTGGCCGGCGGCCACCGGTGGATGAAAGGCCAGCGTCTCCTCCGGCCTGAGCGCATGGACCTCGACCCGGTGGCTGGGTGGCCAGACCTTCTGCGCCGCCGCCGCGCCCTGGCGGCGGGCCATCGCCAGCGTCTCGTCCTCGCCGGTCTGTCCGGTCTTGCCGCGGGCATCGGGCCCGCCCTGGCTCTGGATCAGCTCTTTCCAGTAGGCTCGCTCGAGGAAGGTCTCGACCTCGGACCGGTCGCCCGCCATCACCAGCCACAGGCAGGGATGGGCGACCATCTGCGCCAGTTTGACGATGGACTTGAGGTGGTCGGTGCTGCGGTCGATGTTGTCGATAGGCAGCACGATGGCGCAGCCGGCGTCGCGGCCATGCCAGCGGTCCAGTCTTTTCGACATCGTGTCCATCGCGTGCTTGAACCGGCCGCGGAAGCTGGAGTAGATGTCGGCAGCGGCGCGTTGCCGGTTGGCTTTGTTGCGGGTGTCGTTTTCCTGCACTTCCTCCCACATCAGCGTCGCATCGCTGACCAGTTCGTCGAGTTGCCTGCGGGCGTCGGTATCGCTCTCCTCGAAGATCGACGCCGTCGACGGCAGGGTCTGTCCAGCCGGGTCGAGTGCGCCGCGCACTCGGGTCAGCAGCGTGGTCAGCAGGTTGGCGGTCGGCGGCAGCGGTTCGAGGTCCAGCGGGTCCAGCCAGACGATGTGCTGGCTGTCCCTGAGCTGCCCGGCCCAGCGCTGGGCCGCCTCGTCCAGCGGGCCGGGTTCGGCGCCGCGGACGCGGAAATAGCCCGCGTCGTTGCTGTGCTCGACCGCCTGTCTGGCGGTCAGCAGCACGGTGGTCTTGCCGGTGCCTCGGGCGCCGTAGACCAGGAAGCTGTTGCCAAGCTCGGCCGGGGGGTGGCTGGCGGCCAGGGCGTCGCGCGCGGCCTCGGCGCCGGCCAGACGCAGCAGCAGGTCGTGCACTGCGCGGCGAACCGGCGGCACCATGTCGCCCCAGCCCATCGCATGGGCATCGGGTCTTGGCGTGAACTGGGGCGCTGGCGGGGGCATGGCTTTGGCCTGGCTCGGTTGGCGCTGGTGCGGGCGCCGGGCCATGCTAGGCGGGTTCGCCGCTGCGCCATTGCGTACGCTCAAGCGCGCCAGCCCGGCGCGCCGACTCAGCCCGGGCCACGGAGGGCTGGTGCCTTCGTAGGCGTCAGTGCACGCCGCGTTCCTTGCCGGCCCAGTAGGGCTCGCGCAGGATGCGCTTGAGCAACTTGCCGGTGGGGTTGCGCGGCAGGGCGTCGACGAAGTCCACCGACTTGGGGCACTTGAAGTGAGCCAGGCGCTCGCGCAGGAAGTCGATCAGTTCGCGCTCGGTCACCGCGCTGTCCGGCCGGCGCACGACGCAGGCCTTGACGCTCTCGCCCCAGACCGCGTCGGGCACGCCGATCACCGCGCCGTCGGCCACGCCGGGGTGTTGCATCAGCGCGTTCTCGATCTCGGCCGGATAGATGTTCTCGCCACCCGAGATGATCATGTCCTTGATGCGGTCGTTGATGTAGAGGTAACCGCCATCCAGGTAACCGCCATCACCGCTGCGGAACCACCCGCCGCGCGGGTTGCGGCCTTCCGGGAACGCTGCCGCGGTGGCTTCGGGGTTGCCCCAGTAGCCGATCATGTTGCCGGGCGACTCGATCAGCACCTCGCCAGTCTGGCCATCGGGCAGGTCGGTCAGCGTGCCGGGCTCGACCACCCGCACCCGCGCTCCAGGCACTGCCTGGCCTGCCGAGCGCAGCAGCCTGGCCTTGGGGCCGCTGGTCTGGTGGTCCTCGGGCATCAGGAAGGTGGCTGAGCCGGCAATCTCGGTCAGGCCGTAGACCTGCATGAAGCCGCAGCCGAAGGCGGCCATCGCGTCGGTCAGCACCCGGTCGCTGATCGGCGAGCCGCCGTAGGAGATCAGCTTGAGCGTGCGGTAGTCGCCTTCCTTGACTTTGGGCGACTGCAGCATGAACAGGATCATCGCCGGCACCAGGAAGGTGTGGGTGATGCCATGTCGGCCGATCGCCTCGATGAAGCCGCCGGGGTCGAAGTCGGGGTAGGACGATCCGGTGGCGCCGATGTAGAGCGAGAACAGCCCCATGTTGGCGCCGGCGATGTGGAAGGTGGGCAGGGCATTGCCGACCACGCTGTCCGCGCCCACCTGCCAGACAGTGACGCCGAGTTGGCAGTTGAAGACCAGCCCGGCATGCGACAACACCACGCCCTTGGGCAGGCCAGTGGTGCCCGAGGAGTAGAGCTGCAGCATCGGGTCTTCGGGCCGCGCCGCCACCGGCGTCATGGCGTCGGACGCCGCGGCGTACCAGTCGTGGAAGCCGGGCAGCCCGTCTTGCGCGCCGTCGGTGACCACCACCTGCAACAGCTGTGGCATGCCGGCGCGGTCGACCAGCGGCAGGAAGCCGCGGTCGGCCAGCATCAGCCTGGCGCCGCCGTTGTCGACGATGTAGCGCACCTCGGCCGGCGCCAGCCGCCAGTTCACCGGCATGCACACCGCACCCAACTTGGTTGCGGCCAGGGTCAGCAGCGTGGCCTCGACATGGAATTTGGTCAGCGTCGCCACCCGGTCACCGGGGCCTATGCCCAGCGCGGCCAGGCTGTTGGCGATGCGGTTGGTGTCGTGCTCGACGTCGGCGAAGGTCCAGCACCGGTCGCCGCAGCGGTAGGCCAGCGCCGTCGGCCGGGTGCGTGCCTGGTGTTGGACGATCTCGATGAAGGTCTGTCCAGGCATCGGCGAGCTCTCCTTGGTCACAGGCTGGCCCCGTCGATGATGTGGCCGAAGCGCTCCCAGGCCTTGCCGTTCCAGCGCTGCAACTGCATCTGAGTCAGCGGGTGGTGGTTGGTCGGGCTGGTGTTGACCTTGATGCCTGGCAGCAGCATCGGGTTCTCCAGGCCCTTCAGGTTGTTGACCTGGGCCATCACGTTGGCTCGGCTGAAGTTGCCGTTGCACTGCTCGAGCACCCGGTGCATCACCATCGCGGTCATGTAGCCGTAGGCGTTGTAGCTCTCGTTGGGGTTGCCCTCGGGGTAGTACTTGGCCATGAAGCTCTTGTAGCCCTTGATGGCCGGGTCGTCGACCAGCGCCGGGTCGCTCGGGTCCTTGGTGTAGACCGAGGTGATCACGCCTACCGATCGTTCGACGCCGGCCGGGACTATCGTCGAGGTGATCGAGGCCACGCCGCTGGGCACGAAGTGCATCGCCTTCCAGCCCAGGTCGGACGCCTTGCGGATCACCATCGCGCCGAACTTGCCGGTCACGCCCGAGATCAGCACGTCGGCGCCGCTGGCCTGCAGCGCAATCAGCTGCGAGTCGATGGTCGGGTCGGTCACTTCGTAGGACGCGGCCTTGACCAGGTTGTCGTACTGGGCGCCCAGCACGTCGCGGGCGCCGGCCACGAAGTCTCGGCCCAGGTCGTCGTTCTGGTAGAGCAGCGCGAACTTGGCTTTGGGATTTTGCTGCTGCGCGTACTTGACGAAGATCTGCGCCTCGATGCGCGCGCTGGGGGCGAACGGGATGGTCCAGGGGTAGTTCTTGGTGTCGCCCCATTTGTCGCCGTTGACCGACAGGAACAGGTGGGGCACGCCCAGCCCGTTGACATACTTGACGATGCCCGAGTTGGGCCCGGTGCCGAGTTGCGAGAACAGGAAGGCCACCTCGTCCTGCTCGATCAGCCGGCGCGTCTGCTCCAGCGTCTTGGCCGGATTGAAGCCGTCGTCGTAGATGATGTAGTTGATCTTGCGCCCGGCGATGCCGCCTTGCTCGTTGACCATCTTGAAGTAGGCCTGCTGCGCCTTGTTTATCGTGCCCAGCGCCGACACCGGGCCGCTGAGCGAGGTGGTGGTGCCGATCTTCAATTCGGTGGCGCTGACGCCCGGATTGGCTTGGGCGCGAGCGACCATGGGCGCGAGGCAGCTCGCGGCGATGGCGGTCAGCAGAACTCGTCTGTCGAGGTATGGCATGCCTGTCTCCTGGTTCGGTGGGTTGTCGTGATAGGTCTTCTGGAACAGCGGTGAGTCAAGTCGTGCTGCACTGTGCTCGCCCCACAGCGCCCAACCCGGACAGTCATGCTCGATGGCCTGACTGTCTGGCAGCAAGACCACATCGCTGCGCGGCGCCCTCGGGTGCGATCGGCTGCACTCGGAACGTTGGTTGAATGAGCGGCGCGGTCGGCGCCACGCTCGCGTCCCGCGGGGATGTCGCTGAGCCTCAAGTTACCGCTGATACCGCGGAGCGTCTTGTGGAATGTGGCTGCGCTGCGGTCGACGGTCTCGGGTTCATCCATCAGGCCCTGCCCGGACGACGCCAACCTTGGCCGGTACGACCCCAAGGCGCCGGCTTCACCGCAGTTCCGCAATCCGGTGCATTGCGTGGAGCGCACCCACGACCACGGCGTGCACAGCATCGCGGCCGACTCGGCCGGCAAACTCCACACGTCTGAAGCCTGCGAAGGCAAGCGTGTCCAGCGCTTCGTCAACAAGGGCGTGGGCAAGGTGGTCGCCGGCGCCCAAGGCGTGGTCTGGCCGAAGGCGAATTGAATCGGCGGTCGGGTGCAGACGGATCCCGTTGCGCCGGATCGGCCACTGCAAGCCCGCGCCGCGGCGGTTTTCAACCGCCGCTGGCGAATCAGCTCAGCACAAACTCGAGATTGCCGAGTTTTTCAATCCGGGTGACGAGTTTGTCGCCCGGTTTGAGCCACACCTGCTTGTCCTTGGCATAGCCGGCGATGACGCCTTCGGGCGTCCCGGTAAAGATGATGTCGCCGGGCTCTAGCGTGAAGATCTTCGAGGTGTAGCTGATGATCTGCGCGCAATTGAACACCATGTCGTTGGTGTTGGACGACTGGCGAACACCGCCGTTGACCAGGCATTCGATCTTCAGCGCGTTGGGGTCGCCCACCAGATCGGAGGTCACAATATAGGGCCCGATCGGGCCAAAGCCGTCGTTGGTCTTGCCTATCATCCACTGGCTGCTTCGCGACTGCAGGTCGCGCGCGGTGAAGTCGTTGCCGGTGGCGTAGCCCATCACATACGACAGCGCATCGGCTTCGCTGACATTGGCGGCCCGGCGACCCATCACGATGACGAGTTCGGCCTCGTAGTCGAACTGCTCGGCGGCGACCGCGGATACCCGCACCGTGCCCCGGTGGGCATTCAAGGTGTTGTTGAACTTGTTGAACAGGATCGGCAACTTCGGGATCGGATTGTTGGTTTCGCGCGCATGGCGGGCGTAGTTCAGGCCGACGCAGACGATCTTCTCGGGCCGGGTGATCGCCGGTGCGTAGTCGATCTTAGACTCGTCGACAAACAGCTCGGCTTGCCCGGTGGCGAGTGCGCGCGCCACCAGCGCGCCCAGCCCCTGATCACCACCTTGAATGACATCGTCGGTGGTTCTCGGCGCCGCCAGCTTGTAGCTTGCGGCGGCCTTGGCCACGTCGAGTATGCCCCGGGCGGTCTTTACCCCCAGCACGGCGGCGTCGCCCTGACGCATGTTGAGCAGCGTCATGCCGCGCGCCATCACGGGCGAGGCGGGGCGCTCAGCTGACCCCGACGGCACGATCTGGGCAGTGGCAGCTTGCGGCACGGCAATCACTGTGGCCGCGCTCGCCGCCACGGTGGTCTTGATAAAGCCTCTGCGCGAATCTTGCATCACCGGTCCTTTGTGGTTGTGAAATGCGCGCCCGGTTGAAAGGCCGGTCTGCGCTCTGGCGGGACGGGCCGCCTGCCGCCGTCACCCCATCCGCGGCCAATGTCCGAGATGCGCATGCCGGTGTCAATCGGCGTTTGACCGCAGCCGCCCTGCCTCACGGTGCCCGGTAATCGGGGATGGCCATCCAGTGGGTGGCCCAGGGCTTGTCGCGCAGCGCACCGCTTCGCGAACCGGTTTCGGCGCGCGTGATGCTGGGCCCCGCGCCGATGTCCTCGACCTGCCCGTAGAGCACGGTGCGGTGCTCGGGCTCGGGCAGGCTGACGGGTGTCCAGGCCAGTCCAGGCGCTGCAGCCGAGCCCAGGTCCAGGGCTTGCTGGGACGGTACAGGTCCCCGCGCCGGGGTTGGCGCGGGGGTGATGCCGGTGCCGGTCCGGATGGCTTGCGCCGCCAGCAGGTCGCAGCGCTCGTTGTGCGCATGCCCGGAGTGGCCCTTGACCCACTGCGTGCGCAGCCGGCGCTGGTCGGCGATGGCATAGAGCTGTTTCCAGAGCGAGAGATTGGCGACGGTTTCGCCTTTGGAATTCCGGAAGCCCTTGCTCTCCCAGCCCCGGCGCCACTCGGTCAGCCCCTTCAGCGTGTACTGCGAGTCCGAGACCAGCAGCACCTCGGCGCCGACCGGCGTCATCGCCATGCCGTGCAGCGCCGCGCTGAGCTCGGCGATCTGGTTCGTGCCGTGGCCGAGGAAGCCCGAGCCCTCGATCGCGGCGCCGCCGTCGGGCGGGAGGACGACCGCGCCCCAGGCGCTGGGGCCGGGGTTGCCCTGGCAGCCGCCATCGGTGAAACAGGTCCAGATAGCCATTGCAGGTTCTCGTTGATTTTTCGGATTGGCATGGGTGCGTGTGCCCCGTCCAGGTGGGCGGCGGCTTCACGCGCGGTGCTCAGGACGGGCGGGGAGAATTCGCCGCCTGCGCCGGCGGGCTTTGCCGGGCGGCGATTGTGGCGCAGGCCCGGCCTTGCGGCTCACATCAAGGCCACGCCCTTGACCTGAGCGAACAGCGCGTCGCCGGGTTGCAGCGCCAGCGCCTCGCAGCTGCGGCGCGTGATGCGTGCCAGCAGCCGTATCGGCGCCGGGTTGCCGCTGTCTCTGTCGCTGGCCATGCCGCCCCCGTCCGCGCTGCCGGGGCCCAACCGCAGCCGCAGCAGCGCGGTGCTGTGGTCGGCCTGTATCGCCTCCAGCACCACCGGCAGCACGTTGAGCACGCTTGTCGCTGTGGGCTCGACCCGGGTGACGCTGACGTCGCGCGCCAGCACCCGCGCGCGCACCGGCTCGCCCGGCGCGGCGGCGGTCTCGCCCACCCACAGCGTGCCGCCGGCAAAGCACACCCTGGTCAGCCCGTAGTGCCGGTCATGCTGTTCGACGCGGGCTGTGATCACCACGCCGGCATCGTCCTGGCGCGCCAGCGGCAGGTCGGTGCGCGCCAGCAACTCGGCCAGCGGCCCGGCAGCCTGCACCCGGCCGGCGTCCATCAACACCAGGTGGTCGGCCAGCCGCGCCACCTCGTCCATCGCGTGGGTGACATAGACGATGGGCAGCGCCAGTTCGAGGTGTAGGCGCTCGAGGTAGGGCAGGATCTCGGCCTTGCGCGGCGCGTCCAGCGCGGCCAGCGGCTCGTCCATCAGCAGCAGGCGCGGCGCGGTGGTCAGCGCGCGGGCGATCGCCACGCGCTGGCGTTCGCCGCCCGACAAGCTGGCCGGGCGCCGCGCCATCAGCGGCGCGATGCCGAGCAGGTCGACCACAGCATCGAGCGCGAAGGCTTGCGCCGCCTCGCCGCTGCGGCGCCGGCCATAGGCCAGGTTGGCCCGCACGTCGAGGTGCGGAAACAGCGCCGCCTCCTGGATCACATAGCCCAGCGGGCGTTGGTGCGTCGGCAGCCATTGCCCGGTCGCATCGTCCTGCCAGACCAGGTCGCCGAGCGCGACCCGACCCGCCGCGCGCTCCAACCCGGCCAGCGCGCGCAGCAGCGTGGTCTTGCCGCAACCCGAGGGGCCGAACAGCGCGGTGATGCCGCGCTCGGGCAACTGCAGCGCGACGTCGAGCGTGAAGTCGCGGCGCGCCAGCTTCAGCGTGGCGTCTATCACCGGGACGGCCCTGTCGCGTCGCGCGGCGGCCGGTTGGCAACGTACAGCGTCACCAGCACCACCAGCGCGAACACCAGCATGCCGGCGGCCAGCCGGTGGGCCTCGGCAAACTCGCTCGCCTCGACATGCTCGTAGACCGCCACCGACAGCACCCGGGTCTGGCCGGCGATGTTGCCGCCAATCATCAGCACCACGCCGAACTCACCCACGGTGTGGGCAAAGCCCAGCACGCTGGCGGTGACGAAGCCGGGCCGCGCCAGCGGCAGGGCGACGCTGAAAAAACGGTCCAGCGGCGAGGCGCGCAGCGTGGCCGCGGCCTCCAGCAGACGCTCGGGGATGGCCTCGAAGGCCTGCTGCAGCGGTTGCACGACGAAGGGCAGCGAGTAGATCACCGAGGCCACCACCAGGCCGGCGAAGGTGAAGGGCAGCCGGCCCAGCCCCAGCCACTGGGTGAACTGGCCGACAGCGCCTTGCGGGCCCATCAGCAGCAGCAGGTAGAAGCCCAGTACCGAGGGCGGCAGCACCAGCGGCATCGCCACCAGCGCGGCCGCCACCGGCTTGAACGCCGAGCGCGTGCGCGCCAGCCACCAGGCCAGCGGCGCGCCCAGCAGCAGCAGCAGCAGCGTGCTCAAGCCCGCCAGTTCGGCGGTCAGGCGCAGCGTGGTCCAGGTGGCGGGCGACATCGAGGCTGCAACGCCCGCTTCACAGGCCGTAGCCGTACTGCTGGATCAGCGCCCGGGCGGCAGGGCTCTTCAGGTAGGCCAGCAGCGCGGTGGCGGCCGCACTTTTCTCGCCCGGCTTGAGCAGCACCGCGTCCTGGCGGATCGCGCCGTACAAGTTGGCCGGTACGCGCCAGTACGAACCCGTCACCGGTTGGCCCGGCACGGCCACCTGCGACAAGGCGACGAAACCGAGCTCGGCATTGCCGGTGGCGATGAACTGGTAGGCCTGGCCTATGCTTTCTGCCATCACCTGCCTGGGCGCCAGCGCGTCGGTCAGACCGCGGGCCTGTATCACCTCGGCGGCGGCGCGGCCGTAGGGCGCCAGCTTGGGGTTGGCTATCGCCAGCCTGGCGAACCGGCTTGAGGCCAGCACCGCGCCCCGGTCGTCGACCAAGCCGGGCTGGGCGCTCCACAGCACCAGCACGCCGATGGCGTAGCTGAAGTTGCTGCCCGCCACCGCATGGCCTTCGCTGATCAGTTTCTTCGGCGTCGCGTCGTCGGCGGCGAGCAGCACCTCGAAGGGCGCGCCGGCGACGATCTGGCTGTAGAGCTTGCCGGTCGATCCGACCGAGATGCTCAGCGTGTGACCGCTGGCGGTGCTGAAGCCTTCGGCGATCCGGGCCAGCGGACCGGCAAAGTTGGCAGCCACCGCCACCTTCACCTGGTCGGCCTGCGCCGTGGCCGGCAGCATCCAGGCGGCGGCGCTGGCACAGAGCAGGGCCAGACGGCGGGTTCCAGGGGGCATGGCGGGGTTCAGGGTGGCGAGCGCTTGGACAGACCCCGCGCAGTATCGCGCCGAGCCGGCGTCGGTCTGCCTGGCTGGCTGGCAGATCGGCGAACAGCCCGACGGACTCCCTGGCTAGCGCCCCGTCCAGCGCGGCGCGCGCTTTTCGATGAAGGCGCGTGGGCCTTCCTTGAAATCGTCGCTGGCCATCACCCGCGTCTGGGCCTGCGTCGACAGCGCCTGCAACTCGGCATCGGTGCAGTCCAGCGCGTGGCGGGCCACGCCCAGGCTTTCGCGCACGGCGATAGGTGCGTTGACGGTGATGCGCGCGGCCAAGGCGCGCGCTTCGTCGAGCAGGTGTTCGGGCTCGGCCAGCCGGTTGACCATGCCGTACTGCAGCGCGCGCTCGGCCGAGAGGGGCTCGCCGGTCAGGATCATCTCCAACGCCACCGCCTGCGGCAGCGCGCGCGGCAGCCGGTACAGACCGCCGGCAGAGGCGACCAGCCCGCGCTTGACCTCGGGCAGGCCGAAGCGTGACTGCGGCACGGCCACGATCAGGTCACAGGCCAGCGCGATCTCGCAGCCGCCGGCCAGCGCCGGGCCGTTGACGGCGGCGATCCATGGCTTGCTGCGGGTGGCATGGACGAAGCCGGCAAAGCCGCTGCGCTCGGTGCGCAGCGCCGCGCCCTGGCCGTTGGACAGCGCCTTCAGGTCGGCGCCGGCGCTGAAGGCCTCATGGCCGGTACCGGTCAGGATCACGACCCACACATCGGCGTCGGCCTCGCTCTGGTCTATGGCCGCCTGCAGCCCGCTGGCGACGTCGCCGTTGACCGCGTTGCGGGCCTGCGGCCGGTTCAGCGTGACGAGCATCACATGGTCGGGCAGGCGTTCGATCAGCACCGCCGGGGAAGACAGGTCGGACTTCAGGTCGGATATCAGGGCGGACATTCAGCGACTCCAGAGTAAGGGTGGGCGCATCCTAGTCGCCCCCAGTCGCCGGCGCCCATCGTCGGATCGGACGATGGATGGGCGGCCAGGTCAGGGCGCCGGCGAGACGGTCTGGTGTCGACGGTCAAATCTTTCTGCCAATCAAACCAGGCTGTTGATCCAGGTGGCTCAGTCTGCGCGCGCCTGTTCTCACAATGGCCGACTGCCCAACCGGAGACTCCCATGCGCATCGCCGTTCCCAAGGAAATCAAGAACCACGAATACCGCGTCGGGCTGACGCCGGCTGCGGCGCATGAACTGGTGGCGCGCGGCCACGAGGTCTGGGTGCAGACCGGCGCTGGCGCGGCGATCGGCCTGGACGATGGCCAGTACCTGGCCGCCGGTGCGCGCATCGCCGCCGACGCTGCCGAGGCCTTCGCCCGCGGCGAAATGGTCGTCAAGGTCAAGGAGCCGCAGCCGGCCGAGATCGCGATGCTGCGCGAAGCCCAGTTGCTCTACACCTACCTGCACCTGGCGCCCGACCCCGGGCAGACCGCCGCGCTGGTGCGCAGCGGCGCGGTCTGCATCGCTTACGAGACCGTCACCGGCCCTGGTGGCGGCCTGCCGCTGCTCGCGCCGATGAGCGAGGTGGCCGGTCGCATGGCGGTGCAGGCCGGCGCCGCCCACCTGGAGAAAAGCAAGGGTGGCATGGGCATCCTGCTGGGCGGCGTGCCGGGCGTGGCGCCGGCAAGGGTGACGATTCTTGGCGCCGGTGTCGTCGGCAGCAATGCGCTGCAGATGGCGGTCGGCCTGGGCGCGCAGGTCGTGGTGCTCGACCTCAGCGTCGACCGGTTGCGCCAGCTCGACCTGATTTTCGGCAACCGCATCACGACGCTGTTCTCCACCACCCATGCGGTCGAGGAGGCGGTGCTGGCGGCCGACCTGGTGATCGGTGGCGTGCTGATCCCCGGCGCGTCGGCGCCCAAACTGGTGACGCGCGCGATGGTCGGCCGGATGAAGCGCGGCGCGGTGGTGGTGGACGTGGCGATCGACCAGGGAGGTTGTTTCGAGACCTCGCATGCCACCACCCATGCCGACCCGACCTACGAGGTCGACGGCGTGGTGCATTACTGTGTGGCCAACATGCCCGGCGCGGTGGCGCGCACCTCGACCTTCGCGCTGGGCAATGCCACGCTGGTCCATGCGCTGGCGCTGGCCGACAAGGGCTGGCGCGGCGCGCTGCGCGACAACCCGCACCTGCGCGCTGGTCTGAACGTGGCCCTGGGCCAGGTCACTTGCGAGCCCGTGGCGCGCCAGCAGGGCCTGGCCTACACGCCGGCCGAGCGCCTGATCGGCTGAGCCGCGGCGGGCGGCGGCCGGGCGCTGACCCGGCACAGCTCGGCCTGCGTCGCCGCAACCCCGAGTCACGCCGGCGACACTGTCTGCGGGTTAACCTGCGGTGTTGTTGGCGCTGGCGTGTCACCCAGGTGTTAGCCGGCAGGCCTTGCGGGCGACACACTGCCGGCATGAATCGCGAACCGGTAACTGCCCTGTCCCACCCTGGTGATGCCACGCCCCCAGCCCTGGCATCGATCGAAGCCGTCACCGCCGCGCTGGCCGGCGTCGGCTACATCGCCTCGCGCCAGGTGGCCACCGCGCTCTACCTGGCCCACCACCTGCGCAAGCCGGTGCTGATCGAGGGGCCGGCCGGGGTCGGCAAGACCGATCTGGCGGTCTCGGCCGCGCGCTGCCTGGGCCATGCGCTGCTGCGGCTGCAGTGTTACGAGGGGCTGGACGAGAGCCGCGCACTCTACGAGTGGAAGTACGGCAAGCAGCTGCTCTACACCCAGATCCTGAAGGAGAAGATCGGCCAGCTGGTCGACAGCGCCGACAGCCTGCCGAGCGCGTTCGCCAAGCTGGCCGGCTTCCAGGACTTGTTCTTCTCGCGTGACTTCCTGCAACCGCGGCCGCTGCTGCAGGCGATGGAACAGCCCGGCGGCAGCGTGTTGCTGATCGACGAGGTCGACAAGTCCGAGGAGTCTTTCGAGGCCTTGCTGCTGGAGGTGCTGGCCGACTACCAGATCACGATTCCGGAGATCGGCACCATCCGGGCCCAGGTGCCGCCGCTGGTGATCCTGACCTCCAACAACAGCCGCGAGTTGGGCGACGCGATCAAGCGCCGCTGCCTGCACCTGCACATCGGCTTCCCCGAGCCCGACTTCGAGCACAGCGTGCTGCGCGCCCGGGTGCCGGGCATCGCCGAGCAATTGCGGCTGCAGCTGGTGGCCTTCGTGCAGTCGCTGCGCCAGCAGAACATCCGCAAGCCGCCGTCGATTGCCGAGACCCTGGACTGGGCCCGCACGCTGCTGCTGCTGCATGCCCAGGCGCTGGACGAGACACTGGTGCACGACACGCTGAACGTGCTGCTCAAGCGCGAGAGCGACATCCAGCAGGTGCGGCCTCAACTGGCCAAGCTGACCCAGCAGGCCCTTGCGGCGGCGGTTGTGGCGCCGATGTTGGCGATCACGCCGGCCTGATGGACCAGACCCTGGTCGGCTTCGTGCGGGCGCTGCGGGCCGCCGGCACCCCGGCGTCAGTCGCCGAAGCGATAGACGCCGCGCGCGCCGTCGCCCTGGTGGGTTACGCCGACCGCGAGCGCCTGAAGTCCACGCTGGCGCTGGTGCTGGCCAAGTCGGCCACCGACAAGGCGCTGCACGACCAGGTCTTCGACCGTTATTTCGGGTGGTCGGGTGAGACCGCGCGTCCCGCCGACCGCGACGCCGGCGCTGGCTTGCCCCAGCCCGCCGCCAGCGGGTCGGCGCTGGCGGCGCTGCTCGAGCTGGCGGCCGAGGGCCAGCAGCTGCAACTGGCGCTGGCGCTGGGCCGTGCTGCCCGCGCAGCCGGCGTCGACGAGATCCGCTTCGAGTCGCAGATCCCGTTCTTCACCCGCAGGCTGCTGGACGAACTGGGCACAGCACCGCTGGACGCAAGGCTGACCCAATTGCGCAGCGCCGAGGGTCAGTCCGAAGCGCAGGACGAAGTGCTGCCCGAAGCGCCGTCCGAACTGCAGCGCCTGACCGCGCTGCGCGACCGGCTGCGCCAGCAAGCGCGCGCGATCGTCGAGCAGCGCTTCGAGCTCTACGGCCGGCCCGCCACCGAGGCTTTCATGACCGGCGTGGTGGTCGAGCGTTCGCTCGGCCGGCTCAGCCCGCCCGACATGGCGCGCATGACGGCGGCGGTCTCGCGCATGGCGCGCCGGCTGGCGGTGCGGCATTCGCGCCGGCGCCGGGTGCAGTTGCGCGGCCAGCTCGATTTCCGGCGCACGCTGCGCGCCGGCGCCGGTCACGACGGCGTGCCCTTCGCGCTGCACTTCAAGCACCGCCGGCGCGACAAGCCCCGCTTCGTCGTGGTCTGCGATGTCTCGGGATCGGTCGCGGCGCATGTGCGCTTCCTGCTGCTGTTCCTCTACGCGCTGCAGGGCACGGTGGCCGACCTGCGCAGCTTCGCCTTCTCGCACCAGTTGCAGGACGTCGGGCCGGTGCTGGCCGCGCTGCCCTTCGACGACGCGATCGCGCTGATCCTGCGCGAGGTGGGGGGCGGTGCTACCGACTACGGCCGGGCCCTGGCCGACCTGGAGTCGCAGCACTGGGACTGCATAGACAAGCGCACCACGGTGCTGATCCTGGGCGACGGCCGGTCCAACCATGCCGACCCGCGGCTCGACTTGTTCGCCGAACTGGCCGAGCGCGCCAAGCGGGTGCTGTGGCTGTGCCCCGAGCCGCCGCGCCGCTGGGGCAGCGGCGACAGCTGCATGCTGCAGTACCGACCCTTCTGCACGACGGTCAGCCACTGCGCCAGCGCGGCCGACCTGGAGCGCGCGGTCGACGACGCGCTGCTGGCCTACGGCTGAACCCGACGACGACTCAACCCCCAAGGAGACTGCATGGACACGAATTTCAACGACCTCTTCTCGATCAAGGGCAAGGTGGCCCTGGTCACCGGCGGCTCGCGCGGCATCGGCGAGATGATTGCCGCGGGCTTTCTGGCGCATGGCGCCAAGGTCTACATCTCGTCGCGCAAGGCCGAGGTCTGCGAAGCCACCGCCCGGCGCCTGGCCGAGACCAGCGGCGGCAGTTGCACCGCGCTGCCGGCCGACCTGTCGACGATGGCCGGCGTCGAGCAACTGGCCGCGGCGCTGGCCGAGCGCGAACCCCAGCTCGACATCCTGGTCAACAACGCCGGCGCGGCCTGGGGCGCGCCCATCGAGCAGTTTCCCGAGGTCGGCTGGGACAAGGTGATGGACACCAACGTCAAGGGCGTGTTCTTCCTGACCCAGAAGCTGCTGCCGCTGCTGCGCCGGGCCGCGGCCGGCCCCAGCCCGGCCCGGGTGATCAACATCGGCTCGATAGACGGCCTGAAGTCGGCCTCGTTCAACAGCTTTTCCTACGGCGCGTCCAAGGCCGCGGTGCACCACCTGACGCGCTTCCTGGCAGCACAGCTGACGCATGAGCGCATCCTGTTCAACGCCATCGCGCCCGGGCCTTACCCGACCTGGATGCTGTCGACCGGCGTCGGCCACGGCGGCCAGACCGAAGGCGTCGACTGGGCCAGCGTGACCCAGCGCAACCCCAGCCGGCGCGTCGGCAAGCCGCAGGACATCGCCGGCCTGGCCATCTTCCTGAGTTCACGCGCCGGCGAGTATGTCGTCGGCCAGACCATCGCCAGCGACGGCGGCGCCGTCGCTGCCTCCTGAACCTACCCCTACCCCGACCCCAACCCCGGCGCTCCGCCAAACACCCCCCGAGGAATCTCCCATGACCCAGACCTCCACCGCCACCCCCGTCTCGGCGTTCTCGCTCGACCCGAGCGACCCGCTCAACGACTTGCGCATGTCGGACAAGTCGCGCCCGCTCTACGAGCATGTCAAGCGCTTCATCGTCGAGACCGTCAACCCGATGGCCGTGAAGTACGAGGCGCTGAGTGTGGGCCGCACCGGCGCCGAGCGCTGGGACTACGCCCCGGGCCAGCTCGACCTGCTCAACGGCGCCAAGGCCCAGGCCAAGAAGGAAGGGCTGTGGAACTTCTTTCTGCCCGACGCCGACACCGGCGAAGGCCTGTCCAACCTGGACTACGCCTACATCGCGGTTGAACTGGGCAAGAGCCCGATGGCCTCCGAGTGCATGAACTGCTCGGCCCCCGACACCGGCAACATGGAGGTGCTCGAGCGGGTGGGCACGCCGGCGCAGAAGGCGAAGTGGCTGCAGCCGCTGCTCGACGGCGAGATCCGCTCGGCCTACGCGATGACCGAGGTCGGCTTCGCCTCGTCGGACGCCCGCAATGTCGCCACCAGCGCGGTGCTCGAAGGTGACGAATGGGTCATCAACGGCGAGAAGCACTACATCTCGGGCGCCGGCAGCCCGCGCTGCAAGATCCTGATCACGATGGTGCGGTCCAGCCCGGACGCGCCGCCGCACCAGCAGCAGTCGATGATCCTGGTGCCCAAGGACACCCCGGGGGTCGAGATCGTCGGGCCGATGCATGTCTTCGGCGAAGACCACGCGCCGCATGGCCACATGCACATCGTCTTCAACAACGTGCGCGTGCCCAAGGACAACATGCTGCTGGGCGAAGGCCGCGGCTTCGAGATCTCGCAGGTTCGGCTCGGGCCGGGCCGTATCCACCACTGCATGCGCTCGATCGGCCAGGCCGAGAAGGCGCTCGACCTGCTGGTGCAGCGCGGCATCAGCCGCGAGGCCTTCGGCAAGCAACTGGCCTGGCTGGGCGGCAACGTCGAGATCATCTCGCGCGCCCGCATCGACATCGAGGCGATGCGCCTGATGGTGCTGAAGGCGGCCAAGGCGATGGACGTGCTGGGCAACCGCGAGGCGCGGGTCTGGGTCCACATGGTCAAGGCCATGGTGCCCGAGCGGGTCTGCCAGATCATCGACCAGGCGATCCAGATGCACGGCGCGCTGGGTGTTTCGCAGAAGACGCCGCTGGCGCGCATGTACGCCCAGCAGCGCACGCTGCGCCTGGCCGACGGTCCGGACGAGGTGCACCACATGGTGGTGGGCCGCAACGAGATCCGTCAGACGCAGAGCGCGGCCGAGGACATGGTCTCGACCATGGTCTGGCGCGCCTGAGCAAAGCGCGATGGCTTACCCCTTTGTCGACGCCCCGGTGCTGTGCGGGCCGCTGCGCCAGCCGCGCCAGATGCTGGCCCATCAGGTCTACGACGGCCACAAGTCGATCCACGACGACGCGATGGCGGCCGGGCTGGGCCTGCGCGCCGGGCCGATCGAGGGGCCCACGCATTTCAGCCAGTTCGACCCGCTGCTGGCCCATGTCTTCGGCCAGGCCTGGTTCGAGACCGGCTGCCTGAGCGCGCATTACCAGACCATGGTGGTCGAGGGCGAGGAGGTGCGCGCCTTCGTCAGGCTGCCGGCGGCGGGTGAGCGCTTCACGCAGATCTGGGCCGAGAAGCGCGACGGCACGCCGGTGCTCACCGGCACCGCGTCGGTGGGTGGCCAGTCGGATCCGGCGGGGCAGGCGGGGCAGGGCGGCCCGCTCAGCGAGATCGGCCAGCGCATCGCCAAGCTGCGTCCGCCCGGGCCGTTGGTGATCAACCGCGACCTGCGGGTCGGCCAGCTGGGCGCGGGCAACCCGGAGCGGGTGCGCATGGGCTTCGATCAGCACATGGGCCCGCATTACCCGTTCACGCTGGCCGACAAGCTGGCGCTGATCACCGAGCCCTGCGCCTGGTACACGCCCGAGGGCGGTGCCGCATCGCCCTGGGGCCGGGCTATCCTGCCGATCGAGATGATCAGCGTGTTGCTGGGCAGTTCGATGGACGCGGCGGGATTTCGCGGCCGCGGTCCGGCGGTGGGGCTGTTCGCCGGGCAGGAGATCCGGCTGGTCCAGGGTCCGCTGCTCGTCGACCAGCCTTATGAGTTGGAGCGCGAGATCGTTGCGCTGAGCGAGAGTGCGCGCACCGAGTCGGTCTGGGTGCGCACCCGCGTCTTCGACGCCGAGAGCCGGGCGCTGGTGGCCGAGATGGTGCTCAACAGCGCGACGCTGAAGGCGTCTTACGCGCCCTACGACGCCGAGGCGCGTGAACTGGGCCGCGCGGCATGAGGCCTGGCGCGGGGTCGGGTTGGCGTTGGCAGTGACGGCCTCGGCCTCGGCGCAGTCGCCGGTGCGGGCGCTGCACGGTCGTTTCATCGACGGCCCGGTCACGCCCACGCTGCTGCGCTTCGCGCTGCCGCTGTTGCTGACCAACTTCCTCCACTCGTTGTCGGGCACCTGGGGAGCGATCTGGGTCGGCCAGGTGCTGGGGCCCAACGCGCTGACGGCGGTGGCCACCGCTAACGTGATCCTGCTGATGATGATGGGCGCGGTGATGGGCATGGGCACCGCGGCGGCGGTGGCCATCGGCCAGTCGCTGGGCGCGGGCGACCTGCCGGCGGTCAAGCGCGTGGTGGGCAGCGCGGTCGGCTTCGTCATCGCCTTCTCGCTGCTGGTGGCCGCCGCCGTCTGGGCGCTGACGCCGTCCATCGTCGGCTGGATGGGCACGCCCGAGGCGGCGCGCGGCTTCACCATCACCCATTTGCGCTTCACCTGCCTGGCGATGCCCAGCATCTTCACCTACCTGGTGATGATGATGATGATGCGCGGTGCCGGCGACGCGCACACGCCGTTCAAGTTCACGCTGCTGTGGATAGGCCTGTCGATGGTGCTGGGGCCGCTGCTGTTGACCGGCGCCTTCGGCTTCCCGCGGCTGGGCATCGCCGGCCTGGGCGTGGGCGGCCTGCTGGCCAACGCCACCGCGCTGGGCGCGCTGGTGGGCTATGTCTATCTGCGCCGCTCGCCGATCGCGCTGCACGGCGAGGACATCCGCCACCTGCGGCCCGATCCGGTGCTGCTGCGCCTGCTGATCCAGCGCGGCGTGCCGATGGCGATGGAAACCCTGGTCGTGCAGGGTTCGTATTTCACGCTGCTGGCGCTGGTCAATCAGCATGGTGCGGCCACCGCCGCGGCCTATGCCGGCGCGGCCCAGCTCTGGAGCTATGTGCAGATGCCGGCCAATGCGCTGGCCGGGTCGATGTCGGCGATGGCCGCGATGAACATCGGCGCCGGCCGCTGGGACCGGGTCGACCGCATCGCCTGGCGCGGCTGCGCGCTGAGTTTCGGCATCTCGCTGGCGGCCACCGCGGCGATGTACGCACTGGGCGACCTGCCGCTGCGCCTGTTCATCCCCGCCGGCGGCGAGGTGCTGGCCACCGCCTGGCACATCAACCTGATCGCGCTCTGGGGCTGGATCGCGCTGTCGGCCAGCATGGGCTTGTTCGCGATCATGCGGGCCAATGGCGCGATGCTGCCGCCGATGCTGATCTTCGGCCTGACGATGTGGCTGCTGCGGGTGCCTTTTGCCGAGCTGCTGCAGCCGGTGCTGGGCGCCGACGCGATCTGGTGGAGCTTTCCGTTCGGCTCGGTCTGCGCCGCCGCGATGGCCCTGGCCTGGTACCGCCGCGGCAGCTGGCGCCAGGGGCGCTTGCTGCTGGCCGGGCTGAGCCCGGCGCCGGCCGAGGAAACCCATGTCGGCGAGTGAGCGCCGATCACCCCCGCCCCTCACACCACCCCCATCCAGGAAGACCCCATGACGATGACGACCCCGCCGAAAATCGGCAGCAACGCCTGGCTGGACCAGGCCCGTGAAGCGCCCATCGACCCCGATCGGCCCATCATCGACCCGCACCACCACCTGTGGCACTCGGTGGGCGGGCGCGCCGGCTACCTGCTGGCCGACCTGTGGGCCGACACCGGCTCAGGCCACGACATCCGCAAGACCGTGTTCATCGAGTGCCGGGCCAGCTACCGCGAGGACGGCCCGCAGCATCTGAAGCCGATCGGCGAGACCGAATTCGTCGCCCGCATCGCGCGTGCCAGCCGCGAGGGCGGCGGCGGCGCGGTGATCGCCGGCATCGTCGGCCATGCCGACCTGCGCGGCGGCGCGCTGCTGGTCGAGGCGCTGCAGGCGCATCAGGACGCCGGCGACGGCCTGTTCCGCGGCATACGCCACTCCGGCGCCCGCGATCCGCACCCCGAAGCCTTGTTCATACCCGGCCGCGGCGCGGAAGGCCTGTACGCCGACGCCGATTTCCGCGCCGGCGTCGCGCTGCTGGGCGAGCGCGGCTACAGCTACGACACCTGGCATTACCACCACCAGAACCCGGCATTTGCCGACCTGGCGCGCGCCGTGCCGGGGACCACGATGGTGCTCGACCATTTCGGCACGCCGCTGGGCGTCGGGCCCTATGCCGGCCAGCGCGAAGCCATCTTCGATGCCTGGCTGCGCGACATCGAGGTGATCGCCCGCTGCCCCAACGTGGTGGCCAAGCTGGGCGGCCTGGCGATGCCCGACAACGGCTTCGGCTGGAACCTGCGCGACCGCCCGGCCAGCTCCGATGAACTGGTCGACGCACAGGCGCGCTACTACCACCACGCCATAGCCTGCTTCGGCCCGTCGCGCTGCATGTTCGAGAGCAACTTCCCGGTCGACCGCTGGTCGCTGCCTTACGGCGTGTACTGGAACGCGATGAAGAAGATCGCCGCGCGCTACACCGAGGCAGAGCAGCAAGCCCTGTTCCACGACACCGCGGCCAGGGTCTACCGGCTCTGACCTGCCAGGCGGCGTTGTCGACGTCGCCTAGCCAACCCGAAACCCACCGCTTCAACCCCGAGGATCAGCATGGACCCCGCGCCGACAGAAACCCAGGAAGTCCTCTATGCCGTCGATGAGCAGATAGCGGTCATCACGCTCAACGCGCCGCAGCGGATGAACACCATCTCGCGCGCGATGCTCGACGAGCTGACCCGGGTGCTGATCCTGGCCAACGAAGACCCGTCCGTGCGCTGCGTGGTCCTGACCGGCAAGGGCCGCGCTTTTTGCGCCGGCCTGGATTTGCGCAGCAAGCGCGGTGAAGGCGGCGAAGGCGGCATCAGCACCGCCTCGTCGTCGACCACGCTGAACCTGCGCAACACCCCGCCGACGGTTTTGCAGGCGATGGACAAGCCGACGGTCTGCGCCGTCAATGGCGGCGCCGCGGGCTACGGCATGGACACCGCGCTGGGCTGCGACATCCGCATCATGGCCGAGTCGGCCAAGTTCGCGGCGGCCTTCGTCAAGCGCGGCGTCGTGCCGGAGTCGGGGGGAACCTGGCTGCTGCCGCGCATGATCGGCTGGGCCAAGGCCTCCGAGCTGCTGTTCACCGGCCGCACGCTGTCGGCACGCGAATGCCTGGACTGGGGCCTGACCAACCTGGTGGTGCCGGACGCCGAACTGATGGACCGGGCGCTGGCCCTGGCGCGCGAGATCGCTGCCAATGCGCCACTGGCGGTGCAAGCCACCAAACGCATGATGCGCATGGGTCTGAACGAGAACTTCTCCGACCATGTCCATCACGTCTACCTGCAGCTGCTGCCGCTGTTCGGGACGCAGGACATGGCCGAAGGCATCCAGGCTTTCGTCGAAAAACGCGAGCCCCAATTCAAGGGACGATGAGCATGACTGGCGACATGAATGACCACATGAACGACAAGCAATCCGCCGCAGCCCAGCCGCCGGCTTTCCGCAAGATGGACTGGCTGGCGCGCGACATCGCGGTCGAGCGCCGCACCGACGGTGTCATCGTGCTCAAGTCGCGTTTCGCGCTGCAGGCCTACGAGAAACACATTCCGGCCTCGCTCGCCAAATGGGCGCGCGAGCGGCCCGACCACACCTGGCTGGCCCAGCGCAAGGGTGCGGACCGTCAATGGCACAAGCTGTCTTACAGCGCGGCCATGCACCAGGTCGATGGCCTGACCCAAGGCCTGCTCGACCTGGGCCTGGCGCCGGGCAGCGTGGTCGCGATCCTGTCGGGCAACTCGATAGAACATGCGCTGATGACGCAGGCGGCGATGCAGGCGCGCCTGCCGGTGGCGCCTATCTCGCCGGCCTACTCGCTGATGAGCCAGGACCACGCCAAGCTGAAATACCTGTTCGGCCTGGTCAAGCCCGCCGTGGTGCTGGTGCAGGACGGCGTGATGTTCGAGCGCGCGCTGCGGGCGCTGGGCCTGGACGGCGTCACGCTGGTGCATGTCGAGCGGCCAGCCGACGGCCTGCCCAGCATGGCCTTCGCCGACCTCGCGGCCACAAAGGTCACGCCCGACGTCGCCGCGTCGATTGACGCGATCACCCCCGACACCACAGGCAAGCTGCTGTTCACCTCGGGGTCGACCGGCATGCCCAAGGCCGTCATCAACACCCAGCGCATGATGTGTGCCAACGTGGCGATGGGCAGTCAGGTGCGGCGTCAGCCGGCGGGCCACGAGGCGGTCTACCTGGACTGGATGCCGTGGAACCACACGATGGGTGGCAATGCCTTGTTCAACGCCATGCTGACCGACGGTGGCACGCTCTACATCGATGATGGGCGGCCGACGCCCGGTCTGTTCGACGAGACCCTGCGCAACCTGCGCGAGGTCTCGCCCACCTATTACGCCAACGTGCCTGCGGGTTATGCCGCGCTGGCCGCGGCGATGGAAAAAGACGAGGCGCTGTGCCAGAGTTTCTTCAAGAACCTCGGCCTGATGGCTTACGGCGGGGCCAGGCTGCCCGATGATCTGTACGAACGCATGCAGGCGCTGGCGGTGAAGACCACCGGTGAACGCGTCGTCTTCTACACCGGCTGGGGCTCGACCGAGACCGCGCCGACATCGACCGGCACTTACTGGAACACCGAGCGGGTCGGCCTGATCGGGCTGCCGTTTCCAGGCGTCGAGCTGAAGATGGTGCCGGCCGGGCCGAAATACGAGCTGCGGCTGCGCGGCGTCAACGTCACGCCCGGCTACTTCGGCCGGCCCGACCTGACCCAAGCTGCTTTCGACGATGAAGGCTTCTACTGCATAGGCGACGCCGGCACCTTCGTCGACCCGGCCGACCCGTCGCAAGGCCTGAACTTCGCCGGTCGCGTGGCCGAGGAGTTCAAGCTGACGACCGGCACCTTCGTCCATGTCGGCGAACTGCGCACCGACGCGATCGCGGCGGCCACGCCGGTGCTGCTCGATGCGCTGGTCGCCGGACAGGACCGGCCCTTCGTCGGTCTGCTGGCCTGGCCAAACCTGCAGGCCTGCCGGCAGTTGCTGGACGACCCGGACGCGACCTTCGACCAGGTGGTCAAACATCCCGCGGTGCGCGACTGCGTGAAGGCCGGCCTGCAGGCGCACAACGCGGCGGCCGGCGGCGCCAGCAGCCGGCGCATCGCGCGCGTGCTGCTGATGACCGAGCCGCCGTCCATCGACGGCAACGAGCTCACCGACAAGGGCTATATCAACCAGCGCGCCGGGCTGGATCGCCGGTCAGCGCTGGTCGAGCGCCTGTACGCCGAGGCACCCGACGACGAGGTGATCGTCCTGCGCTAGCGACTGGCCCTGGCGGTGTTCATCAACCCGCCAGCACCGGGTAGTCGGTATAGCCCGCGGCGCCAGGCGTGTAGAAAGTGGCCATGTCCGGGGCGTTCAGCGCGGCGTCGCGCCGCAGGCGGTCGACCAGGTCGGGGTTGCTGAGGAAGGGCCGGCCGAAGGCGATCAGGTCGGCCTGCTTGGCGACCAGCGCCTGCTCCGCGCTGGCGCGGTCGAAGCCGCCGGCCAGCATGAACGGCCCGTCGAAGGCGCTGCGCAACTCGGCTTTCAAGCCGGCGGGCACCGGCGGCGCCCCCATCGCCGAGTGGTCGAGCAGATGCAGGTACATCAGCCCCAGCGCCGACAGCGCGCGGGTCAGCGCCAGGTACTGGGCGTCGACATCGGCAAACGCGCCGGTGCCGTTGAAGACGCCGTTCGGCGACAGCCGGATGCCGACCCGGTCGGCGCCGATGGCGTCGGCGGTGGCGCGGGCGACCTCGATGGCAAAGCGGTTCCGGCCCTCGATATTCCCGCCGTAGGCGTCGCCGCGCAGGTTGACGTTGGCGTTCAGGAACTGCTCGATCAGGTAGCCGTTGGCCGCGTGCAGCTCCACGCCGTCGAAGCCGGCGGCTATCGCCAGCCTGGCCGACTGCGCGAACTCCGCCACAGTCTGGGCGATGTCGTCCGTCGTCATCGCGCGCGGCGCGCTGTGTGGCTGCATGCCTTGCGTGTCGCTGTACATCTCGCCCGGGCAGGTCGGGTCGCTCGGCCCCAGCACCTGGGCGCCGGCCGGCAGGTTGGCGACATGGCTGACGCGGCCGGTATGCATCAGTTGCACGACGATCTTGCCGCCCTGGGCGTGCACCGCGTCGGTCACGAGCTTCCAGCCGCGCACCTGCGCGTCGTTGAACAGCCCCGGAATGCGCGCATAACCCAGCCCGTTGACTGAGGGCGAGGTGCCCTCGGTGATGATCAGGCCGGCCGACGCGCGCTGGCCGTAGTACTCGGCCATCAAGGCGTTGGGGGTGTTGGCGTCGACCGCCCGACTGCGCGTCATCGGCGCCATGACCACGCGGTTGGCCAGGGGCAGCGAGCGCAGGTGACAGGGTTCAAACAGCATGGTGATGTCCTCGATCAAGATGGGGGGGTCGGTGGGGGCGCCTGGCCTGACGGCGGCGTGGCGGTAGGCGTTGAGGGCAGCATGGCCCTGCATTTCGCATGATAAATCCGCCCTCCGGCGGCGGCGCTTCGGCCGGCCGCGGGTGAGGCTAGCGCAGGATCCGCCTGAGCGCGTCGACCAGCGCATTGGGGTGGTCCAGTCCGGCGTAAGTGGGCGGGATGGCAGGGCCCGCGCCGAGCAGCGCGGCCACCGCCAGCCGGGCCGAATGGACCGAGTACTCGACGGTGTAGACCACGTCGTCAGGGATCTCGCAATACTGGCCGATCAGCGCAAGGCGGGCCGTGCCGGGCGGGATCACCTGCGGCCGATCGCCCGCGGTGCGTGGCATGAACTGGCTCGTCGTGTACGGCAGCAGGCAGGGAATGCAGCGCGCCGTCTCGAGCAGCGCCGGGATCTGGTCCTGTAAACCGAGCTGGGAGAAGACCTCGATGAGGATCTCGCGGCCGCTGCAATCGACCATCTTCTTGGTCACGAAGTCGCCGACCCGGTCCGGGTACAGCCCGTAACCCCACCACACGCCAGTGCCTTCGGGCTGTACCGCGTAGGCCGGTGAATGGTAGAGGTGGAAGGTCAGCATCCAGCTCGAATCCTTCACCGTCACCAGCCCGCCGCGCCCGGCCGCGCTGCCGCTGAAGTCTTCCATCAGTTTGAAGAAGCGCGGGTCCTGGTCGGTCACCGTGAAGGTGATCCACTTGGTTTGGTCGACCTGGCCGCAGAAGGTCCAGGGCCGACCGAAGGCGCGGTCTTTTTCGGCCAGTTGCTTCCACAGTGCCCAAGCACCGTCTGTTCCTTCGGTCCGCAAGACGGGCGCCGAGTCCATGCTCCCCAAGCTGGAGTCTGCGGTCATCGAACCCAGCGTGACGATGACCCGGTCGTTCGGGCCGACCTCGATCGCGTCGGGCTTGCCGTCGCGCAGGCAGTGGATGCGCTGCACCGTCTTGACCCCGGCGACCGATTCGAACTGCAGGTCGGTCACCTGCACGCCGGTCTCGAAGCGAACGCCTTGTTGCGCCAGCCACCTGACCAGCGGTTTGATGATGCTGTCGTGGCCGTTGTGGCGCGTCGACTGGATGATCTGCATCGTCTCGAGGTCGGGAAACAGCCGCAGGAAACGCAGCAGGTAGCGCCTCAGCTCGGCGGCGCTGTGCCAGGTTTCGAAGCCGAACATGCTGCACCACAGGGCCCAGAAACAGCTCTCGAAGAATTCGGCGGCCAGGCATTCATCGATGCGCTTGGCGTCCAGGCTGGCCTCTGTTCCCAGCATCAGCTTGACCAGGTCGGCGCGGTCGACGTTGCGCAAGCCCCAGGCCGAGGCGTCGACGATCTTCCCGCCTTCGACCAGCCTGGCCCGGTCATACCAGGGCGTCGACTGCCAGAACTCGAAGATGTCCTGCGCCACCGACTTGTCAGGATCGTCGAGCGACGGAATGCCGTCGAGCAGTTCGTAGGTCAGCACATAGGCCGGCCCGAACATCCGGCTGCCGCGCATCGAGTAGCCGCGCTCGGCCGACCCGGCGGCGTCCAGGCTGCCGCCGACGCGCGAGGACTCCAGGATCCGGATGTCCTGGCCAGGGACATGGCCATCGCGCAGCAGGTAGGCCGCGCTGGCCAGGCCGGCAATGCCTCCGCCCACCAGATGGCAGGTGAACGCTTGGGCGCTGCCGGCGCCCGCTGGTGGCCGGTTCGAAGCCGGCTGCGCAATCCCTGATGTCACGGCGACCTCCTTCGCTGCATCAAAACGATAGCCTGTGCCGATCCGACCGGCATATCTTGCGTCGGCGCAACAGCGCTTGAAATGACTTGGCGATGGCGCTGGCGTCGCTGGGGGCCGACCGCGTCGCGGTCAAGATTTGACATTCCTCGCTGTTGCCGCAGCATCGATAGGTTAGCCTGCCCGCGGGCATGCGCTGGGCTGGAACCGCTGCCTGTTCCTGGCCGGACTGCATCGTCACCAACCGGAAGCGAGTCGCGACATGAAGTCCCTGAGCGGAGTCGATGGATTGTTCCTGCACCTGGAGACGCCCGAGATGCCCATGCATGTGGCGTCACTGCACCTGTTCGACCTGCCCGACGGCTATTCGGGTGACTTTCACGCCGACGTCAAACGGCAGATGCGCAGGCGATTGCCGCTGGCGCCGGTCTTCACGCGCAGGCTCGCGAACCTGCCGCTGCAGTTTGCCAACCCGGTCTGGGTCGAGGCGCCTGAGGTCGACCTGGACTACCATGTCGCGCGCCTGACGCTGCCTGCGCCCGGCACGCAGGCGCAGCTCGAGGACTGCGTCGGCGGCCTGCACGCGCAGCTGATGGACCGCCGCCGGCCGCTCTGGCGTCTCCATATCATCGACGGCCTGCACAGCGGCCAGGTGGCCTACTACATCAAGGCCCACCACGCCGCGGTCGACGGCCTGGCCGGTGTGCTGGTGGGTCAGGCCTTGTTCGACCCGGCCCCAGCTCCGCGCCGCATTCCCCGCCAGGCCAGGCCGCCTGCCGAACACCCCGGCATGGTCGAGCTGGCGGCGGCCGCGCTTCGGCACGACGGCGGGCAATACCTCGAACTGGCGCGGCAACTGCCCGACGCCTTGAAGACGCTGACCGGCCTGTTCAATGGCCCGGTCGACCCGACCCGCGGCCGGCTCGGGCAGAACTTTGCGTTCGGACCGCGGACGCCGCTCAACCTGCCCATCACCGGCGAGCGCGGCTTCGCCGCGGTGTCGATCCCCCTGGCCACGCTCAAGGCCTTGGCGCTGGTGCACCAGGCCAAGCTCAACGACATCGTGCTGGCCCTGTGCAGTGGAGCGCTGCGACGCTACCTGGCGCAGCACGGTGGCATCCCGGACAAGCCGCTGATCGCGACGATGCCGATTTCGCTGCGCGAGGCCGGCAACACGGAGTACCGGACGCAGGCCACCTTGAGCCTGGTGAGCCTGAACACCACGATCGCCAACCCGGTCAAGCGCCTGCACGCGATCCGCGACGCTGCCGGCGCCGTCAAGGCGCTGGCCCAGCGTGCCAGGCGGGTGATCCCGACCGACTTCCCCTCGGTAGGCCTGCCCTGGGTGCTGCGCGGCCTGGGCGCGCTCTACGGTCGGTCGGGGATCACCCGGGCGATGCCACCCATCGCCAACGTGGTGATCTCCAACGTGCCCGGGCCTGCCGCGCCGCTCTACCTGGCCGGCGCACGCATGGCCAGCTACTGGCCGCTGTCCATCGTCGTCCATGGCATAGGTGTCAACATCACCGTCATGAGCTATGCCGGCGCGATGGGTTTCGGCATCGTCACCGCGCGCAACGCCGTGCCCGACGCGCGTGAATTGTCGGCCGCCTTGCTGGCGGCGCTGGACGAACTGGTGGCCGGCAACGTGGCTGCGGGTCCGGTGCGCCGCCGTGCGCGGGCGCTGCCGGGCTGAGCGCCGGCACCAGCCAGCGCCTGCGGGCCGGCTCAGATCGCCCAGGGCAGCAGCAGCGTCAGCAGCAGCAGGCGCTCGAACTCCGGCGCGAAGCGGTCTATGATTTTCTGCGGGTCGGCGCAGCGCTGCTCGTCGGTGATCAGGCCGAACTGCACGGCCCCGGCATACGAGACGATGCTGACGCCGATGCCGACGTCGCCCGACGACGGCACCCAGAAGATGCTCTGCCGCAAGGTGGAACCGCAGAGCACGACGGGCTCGGCAGGGCCGGGCACATTCGTCATCACCGCCGTCGTCTTCTGCAGGAAGACGTTGGACAGCGTGTCCTGCAAGGCCTTGGTCAGCACACCCGACACTGCCAACAGCGCGTAGGCCAGCAGCGGTTGGTAGCTGTCCTTGAGCTCGTGCATGCGCTGGCGGACCGCGTACAGTCGTTCTACCGGGTTGGTGATGCCTATCGGCAACACCACCGGCGCCAAGCCGAAGCGGTTGCCCAGTTGCCAGGCCCCCTCCAGTGGCCGCAGGTTGACCGGCACCATCGCGCGTATCTCCTTGCCGGCCGGATCATCCCCCCGCTCGCGCAGGTAGTGGCCTATCGCACCCGCCACGCAGCACAGCAGCACGTCGTTGACCGAGCATTGCATCGCCTTGCCGACTGCCTTGACCTGTTCCAGCGGCAAGGGCTCGCACCAGGCGACGGCTTTGCGGCCGCTGAGCTTGCCCTTCAGCAGGGTCGGCGAATCGTTGGACAGCAGTGCCAGCGCAGCGGCGTCGCGCAGCAGATGGATGCCGCTGCGCGCCAGGTCCACCGTGGCCCGCAGCGGCTCCTGCGGGTGGGCCAGGAAGTCCATCGCCTGGGCGATGCCGTCGCCGTACATGCCTATGCCCTTGACGGCGATGTCGGTCAGCGGCTTGACGACGGCGTCGGCCAGCCAGTCGTGTTCGTCGCCATGTTCCGGCTGCGCCGGCCGGTGGTGGTCGTGCGGCGGGTGATCCTGCGGGTGCAGGTCGACGCCACCGTCGGCCACCGACAGCAGCACCGCGTTCAGCGCGATGCCGTCGGCGATGCAGTGGTGCATGCGGACGATGACCGCGCTGCCGTCCTCGTAATGCTCGATCAGGTGCATCTGCCAGAGCGGGTGGTCGTGGTCCAGCGGCTGGGCCGCGAGTTCGGCGGCTCGCGCCTTCAGCGCGTCGCGTTCGCCCTGGCCCGCGGCCGGCGACAGCGTCTCGCGCAGCACATGCCGCTTGATGTCGAAATCCGCGTCGTCCACCCAGTAGGACATCACGCTGTCCTGCACCACCTTCTGGCGGAAGCGGTCGTAGCGCAGCAGCCGGGTTCGCAAGCGCCGGCACAGCGCCGGGTAGTCGAGGGCCGGGCTCAGCAGCCAGACCCCGACGATCATCATCAGGTTGGTCGGGCTGTCCATGCGCAGCCAGGCGGTGTCGACGCGTGACATGCGTACCGAAGTCTCGGTCATCAGACCCCTCCAAGAAAGCGCTGTGCGTGAACCGCGCCGGGCTGGCGCGCTGTCCGGCATTTGACGGTCGGCACTCGCCGTGGCCGTTGACCGGGCTCAAGAATCGCAAGACATCGCAGGGGCGCAGGCGGCTGCGGCGCCTGCCGCTTTGGCCTTGGTCCGTGCTTGATCAGCCCGCTGTGTCGTCCGACCCTGGCCAGCGCGTCTATGGGCCGGTCGAGGGCGACGCCCTGGTGGAATCCAACCGCCGGACCGGCCGATACCGGGTGTGCTGGCCGCGGGGCTGCGGCGCGCCGCTGCCGGTCGGCCATGGTCCAATCGCGCCCGCCGGCCCTGCACCGGCCCCGCCAGCGACAAACCATCCGCCATGACCGACCACGATCTGCGCCACCTGACCCGACAATTCGCCGCCACCGGCCGCATCGACGCCATCGGCCTGAGGCCGTCGCGCGGCGCGGTGATGCTGGCGGTGGACAGTGCCGAGGCGCTGGCCGGCCAGGGCTTGCGCGGCGACCGCAGCGTGCGCAGCCGGCCTGCGGGTCCGGCGGCCGGCGGCAAGCGCCAGGTCACGCTGTTGCAGGCCGAGCACCTGCCGGTGATCGCCGCGCTGGCCGGCCGATCGATGCCGCTGGACCCGCTGGGCCTGCGCCGCAACCTGGTGGTCTCGGGTCTCAACCTGCTGGCGGCCCGATCGCTTTTCAAGGACCAGCCGCTGCGGCTGTGCATCGCTGCGGCTGATGCCGGTGAGGACGACGGCGTGCTGCTGGAGATCACCGGCCCCTGCGAGCCCTGTTCGAAGATGGAAGCGCTGCTGGGGCCGGGCGGCTACAACGCCATGCGCGGTCATGGCGGCGTGACCGCGCGCGTGCTGCGCGGCGGCCTGTTGCGTGTGGGTGACGCGGTGGTCTGCCGCCCGGCGTGATCCCTCGCGAGCGCTCGAGCGCGGGCCAACCGCTGATCAGACGTCTTGCCCGGCGCGCCGGGCGCGCCGCTGCACCGCCTGCATGCCCAGGAACAAGGCGGTCGAGAAGACGATCATGATCGAGGCCACGGCGGTCAGCGCCGGGGTGATGCTGTCGCGCAGGCCCGAGAACATCTCGCGCGGCAGCGTGCGCTGCTCGGGGCCGGCGATCAGCAGCGCGATCACCACGTCGTCGAACGACGCGGCGAAGGCGAACAAGGCGCCCGAGGCCATCGCCGGTGTGATGGCCGGCAGCGTGACACGCCAGAAGGTGGTGGCCGGCGTGGCGCCGCAGGCCGCCGCGGCGCGTGCCAGGTTGGGGTCGAGCAACTCGACCGCGGTGAGCACCGGCACCACGACGAAGGGCACCGCGATCACCGTGTGCGCCAGGATCAGCCCGGCATAGCTGCCGGTCAGCGCCAGCGGGGCCAGGAAGAAGTACGAGCCCACCGCCACCAGGATCACCGGCACGATCATCGGCGACAGCATCAGCAGCTTGAGCGCGGTCACCAGCGGCCCACGCTGGCGCGCCAGGCCCAGCGCGGCCAGCGTGCCCAGCAGCAGCGCCAGCGCCGTGGCCACGCTGCCGACGAACAGCGAGTTGGCCAGCGCCGCCAGCCACTTGCCGCCGCCCAGCACCTCGCCGTACCAGCGCAGCGACAGCCCCGGCAGCGGGTAGGTCAGGAAGGAGCCGCTGGAAAACGACAGCGGCACGATCGCCGCGATCGGCACCAGCAGGAAGGCCAGCACCGCGGCGCACCAGGCGCGGAACAGCCAGCGGCGGATCATGGTGCGCCTCCGGCCTTGAATCCCCAGACCTCGGCCGCCAGCAGCGCCTGCACTTCGGCCAAGGTGTGCACCACAGCATCGGCACCGGCGGCCTGCAGCCGCGCGGCGGGCGTCATCGCCGCGAAGCCTATCGCGCGCATGCCGGCGGCCTTGGCCGCGGTGATGCCAGTGGGCGTGTCCTCGACCACCGTGGTGCGGCGCGGCTCGGCGCCCATCGTGCGCGCGGCATGCAGGAACAGGTCGGGCGCCGGCTTGGGGTGTGGCACGTCGTCGGCCGTGAAGATGCGGCCGGCAAAGCGCGGCAGCAGGCCGGTGTGGCCTAGCGTGAAGTTGACCTTGGCGTGGTTGCCGTTGGAGGCGACGCAAAACGGTTGTTGCAGCGTGTCGAGCAACTGCTCGATGCCCGGCACCACCGTCAGTCCGGCGCGGAACGCGTCCCGGGTGCGGCGGCCCATCTCGGGCAGGAACCCGTCCGGCACCTCGCCGCCCAGCATGTCGCGCACCTTGACCATGCCCGCAGCGATCGAGGCGCCGATGAACAGCTCGACGGCCTCGTCGAAGCTCAGCGCCACGCCGCGCTCATTCAGCATCTCGACCAGCACCTGGTGGCTCAGCCGCTCGCTGTCCACGAGCACGCCGTCGCAGTCGAAGATCACCACGGCGCTAGCCCATCGCCATCACGCGGCCGCCCGACAAGCGGTGGGCGGCGGCGTACAGCAGCGCGGTGGTGACCAGCATCAGCAGGCCGAGCGCGGCGGCCAGGCCCCAGTTGCCGGTGTCGGTGGTGTAGGTCGCGACGAAGTACGACAGCATCTGGTCCGAGCCGCCGCCCACCAGCGCCGGCGTGATGTAGTAGCCCAGCGCGAGGATGAAGACCATCAGCGAGCCGGCAGCCACGCCGGGTGCGGCCAGCGGCAGGAAGACCCGCACGAAGGCAGTGGCGGGTGCTGCGCCCAGGCTGGTGGCCGCCCGCATGTACTGCGGCGGGATGTCCTTGAGCACCGTGTACAACGGCAGGATCATGAAGGGCAGCAGCACATGGGTCATCGCCACCAGCACGCCGGTGCGGTTGTAGATCAGCGTCAGCGGCTCGGTGATGGCGCCGATTTTCAGCAACAGGCTGTTGACCATGCCCTCTTTCTGCAGCACCACCACCCAGGCCGCGGTGCGCACCAGCAGCGAGGTCCAAAACGGCAGCAGCACCAGCACCAGCAGCCAGTCGGCCGTCTTGTCGCGCACCTGGGTCAGCAGCAGCGCCACCGGGAATCCCATCGCCACGCACAGCAGCGTGACGCTCAGGCTGATCGCCAACGTGCGCCCCAGCACCTCCAGGTAGATGCGGTGGCCGTCGGCGGCGCGCGCGATCTGGCCGCCGGCGTCACGCACCAGGTCGACCGAGGCCAGCAGGTAGTAGGCCGACACCGGGCCACGCGCGCGCTGCACCGCGGCGAAGAAGGGCGCGCCGGCCAGCGTCGGGTCGATCGCATCGAAGTAGGCTGCGTCGAACACCGTGCCGGCCGGCGCCGACTGCACGGTGCGCGCCGCCCGCATCAGCGTGCTGCGCACGCCGCCCACCTCGTAGTTCAGCCGCCGCGCGGCGTCGGCCAGCGTGCTGGCGGCGCGCGCCTCGACCAGGTCTTGCGCGAAGGCGGCGAACAGCGGCGCTGGCAGGGGCTGCGGCCCTGGCCCATCGGCCTGCCAGCCCGCCAGTGCGCTCAGCGTGCGGGGCAGCGCGCGCGCCACCTCGGCCTCGCGCAGCGCCAGCGACAGAAGCCAGCCTATCGGCACGACGAAGAACACCAGCAGGAAACCCGCCAGCGGCGCAGCCAGTGCCAAGCCTCGTCGTGACATCGCCGGTTCAGTGCGCGCTGATGCGGAACTGCGTCACTTGGTGCCAGCCCATTGGGTCCAGCGCTCGGCCAGCTTGTCGCCGTTGTCGATCCAGAACTTCGGGTCTTCGGCGAAGGCCTGCTTGTGGATCTCGGGGTTGGTCGGCAGTTCGCCCATCAGGCTCTTGTCGACCAGCGCCGCGGCGGCCGCGGCGGTGACGCCGTAGCGCACGTACTTGGGCAGCCTGGCCTGGTTGTCGGGCCGGCCCATGAACTCGACCAGCGCCTCGGCCTTGGCCTTGTTGGTCGTGCCCTTCATGATGACCCAACTGTCCATCGTGTAGGGCGTGTCCTTCCAGACCATCTTGAAGTTCTTCTTGTCTTTCTCGTTGGCGGCGGTGATGCGGCCGTTGTAGGCGGTGGTGAAGACGACGTCGCCGGCGGCCAGCATCTGCGGCGGCTGCGCGCCGCTCTTCCAGAACACCAGGTCGCCCTTGATGGTGTCGAGCTTTCTGAAGGCGCGCGCGATGCCGTCGGCGGTGCGCAGCGTCTTGTAGACGTCCTTGGGCGACACGCCGTCGGCGATCAGCGCCACTTCGAGATTCCACTTCGCGCCATTGCGGATCGCGCGCTTGCCGGGGAATTTCCTGGCATCGAAGAAATCGGCCCAGCCGTTGGGCGCGGTCTTGGTCTTGTCGCCGTCATAGGCCAGCACCAGGTTGTAGATGATCGCGCCCACGCCGCAGGCATGCACGGTGCCGGGCAGGTAGCGCGCGGCGCCACCGATCTTGGCCACGTCCAGCGGCTCGTACAGGCCCTCGTCGCAGCCCACTTCCAACTCGTCGGCCTCGACCTGCACCACGTCCCAGGCGTTGTTGCCGCCCTTGATCTTGGTGCGCAGCACGCCCAGGCCGCCGTCCCAGGCCTCGTCGACCAGCTTGGTGCCGCCGGCGCTGAAGGGCTTGAAGAACACCTCCTTCTGGCCGTCCTGGTAGGCGCCGCCCCAGGAGACGACCGTCAGGTCGTGCTGGGCCAGCGCCGCCGTGCCGGCCAACAACAACGCCGCCGCGGCGGCCAGGGGTTTGAACAGAGTCCTCGTCATCGTCTTCTCCTCGGGTTGAACAAAGCGGTTTCAGGCCGCGAACAGCCAGGCGTGACGCGGTTCGAAGGCCAGCGACACCGGCTGGCCGGCCACCAGGCCTGGCGTCAGCGCGCCGGGCGCCAGCTTGGCGAACCAGGTGGTGTCCGAGCCGCCCAGGCGCGCCACCAGCCGCCAATGGTCGCCCTGGTGGATGGCGTCGACCAGCGTGGCCGGCAACTGGTTGACGGCGGCGGCGTCAGTGGCCAGCGTCACCCGCAGGTGCTCGGGGCGCACGCACAGCGTGGCGGCAGTGCCTGCGGCCAGCGCCTCGGTGGTCCGGCCCTGCAGGCAAAGCCCGCCCTCGGTGCGCAGCGCGGCTCCGCCGTCGGCCTGGCCGTCGAGACGGTTGTTGTCACCGATGAAGCCGGCCACGAAAGGGTTGACCGGCGCGTCGTAGAGCTGCTGCGGCGTGGCCAACTGCTCGATGCGGCCGTGGTTGAACACGGCCACCCGGTCGGACAGCGTCATCGCCTCGCTCTGGTCATGGGTGACGAAGACCATCGTCACGCCGAGCTCGCGGTGCAGGCGGCGGATCTCCAACTGCATCTCCTCGCGCAGCTTCTTGTCCAGTGCCGACAGCGGCTCGTCCATCAGCACCACGCGCGGCTCGAACACCAGCGCGCGGGCCAGCGCCACCCGCTGCTGCTGACCGCCCGACAGCTGTGCCGGCTTGCGCTCGGCCAGATGGCCCAGTTTCACGGTGGTCAGCGCCGCGGCCACCTTGGCGCGGATGGCGGCCGCGGGCTGCTTGCGCACAGCCAGCGGAAAGGCCACGTTCTGCGCCACCGTCATGTGCGGGAACAGCGAGTAGCTCTGGAACACCACGCCCATGCCGCGCTGGTGCGGCGGCAGGCTTTCGATCGGTTTGCCGTCGAGCCGGATAACCCCCGCGCTGGGCGTCTCGAAACCGGCCAGAAGCATCAGCGTGGTGGTCTTGCCCGAGCCCGACGGGCCGAGCAGCGTGATGAACTCGCCGGCCTCGATCTGCAGGCTCAGATCGTCGACCGCCGGCGCCGTGCTGCCTGGGTAGACCTTGTGCAGGTGATCGATCTCTATCAGTGCCATGGGCCTGCCGACGCCGGGGTCAGAAGCCGCCGCGCACCCAGGCCAGCGTGTCGGCCAGCGCCAGGCCGGCGCGATCGAGCATCAGGTCGATCTCGTCCTCGGTGATGATCAGCGGCGGCGAGAAGGCGATCACGTCGCCGCCCAGCACCCGCACGATCAGGCCATGGGCCTGGGCCCGGCGCACGAAGTAGGCGCCGACGCCACGCGCCGGATCGAAGGGTTTCTTCGTGGCCGGGTCTTCCGCCAATTCGATCGCGCCGATCAGCCCCAATCCGCGCGCATCGCCGACGATGGGGTGGCCGGCAAAACGCTGCAGGCCGGCCTGCAGCCGCGGCGCGACGCGCTGCACATGGGCTATCACGTCGTCGCTCTCGTAGATGCGCAGCGTCTCCAGCGCCACCGCGCAGGCCAGTGGGTGGCCGCTGTAGGTGTAGCCATGGCCGAAAGTGCCTACCGCGGCGCTGGCGTCGGCGATCACCTGGTACATCGCCTCCGACACGAACAGCGCCGACATCGGCACATAGGCCGAGGTCAGCATCTTGGCCACCGTCACCAGGTCGGGCTGCAGGTTGAAGACGTTGGTGCCGAAGCGTTGACCCAGCCGGCCGAAGCCGGTGATCACCTCGTCGGCGATGAAGAGGATGTCATGGCGCTTGAGCACCGCCTGCACCCGCTCGAAGTAGCCGGACGGCGGGATGATCACGCCGCCGGCGCCCTGCACCGGCTCGGCGATGAAGGCGGCGATGGTCTCGGCGCCCTCGGCGGCGATCAGGTCTTCCAGTTCCTGCACCAACCGGTCGGTGAACTGGGCCTCGGTCTCGCCGGGCCGGCCGCCGCCATAGAAATGCGGCGCGGAGACGCGCAGGATGCCGGGCAGCGGCAGGTCGAAATGCTGGTGCATCGTGGCCAGGCCCGACATCGACGCGGCGGCCGCGGTCACGCCGTGGTAGCCCTTCTGGCGCGCGATGATCTTCTTCTTGTCCGGCCGGCCGCGTGCGTTGTTGTAGTAGCGCACCAGCTTGAAGGCGGTGTCGTTGGACTCCGACCCCGAGTTGGCGAACAGCACCCGGCCGGCGGCCAGCGCCGGGGTGGGCGCCCAGGCCATCAGCTTGGCGACCAGTTCGGTCACCGGCCCGGGCACCTTGCCCGAGAACGAGTGGTAATAGGGCAGGGTGCGCATCTGGCGCTCGGCGGCGTCAGCCAGCCGGCCTTCCGAGAAGCCGAGCGAGGCGCACCACAGACCGGCCATGCCTTCGAGGTAGCGCTGGCCATGCTCGTCGATCACGAACACGCCGTCGCCCCGCACGATCACCAGCGGGCCCTCGCGTTCCAACTGGCGCAACTGGGTGTACGGGTGCAGGTGGTGGGCGATGTCGCTGCGACCAGCGGGTGACATGTCGGCGGGGGAGGGGGTCATGGCGGCTCTCGGATGGGACGACAACGCGTGGATTATGGGGGGCCTGCCAAGCGGCAGACCCTGGGCTGGACGGCCGGCTGACGGCCCTCAGGACAGATTGACGCAGGGGTCCGCGGTCGCCGACGCCATGCTGTCCGTGGCGCTCAACCAGGCCAGCAGCGCCGCATGAAACGCCGGCGCCGCGTCCAGCATCACCCAATGGCCGGCACGCAGACCTTCCACCCGGCAGCCGGGGCGCGTGGCCAGGTCGTCGCACCAGGCCGGGCTGTGGAACATGAAGGGCTTGCGTTTGCCGTAGGCAAAGAAGGTCGGGACGGTGGGCGCGAAGGGCCGGGCCGCGCGGTAGCGGCCGGTCCAGGTCAACCAGTAGGGGTAGCCGGCCTTGGCGCGGATCTCGCCCTGCGGCGTGGGCACGCGCAGCGCGCGCGCCATCCACCGCGCCATGCGGTCGCCCAGCGCGCCGCCCAGCGTGCCGCCCAGCGTGCCACTCAGTTTCCAGGCGGCGGCCAACCAGAGCTGGTAGCCCGCCACCATCGCCATTTGTTTGGGCTTCATCGCTGCGCGGTGGGCGCGCGAGCCCGCGTCACCGATATCGATGCCGACCACGCGCGCCACCAGCTCAGGGTGCTGGCGCGCGAAGTGGTAGCCGAAGAAGCAGCCCCAATCGTGCAGCAGCAAGGTCACCGGTCGGCCGCCGCCGACGGCCAGCACCACCTGGTGCAGCAAGGACACCAACTCGTCGAGTGAATAGGCGCGTGCCTCGTCGTCCCGGCCAAAGCCCGGCCAGGTGAAGCGCGCGCAGCGGTAGTGCGGTGCCAGCAGGGCGACGGTGGCGTCCCACAGCACGGCGGTATCTGGCCAGCCGTGCAGCAGCACGATGCAGGGCGGCTGCGCGCCGGGCGGGCCCGACGGGCCTTCGATGCGCACTTCGGTGCGGCCCACGGTCAGGGTCTGGTGCACGGCGTTCACTTTCATCGGTGGTCGGGCATTCTGCACAGGGCGCAGCGTAGCGGTGCAGGCGGGCCACCGCCGTCAACGGCCGCCTCGAGCCCTGCCCGCCCGGGCAGTTTCGTCCTGTCGACGCCACCCCTCACTCGGTCGTGATGCGGTTGTCGGTGACGACGCGGCGCCAGTAGGCCAGATCACCCTCGATGCGCTTGGCGAAATCCTCGGGCGGGCCCGACGCCGGCTCCAGACCGAAGCCGGCCAGCTTGGCCTGCACCTCGGGCAGGCGGATCACGCGGTCCAGCGTCGCGCGTATCTTGTCGACCACGTCCTTGGGCGTCTTGGCCGGCGCGAACATGCCGTACCAGCCCACCACATCCATGTCGGCGGCCCCCTGCTCGGCGAAAGTCGGCACGTCGGGCAAGGCCGCGCTGCGCCGGGGGCCGGTGACGGCGAACACCCGCACCTTGCCCGAGCGGATATGCGGCAGCGTGGTGGCCAGGTCGGTGAAGGCCACCGTCACCTGGCCACCCAGCATGTCGTTGAGCAGCGGCGCCGCGCCCTTGTAGGGGATCTGGGTGGCCTTGATCTTGTGCTGGGCGTTGAACACCTCGGCATAGATGTGCGAGGAGGTGCCGGCACCGTAAGTGCCGTAGGGGTACTTCGCGGCGTTGGCCTGGGCCAGCGCGACATAGTCCTTCAGCGACTTGATCGCCGGGTCGGTGGTGGCAAAGATCGACAGCGCCCCGGCCACGCGCACCAGTGGCACGAGATCCTTCTGCACGTCATAGGGCACTTTCATGCCCAGCGCGGGTGCCTGCACCAACTGGCTGATGCTCATCAGCAGCGTGTAGCCATCGGGTGCGGCGCGGGCCACCGCCTGGTTGCCTATCATCCCGCCGGCACCGGCGCGGTTGTCGATCACGACGGTCTGCTTCCACTCCCTGGCCAGATGCTCGCCCACCAGGCGCGCCAGCGTGTCGCCCATGCCGCCCGCCGCGAATGGCATCACCAGGGTGACGGTCTTGTCGGGCCAGGGCGCGTCGGCGGCGTGGGCCTGCAAGGGTGGCAGCGCGGCCAGCGCCACCAGTACCGCCAGTCTGCGGACGCGGTCCGGCGGGCACAGGTCTTGTGCGCGGCGCAGCGAGCTCGTCTTGATCATTGAGCAATCTCCAGTTTTTCCAGCAGTGCCACCGGCACCTCCACCTGTTTGGCCAGCACCGCCTCGCCCACCGCCTTGCCGGCCTGGTCGGCGCGCAGGTTGCTGGAGCCGCCGCGGCCCAGCAAGCCCTTCAGCACGAAATGCACCGCGTGCAGCGCGGGCAGTTCATGGCGCAACACATCGAGTCCGCGCGCCTCGGGCAGCAGATTGCGCATCGTCTCGCTGCTCAGGAAGCCGCTCAACCAGGGCCAGGCCGCCGCATCGCGGGCCCACAGGCCGATATTGCTGTTGCCACCCTTGTCGCCGCAGCGGGCATGGGCGATCAGGCCCAGCGGCACGCTGCGGGTCGGCCCGTCGACGCCAGCGGGCGCCACGTCCTGCGAGGGCGGCTGCGCCACGTCCTGCGAGGGCGGCTGCGCCACCAGTGGCCCGGCGGGCGGATGGGGCACCGCCAGGCGCCGGCCGTCGGCCAGCACCACCTCATGGCGCAGCAGGTCGACCGGCAGCACCGCGGGCCAGAACTCGGTGCGTGACCAGGGTTCGGACACGCGGCGCGCGCCGGTGTCGAGGTGGTAGCCGGGCACGCTGCTGAGGTAGAGGCTGCTCAGCCCCGACGCCAGCGCCAGCAGCGGGCCGCGTTCGCGCGCGGTGGCCATGATGCGAACGGCCACCGTCGCGTCGGTCTGGGTCGCGCCGGGGCTGTTGTCGGGCCGGCCGAAGCGGGTGACTTCCAGGTGGTCCACCCGCGCCGCGCCGGCCCAGTCGCGCAGTTGGTCCTCGATCAGCGCGATCTTGGCGTCGATGTCGCGCCCGGCGACGAACACCATGTTGACCAACTGCCAGCCGATGTCGGCAAACAAGGCCAGTTTGGTGGTGGCCGGCGGCGGCAGGCCGCGCGCGCCCTGCACGCTGACCCGGTCGGCGGCCAGCTGCGCCAACTGCACGCCGGAGAGATCGGTCGTGACATCCGGGTTGAGGTAGATCGGCCCCTGGATCTCGTAGACCAGTTGGGCGGTCACCGTGTCCACCGTCACCATGCCGCCATGACCGGCGTGCTTGGTGATCACCGCGCTGCCATCGGCCGCCACCTCGGCGATCGGGAATCCCGGCTTGCGCAGCCCCGGCACGGCCGCGAAGCCACTGAAGTTGCCGCCGGTGGCATGCGGCCCGCATTCGATGATGTGGCCGGCCACCACCGCGCCCGCCAGCCTGTCCCAGTCGTCCACCGCCCAGCCATGCCACCAGGCGCAGGGGCCGACGGTCAGCGACGCATCGGTGACGCGGCCGCAGACGACGATGTCGGCGCCCTCGCGCAGCGCTGCGGCGATGCCCCAGCCGCCGATGTAGGCGTTGGCGGCAATGGGCTGTGCGCCTTCGGGTGTGGCGGGTGTCACCGACCAGGCGGCCAGCGGCTCACCGGTGTCCATATGCGCCAGCGCATGGCCGGCAGCGCGGATCTCGGGCAGTCGCGCCAGCAGGTTGTCGCCCTCCACATGCGCCACCGTCAAGTCCAGGCCGGCCTCGGCGATCAGCCCGCGCAGGTGCGCGGCCAGCGCCTCGGGGTGGAAGCCGCCGGCATTGGTCACCACCTTGACCCCGCGCTCGGCGATCTGGGCCAAGCGCGGCCGGATCTGCGCGACAAAGCTGTCGACATAGCCCTTGCGCCCATCGCGGGCGTGCACCGCGGCCAGGCCGGCCAGCGTGATCTCGGCCAGGTAGTCGGCGGTCAGCACGTCCACCGGATCGCCGTCCAGCACCTCGGCCAATGCGGTGAAGCGGTCGCCCAGGTAGCCTGAGAAATTGGCCAGGCGCAGCGGGCGTCGGGCTGGAGGATTGTTTGGCGTCATGCTGCCAGTCTGGCCCGGACGGCGTTGCGCCAGCCATCGTCGGATGAGACGAATCGACCCCAGGGTATATCCCAGCGGCCTGGGTCGGTCTTCTACCCAACAATCAAATACCTACTTGAAAGTAGTTAATTGCCAGAGTCACGCACGATCCATTTGTCCCAGGAGAAATGATGCCGGCCACGCCGCCCCCACCACCGCTGCTGAAGGTTGATGGCCTGACGCTGGCCTTTGGCGGGGTCAAGGCGCTGAACGGCATCAGCTTCGAGGTGTTGCCCGGCACGATCACCTCGCTGATCGGCCCCAACGGAGCGGGCAAGACCTCGGTCTTCAACACCTTGTCGGGCTTCTACACGCCCAGCGCGGGCACGATGGCCTTCGACGGCCAGCTACTTGCGGGGGTGTCGCCACCCAAGCGGGCGGCACTCGGCATGGCGCGCAGCTTCCAGAACATCGCGCTGTTCCGCGGCATGACAGTGCTCGACAACATCAAGCTCGGCCGGCACTGCCACCTGAAGACGGGCCCGCTGGCCGCGCTGTTCTACACCCCGGCGGCGCGCCGCGAGGAGGCCGAGCTGCGCGCGGAGATCGAGGAGCGCATCATCGACTTCCTCGAGATCGACCATATCCGCAAGGCCCCGGTCGCCGCGCTGTCCTACGGTCTGCAGAAGCGGGTGGAACTGGCCCGCGCACTGGCGATGCGGCCCAAGCTGCTGCTGCTGGACGAACCGGTGGCGGGCATGAACCGCGAGGAGACCGAGGACATGGCGCGCTTCATCCTCGAGGTGCGCCGCGAGTGGGGCGTCACGGTGCTGATGGTCGAGCACGACATGGGCATGGTGATGGACTTGTCCGACCATGTGGTGGTGCTGAACTTCGGCCAGGTCATCGCCAGCGGCTTGCCGCACGAGGTGCAGGGCAACCCCGAGGTCGTCAAGGCCTACCTGGGCGCCGGCAACATCGAGGCGCTGCGCGAGCGCTTCCAGCAGGCCGCCACTGCCGGCCGGCAAGCGCGCCAGGCGGCCTGAGCATGGACTTCTGGCTGCTCTTCGAGGTCACCGTCGCCGGCATAGGCACCGGCGGGCTGTACGCCCTGACCGGCCTGGCCTTCGTGCTGATCTACAAGTCCACCCGCGTCCTGAACATCGCCATCGGCGAGATGATGATGATGGGCGCCTATGTCTTCCTCGCCTTCTCGGCCGGCATGGGGCTGCCGGTCTGGCTGGCCATTCCCTGCGCGCTGCTGGTGTCGGGCGCGCTGGGCGCGCTGGTCGAACGCAGCGTGATCCGTCCGATGCTGGGCGAGTCGCCGACCTCGACCTTCATGGTCACGGTCGGGCTGTCGTCGATCCTGGTCGGGCTGGTCGAACTGATCTGGACGGCCGACCAGCAGCGCCTGCCCGAGTTCCTGCCGACCAAGCACATCGTCATCGGCGAGGCCTTCGTCTCGCCCAAGATCTTCTATGGCTTCTGGATCGCCGTGCTGCTGATCGCCGCCGTGCTGCTGGTCTTCCGCTTCTGGCGCGGCGGCGTGGCCTTGCGTGCCACCGCGTCCGACCAGGCCGCCGCCTACTCGATGGGCATCAACGTGCCGCGGGTGTTCTCGCTGTCCTGGGTGGCGGCGGCGATGATCGCCGGCGTGGCCGGCATCGTGGTCGGCTCGATAGGCGGCCTGTCGTCGGCGATGGGCGTGTTCGGCCTGTCGGTGCTGGTGGTGGTGATTTTCGGCGGACTCGACAGCGTGCTTGGCGCGCTGGTGGGCGGGCTGATCGTGGGCGTGGTCGAGGCGCTGGCCGGCTTCTACCTCGGCGGCGAATACAAGTTGCTGGCCACCTTCTCGCTGCTGGTGCTGATCCTGCTGGTGCGGCCCTACGGCCTGTTCGGCAGCCACGAGATCGAGAGACTTTGACATGCGTATCGGCTCCGCCAAGCAAACTTACGCCGACGACACGGCGCTGTTCGACAGCCGCACGCAACTGGCCTGGGTGGCGGTGGGCGGGTGCGCGCTGCTGGCTTTCCCCTTCCTGGTCGACGACTACTGGCTCTACCTGGCCTGCCTGGTGGCGATCAACGTGGCGAGCACGACCGGGCTGAACATCCTGACCGGCTACACCGGGCTGGTCAGCCTGGGCCAGGCCGCGTTCATGGGCATGGGCGGCTACACGGTGGCCATCCTGCAGATCCGCTACGGCACGCCGATGCTGCTGAACCTGTTGGCCGGTGGCGTGGTGGCGATGGTCGCGGGCGTGCTGGTCGGCCTGCCGTCGCTGCGCGTCAAGGGCCTGTACCTGGCGATCGCCACCATCGCGGCCGGCGTCATTGCGCACTTCGTGTTCTCGCACTTCACCGTGCTGACCGGCGGCAGTGCCGGCTTGTCGTTGCCGCCGGGCCGGCTGTTCGGCATCGACCTCGACACCTCGTTCCGGCTGTATTGGGTGATCGTGCCCATCATGCTGCTCGGCCTGCTGGGCACGGCCAACCTGTTCCGCACCCGCATCGGCCGCGCCTTCATCGCCATCCGCGACCGCGACATCTCGGCCGCGGTGCTGGGCATCCCGCTGCTGCCCTACAAGCTGCTGTCGTTCGCGATCTCGTCGTTCTATGCCGGCGTGGCGGGCGGCCTGTTCGCCTACTTCTTTCGCGCGATAACGCCCGAGAGCTTTCCGCTGCTGATGTCGGTGTTCTTCCTGGCCGCGGTGATCGTCGGCGGCATGGGCACGGTGCTGGGCAGCGTGCTGGGCGCGGTGTTCATGACGCTGGTGCCCGAACTGCTCAAGCTCATCGTCGGCTGGCTGCCGCTGGGCGACAGCGCCACGCTGATCCTGTCGCCGGTGCGCACCATCGTGTTTGGCGCGTTCATCGTGCTGTTCCTGATCTTCGAGCCCCTCGGCCTGGCCGAGATGTGGCGCCGCACCCGGCGGCTGTTCCATCTCTGGCCTTTCCGAACCTGACGTTTTGCACCTGACGTTTCACAGCGGACCGGGCGACCGCCGCAACCCCCTCTCATTCGCAAGGAGACCCCCATGACGATCAGCAAACTGAACCCGCCCAAGCAACTCAACAAACGCGAACTGCTGGCGCTCGGCCTGGCCGCGGCCGCCACCACGCTGGCGCCCGAGGTGATGGCCCAGAAAGCCGCCGCCAAGCCGGCAGCGGCCGCCGCGCCGGGCGAGGAGATCGTGCTCGGCGCGTCGGTGCCGCTGACCGGCGTGTTCGCCTTCGCCGGGGTCGCGGTCGACGCCGGCATGAAGGACTACCTGACCCTCCTCAACGAGGGCGGCGGCATCCTGGGCCGCAAAGTGCGTTATGCCGGCGAGGACACCGGCTACAAGGTCGACCAGTCGATGGCGGTGTTCAAGCGCATCACCAGCCAGAACAAGGTCAACCTGTACTACGGCGACTCCACCGCTTTCTCGAAAGCCGTCAACCCCGAGTTGGAGCGCAACGGCAACATCCTGATGACCGGCGCCACCTTCGGCAGGGAGTTCAGCGACGCCGCCAAGTACCCGCTGCAGTTCATGGTCGGCCCCGACTACAGCGAGATGGTGGGCATATTGCTGCGCTACATCGCCAAGGAAAAGCCCGGCGCCAAGGTGGCGCTGATCTATTCCGACACCGAGTTCGGCCGCGACCCGGTGGAGGCCGCGCGCGCCAGCATCAAGCGCCTGGGCCTGAGCCTGGCCACCGAGATCGTCACGCCGCCGGCCAGCGTCGACGTCTCGGCCGAGATCATCAAGCTGCGCCGCGCCGACCCCGACTTCACCATCTTCCACGGCTATGTCTCGGCGCCCATCCCCGAGTTCATCAACCAGTCCAAGTCGCTGGGCCTGAAGTCGAAGTTCATGGGCACCTTCTGGTCGATGGACAACACCACCGTGATGCGCATGGGTGCCGCGGCCGACGGCTTCCTGGGCGTGATGCCCTACCGCTACTACTACGACACCGAGGGCAAGTCGCCGATGCTCGACCGCATCCGCAAGCTGCGGCCCGAGTACCAGACCGCCGGCTATATGCAGGGCTTCCTGGCCGCGATGCTGTTGACCGAGGCGGCGCGCCGCACGCTGGCCGCCGGCAACACGCTGACCGGCAAGAACATGAAGATCGCGCTCAGCTCGATCCGCGGCTACGACACCGGCGGCATCATCGGCGTGCCGCTTTCGATCAAGGGCAACTCCATCCCCATCGGCCGCATCTACCGCGCTGACTTCAAGCAGCAGAAGATGGTGCCGGCCTCCGACTGGATAGACCTCAACCTCTGACCGTCGCAACGCCCATGAAAGCCCGCGCATGACCCCGGCCGAGACCATCCTGCAAGTCAACAACATCGAGGTCGTCTACAACAAGGCGGTGCAGGTCTTGCGCGGGCTGTCGCTGACGGTGCCGCGCGGCCAGATCGTGGCGCTGCTGGGCGGCAACGGCGCGGGCAAGAGCACCACGCTGAAGGCCATCTCCAACCTGCTGGCCTTGCAGAACGGCGAGATGACCGGCGGCAGCGTGCAGTTCGCCGGCCAGGACACGCGCTCGCTGGCGCCGCATGCGCTGGTGCGGGCCGGTGTCTTCCACGTGATGGAGGGCCGGCATGTCTTCGAGGACCTCAGCGTCGAGGACAACCTGGTCGCCGCCACCTACGCGCTGATCGGACGCCGCGCCCGCGGCGCCGACTTCGACCGTGTCTACGAGTACTTTCCGCGGCTGCACGAGCGCCGCAAAGGCCTGGCCGGTTACCTGTCGGGCGGCGAGCAGCAGATGCTGGCGATAGGCCGGGCGCTGATCGCCGAGCCGCAGCTGATGCTGCTGGACGAGCCCTCGCTGGGCCTGTCGCCGGTGCTGGTCGAGACCATTTTCGAAATCATCGCCCGCATCAACGCCGAGCGCGGCGTCTCGATGCTGCTGGTCGAGCAGAACGCCTCGGTGGCGCTGGCGGTGTCGCACTACGGCTACATCATGGAAACCGGCAAGATCGTCATCGACAACACGGCCCAGCAGCTGGCCGCCGACCCCGACGTGCGCGAGTTCTACCTCGGCATGGGATCTGAGGGCGGCAGCAAGAGCTTTCGCGAGCTCAAGCATTACAAGCGCCGCAAGCGCTGGCTGTCGTGATCGCCGGGCGCAGCATGAACATCGCCGGCATCGAACTCTCCACCCACCTGACGCTGCCGCAGGTGCTGCGCCAGCACGCGCAGACCCAGCCCGCGCGCGTCGCCTTGCGCCAGAAGGAACATGGCATCTGGAAGCCGCTGAACTGGGCCGATGTGCACCGCCGCGCGCTGCATGTCGGCCTGGGGCTGCGCGCGATCGGCCTGTCCGAAGGCGGCCATGTCGGCGTGCTGGCGGAAAACCGCGTCGAGTGGGTGCTGGCCCAACTCGGTGCCGGCCTGGTCGGCAGCGTGACGGTGGGCGTCTACCCGACCAGCCCGAGCTCAGAGGTGGCCTATGTGCTGGCCCATGCCGACGCCGAGATCGTGGTCTGCGAGGACCAGGAGCAAAGCGACAAGATCCTCGAGGCGCGCGACCAGCTGCCGCGCCTGAAGCGGGTCATCGTGATGGAGCGCAAGGGCCTGGCCGACACCCGGGCGCTGGCGCCCGAACTGGTGCTCGGCTTTGCCGAACTGGAGGCGCTGGGCGAGAGATCGGCGCAGCAGGACGCCGGCGTCGTCGACCAGGTGCTGGCGCGCCAGACGCTGGACGACACCGCGCTGATCATCTACACCTCGGGGTCCACCGGCAAACCCAAGGGCGCGATGATCAGCTACGGCAACGTCGCGGCGATGGCGCCCGGCGCGATCGAGCGCTTCGGCCTGACGCCGCAGACCAGCCATTTGTCCTACCTGCCGCTGTGCCATGTGGCCGAGCAGATGCTGACGGTGTTCGTGCCGCTCTACCTGGGCTCAAGGGTGGACTTCGGCGAGAGCATACGCACCGTGCAGGAAGACCTGCGCGAAGTGGCGCCGACCATGTTCCTGGGCGTGCCGCGGATCTGGGAGAAGCTGCATTCGTCGATCAGCATCAAGATGGCCGAGACCGGACGGCTGCGACGCTGGGGCTTCGAGCGCGGCCTGCGCGCCTGCGCGCCCTTTGCCAGCAAGTCAGCGCAGCAGCGCACGCTGGCCGAGCGGCTGGTGTTTGCTTTCTACTACCTGCTGATCTTCCGTTCGCTGCACAACTTCATCGGCCTGCGCCGAGCGCGTGTGGCACTGACCGGCGCCGCGCCGATCTCGCCGGCCATCGTCCAGTATTTCCGCAGCCTGGGCGTGCCGCTGATCGAGGCCTACGGCATGACCGAGACCAGCGGCGTGGTGTTGTCGCAGCACCCGGACAAGATCGTGCCGGCCACCGTGGGCGAACCCACGCTGGGCGTGGAATACCGCCTCAGCGAACAGGGCGAGCTGCAACTGCGCGGCGGGATGGTGTTCAAGGGCTATTACAAGAGCCCCGAGGCCACCGCCGCCACCGTCATCGACGGCTGGCTGCACACCGGTGACGTGGTGCAGCCGGTGGACGGCGCGCTGCGCATCGTCGACCGGCTCAAGGACATCATGATCACCGCCGGTGGCAAGAACCTGACGCCGTCCGAGATCGAGAACACGATGAAGGGCAGCCCCTTCATCAAGGAATGCGTGATCGTGGCCGACGCGCGGCGCTTCGTCGGCGCGCTGGTGCAGATCGACTTCGAGTCGGTCGCGCAATGGGCGCAGACGCGCGGGCTGCTGTTCACCCACTTCCGCTCGCTGGTCGAGCACCCCGAGGTGCGGGCCCTGGTGCAGCGCGAGATCGATGCCGGCAACGCCGGGCTGGCCCAGGTGGCGCAGATCCGCCGCTTCTACCTGCTGGTCAAGGAACTCGACCATGACGACGGCGAGGTCACGGCCACGATGAAGGTGCGTCGGGCCAGCGTCTACAAGTCCTACGCGCGGGAGATCGAGGCGCTGTATGCCTGAAGCCAGGCCGCCGCGGGGGGCAGCCTCCAGCGCCCCGGCGCCGGCTGCTGCCGCCCAGGCGCTGGCTTCCCCCTGGGGCCCCGTGCGGGGCAGGGCGCAGCAGCGCGCCCTCAAGCGCGAGGCGGTGCTGCGCACGGCGGCGCAGTTGTTCAACGAGAAGGGTTATGCCGCCAGCACGCTCGACGAGGTGGCCGAGCGCCTGGGCGTGAGCAAGCCGACGGTCTACTACTACGTCGACAGCAAGGACGCGATCCTGTTCGAGTGCGTTCGCACCGGTCTCGAGTTGCTGCAGAACGCGATCCGCGACGCCGACGCGGCCGGCGGCCGCGCCATCGACAAACTGGTGGCCGCGATGCGCCAGTATGTGGCGATCGTCACCACCGACTTCGGCCGCTGCGTCATCCGCGTCGGCGATGACGCCCTGTCGCCCGGCAACCAGCGCAAGCTGCGCCGCATGAAGATCACCCTGGACCGCGAGTTCCGCGCGCTGGTCCGCCAGGGCATGGACGAAGGTTCGATCGCGCCCTGCGACCCCAAGGTGGCGGCCTTCGCCGTGGCGGGGGCGCTGAGCTGGATAGGCCGCTGGTACCGCCCTGGCGGCGGGCTGGCGCCGGCCGACATCGCCGCGCAGTGCATCGCCTTGCTGACGCGCGGGCTGTGCAGCGAGACCGCCAGGGCCGGCGGCTACCCGTCAAACAGCAGCCGGCCGGACACGGCCGGTTTGTCGACCGACTGAAGCCCGGCCCCAGGGTTTTCAGCGGTGCAATACGACCACAAGACGCATGCCAGCCGCGCCGCGGCAAGGCATGCTTGCCATTGAAGGAGTTCCCCCCCATGCCGACCCCCCCGTCATCCATCCCCGCCACCCCGTCCACCCCGTCCACCCCGGTCACCCAGTACGCGCTGCGCCAGGGCGCGGCCTGGATCACCATGAACCGCCCCGAGCAGCGCAACGCGCTGTCGGCGGCCTTGGTCAACGAGTTGTCCGACCACCTGGACGCGGCGATCGCCGACCCGGCCGTGCGCTGCATCGTGCTCACGGGCAACGGCCCGGCCTTCTGCGCCGGCGCCGACCTGAAGAGCCCGCCCGGCCAGACCGTGAGCGGGCGCGCCGGTGTCTCGCTGGCCGACCTGCTGGCCCGCATCCAGGATGCACCCAAGCCGGTGATCGCCGCCATCAACGGCGCGGCCTTTGCCGGCGGCCTGGGCCTGGTGGGTGCCAGCGACATCGTGGTGACGGTGGACGAGGCCGTTTTCAGTTTCTCGGAAGTCAAGATCGGCGTGATCCCCGCGGTGATCTCGGTGGTCTGCCTGCCCAAGCTGGGCCCGCACCATGGCATGAAGCTGTTCCTCACCGGCGAGCGCTTCAGCGGCACGCAGGCGGTGGCGATGGGCCTGGCCCATCTGGCGGTGCCCGCCAGCGGGCTGGCGGTCGCGGTGCAGCAGCAGATCGACGCCATCAACGCGGCGGGCCCGATCGCCGTGGCCGAATGCAAGAAGCTGGTGCGCCGCATCCCCACGCTGCCGCGCGACGCCGCGTTTGCCGAGGCCACCACCTGGAGCACCCGGATGTTCCTCAGCGCCGAGGCCAGCGAAGGCATGGCCGCCTTCCGCGAGAAGCGCAAGCCAAACTGGGTTCAAGACTGAAATGACGCTGACATGACCGCCCGGCAACCCTTGGAGACGACCGTGACCGACCCCGACACCTTTCGCGCGGAGGTGGCCGCCTGGCTGCAGGCCAACCGCCCGCCCGAACCCGACTTCCTGCTGCCCGAGTCCTTCATGGAGGTGGGCACCGACGCCCAGTTCCACTACCTGCGCGACTGGCAGCGCAAGGCCTACCACGCCGGCTACCTGGGCATGGCCTGGCCCCAGGCCTACGGCGGCGGCGGCAAGCCGCAGGCGCTGCAAGACATCGCCACCGCCGAGATGGCGCGCGCCAAAGTACCTTTCTTCCCCAACACCATCGGCCTGTTCTGGGCCGGCCCGCTGATCCTGGCCATAGGCACCGAAGAACAGAAGCGCCGCTACATCCCCGGCATCCTCAGTGGCGACGACATCTGGTGCCAGGGTTTCAGCGAGCCCGACCAGGGCAGCGACCTGGCCAATGCCCAGACCCGGGCCTGGCGCGACGGCGACGACTACGTCATCAACGGCGCCAAGATCTGGACCAGCCTGGGCAGCCATGCCAAGTACATGATCCTGCTGGCCCGCACCAACCCCGACCAGAAGCGCTACGCCGGTCTGTCCTACTTCCTGATCCCGATGCACACGCCGGGCATCAGTACCCGGCCGATCCGCAAGCTGACCGGGGAATACGGCTTCACCCAGACCTTCTTCGACAACGCCCGCGTGCCGGCCGACTGCCTGATGGGCCGCGAGGGCGAAGGCTGGTCGATCGCGATGAAGACGCTGACTTTCGAGCGCGGCGCCGCGGGTGGCCAGGCCGGCGGCCTGAACCGCATGGCGGTGACGGTGGACGACGTGGTGGAACTGGCCCGCCGTTCGCGCCGCGACGGCCGTCCGGCGCTGGAAGACGCGTTCGTGCGCGACCAACTGGCCCGCTTCATGATCGAGGCCCAGGGCGACCGCCTGTGCGGCAGCCGGGCCCAGACCCCGGCGCTGTGCAGCGAGCGGCCCGATGCCATCCCGCTGTCGAACAAGCTGCGCGTCACCGAGCACTCGCGCCGGCTGTTCCAGTTCGCCATCAGCCTGCAGGGCGCCAACGCGTCGCGCTGGGTGGGCGACGCCGGGGCGGTGGACGGCGGCAAATGGCAGCGCGCCTACTTCAACGCCTTCTCCGCCACCATAGGCGGCGGGCCCAGCCAGATCCAGGCCAACATCGTGGGCGAACGCGTCCTCGGGCTTCCGAAAGACTGAACACCATGCGTGACACCGAGCCAACGGGCAGTCTGCCCACCCATATCCACTTCAGCGACGAGCAGGCCATGCTGCTCGACAGCGCGGCGGCCTTCTGCAAGCAGCGCTCGCCGTCGCTCACCGTGCGCGGCCTGATCCCCAGCGAGAGCGGCTTCAACCCCGCGGTGTGGGACGAAATCGTGCAACTGGGCTGGACCGGCCTGGCCATCCCCGAAGAGCATGGCGGCAGCGGCCTGCCGGTGGGCCATCTGGCGGTGATCGCCGAGCCGATGGGCCGCCACCTGCTGGCCACGCCCTTCACCAGCACCCAGCTGTGCATCCAGGGCCTGGTGGCCAGCGGCCACGCCGCGCTGCAAGGCCGCTGGCTGCCAGGGCTGGGCCAGGGCCTGATCGGCACGGTGGCCTTGTTCGAGGACGACGGCGACTGGGACCTCGGGCGCCCGGCCTGCAGCGCCACGCGGGCTGGCGCCAGCGTGGCGCTGCACGGTGCCAAGACCCTGGTCACCGACGCGGCCGTGGCTGGCGTGGTGCTGGTCTCGGTGCTGCTGGACGGCGCGCCCGCGCTGGCCGTGCTGGCCACCGCTGACCTGCCGGCAGGCGCGCTGCAGCGCGAGACGGTGATCGACGAGACCCGGCGCAGCCACCGCCTGGTGCTGGACGGCATCCAACTGGCGGCCGACGCGCTGATCACCGGCGCGGCCGCGCTGGCCGCGCTGCAGGCCATCCGCGGCGCGGCCTGGCTGCTGCTCAGCGCCGAGGCCGCCGGTGGCATGGCCGGCGCGCTCGACGTGACCGTCGACTACCTCAATACCCGCACCGCCTTCGGCCGCAAGATCGGCAGCTACCAGGGCCTGAAACACCCCAGCGCCGACATCCTGGTCAGCCTGGAGCGGGCACGCTCGCATGTGGCCCATGCCGCCACGCTGCTGAACGAAGGCGCCGACGCCGAGGTGGCGCTGCGCATGGCCAAGGTGGAGGCCGGCGACGGCCTGGTGTTTGCCAGCGACCGGGCGGTGCAGTTCCACGGCGGCTTCGGCTTCACCTACGACTGCGACGCCCAGCTCTACCTGCGCCGCGGCCTGTGGCTGCAGGCCTGGTTTGGCGACGCCGCGCACCACCGCCGCCGCCTGGCCGACAGGCTGTGGCCGCTGCAGGTGGCGGCCTGAGCGGAGGCTGTTGAACAAGGCGCTTTGGCCCTGGCGGCCAAGGCGCCGCGCAGCATCATCGGCTGCGCCGGGGCGGGTTCAGCCGACCCGCAGCACTGCGCTGCGGCGCAGCCGAGCCCAGGCGCTGTTGACCAGACCCGCGATGCCGTTCGGACACACGCACAGGAACAGGATCAGCACCACGCCATAGATCAGCGGCGTGTTCGACGTGTGCATCGATCGCGCTGCCGCGCCGACGACGACAAAGATGAACTGCAGAACGACCGCACCATAGATCGCCCCGCTCAGCGAGCCCAGGCCGCCGACCGCGATGCCGATCAGCAGGCCGAACGACAGGAACATCCCGAACATGCCCGGCGCGACATAGCGCATCGACAGCGCCGCCAGCCCGCCGGCGATGCCGGTCAGCATCGCGCTGATGCCGAAGATCGCCGACTTGTAGAAGACCGTGTCTACGCCCATGGTCCGCGCCGCAATCGGATGATCCCGGATCGCGATGACCGCGCGGCCGACGCGGCCGCGCAGCAAGTTCGACGTCAGCAGGAACGACAGCGCCAACAACAGCAGTGCCAGCAGGTAGAGCCATTGCTCGAAACTCAGCGGCAGACCGAAGGGCACCGCGGGCACGTCTATGCCCAGGCCTTGGCCACCGCCGGTCCAGCGCTCCAGCACTTTCCACTTCGCGATGCTCGGCAGCACCGCACCCACGGCAAACGTGGCGATCGCCAGGTGCATGGGTTGCAGGCGAAGCAAGGGCAGGCCGAACAAGGCCCCGACCACCAGACAGACGACGCCCGCGACCGGCACCGCGACCCAATGCGCCATGCCGGCGTGCACGACGAGCAAGGTCGTCGCATAGGCGCCGAGCGCGTAAAACGCACCGTGCCCCAGCGATATCTGACCGTTGTAGCCCACCAGGACATTCATCCCGAGCAGCGCGAGCATGTAGATCAAGATATTGGTGAACCGAAAGAGCTGGAAGTCCGATGCAAACATCGGGACCGAGGCGACCCCTCCGATCACCAGCAACAGGCCGAACAGGCGCCAGAGACGGGGCTCAGAAGTCTGCTGCATCACCGATCCGTGAACCCACGTTTTCTCTTCTCGAAGAAAGCCGCTATGCCATGCTGGCCGTCTGCGCTGACCACCCCGACGGCACACGCACAGTCCGCACCGCGGTGCCCTAAAAAGTCGTGAACCTGTGCTTAGCCGGGCCGGCGGGCAATCGACGCTTCATCGCTGCGAGCACCTCGCGCTAGCGCACCGTGCCCCGCAGCCTGGCCAACAGGCTGACCCGAAGCGGTTGAGCAAGGCGCTGTGGCCATGGCGGCCACATCACCTTGCCATCCGCGTCAACCCGGCCTGGCAATCACTCGAAGAGTTCGGGGTCGGTGCGGCAGATTTCCTGCCACAGCGGCTGGAAATGCATCCAGCCCACGCCCGCGCTGCCGGCGTTCTCGCGCGTATAGACGGCTGATTCGTGCGGGATATGTTTAGGCGTGCCCGCGGCCATCGCCAGCAACTGGGCCTGGGCGCAGCGCTCGAAGCAGACGAACCAGAAGACGGCTTCATCGACCGTGGCGCCGACGGTGAAATGGCCATGGTTTTGATGGATCGCGGCGCGGTTCATGCCGAAGCCCTTCGCGAAGTCGTGTCCGGCTTGCACATCCAGCACCACGGCCCCGCCATGGTCGGCGATGACGACGTTCTGCTCGTAGAACGCGCAGGAGTCCTGGGTCAGCGGGTCCAGCGGGATGCCCAGTGCGCTGAAGGCCTTGCCGTAGACCGAGTGCGCATGCGCCGCGGCCACCACGTCGGGGCGCGCAGCGTGGACGGCGGCGTGCAGCACATAGGCCGCGCGGTTCACGCTGTGCTTGCCGTAGACGACCTCGCCGTGGTGGTTGACGAGGATCAGGTCCGACACCCGCATGTGGCGGAACGACAGACCGAGCGGGTTGACCCAGAAGTGGTCGGGAAACTCGGGGTCGCGCACCGTGATGTGGCCCGCCACGCCCTCGCCGAAACCGAAGCGGCCGAAGATGCGCAAGGAACCCGCGAGCTTCTGCTTGCGGCGCAGCCGCTCTTCGGCCACGGTAGCGGCGGGCGCCATCGTTTCCATCCCCAAGGTGGTGACGGTCTTGGGTGTGAGTGGGATGCCGTCGATCATCGGGATGGCGGCTGCGGCTGCGGTGGGGGTGTCGGGGGTGGCGATCATCTCGTCAGAGTAGCGTGTCGCGCGCGGCGAGGGAATGGGGGGATTCCAGACTGTTGATCGGGACGCGATCGCGAGGGCGTTGCCAGGCAGGGCGCGTGCGCCCGGTCCAGCCATCCCCGCCCGCCAAGCACGCCGTAGCGTACATGCGCATCCCGTCCTCCGGCTTTATTAAAACACTTGTATTTGATCAGTGTTGGTGATCATAATTGGCGGTGCATTGCCGTCCATCCCCTCCCACCGCCACATCCGACGCTGAAGCCGGTCTTGGCCGCGATGGCGCTGCCTACCCCGCCAGCCACACCCTGGACGACTTGTGCGCGCTGACCAGCCTGCCGCGCCGCACGGTGCGCTATTACGTCCAGCTCGGGCTGGTCGACCGCCCCGAAGGCGAGACGCGGGCCGCGCGCTATGGCCCGCGCCAGCTCGACCAGTTGCTCAGCATCCGCAAGTGGGCCGCCGAAGGGCTGTCGCTGGACCGCATCCGCGGCCTGTTGCAGGGTGAGCCGGCGCCGGTGCAGCCGCTGCCGTCGCAGCCCGGCGAGGTCTCGGTGCGCAGCCATGTGGCGGTGGCACCCGGCATCGAGCTGGTGATCGACCCCGGTCTGGCGGCGCTGACGCCCGAGCAACTGCGGGCCTTCAGCCGCTCGGTGATCGGCCTGCTCGGCACGCTGGGATCTGCAGTCGAGGCGGCGCCTCGATGCGATGCCCCCGATCCGCCTGATCTTTCCGACCCGCCAGCGTCTTGAACCGACCAGCCGCTTCGCCTCACCACCCCGATCCCGTCGCTCCCACTTCTTTCAAGGCCCCGCATGTCCCAGCCGTTCAGCACTTCGCCGGTCAAGCCCGGTCTGCATGCCGCCCGAGGCGACACGCCCCTGCTCGAGCGCGTGCGCCTGGTCGGCAGCCTCGCCGGTCCGCTGCTGGAGCTCGCGGTCGAGCAGCAGTTCTGCAACCGCACGCCGGAGTCGGTCGAACTGGTCTATTCCTTCCCTATGCCCTGGGGCGCGGTGCTGCTGGAGCTGGAAGTTCGGCTGGGCGACAAGCTGCTGACCGGCGGGGTGGCGCCTCGCGCCCGGGCCGAGGCACTTTACGAATCAGCGCTCGACGATGGCGACGCCGCGGTGCTGCTGCAGCAGACCGACGATGGCGGCTGCACCCTCAACCTGGGCAACCTGGCGCCGGGTGAGCGCTGCAGCATCCAGTACCGCTTTGCCCAGTTGCTGCGACTGGACCGCGGCAGCCTGCGCCTGATGCTGCCCACGGTGCTGGCGCCACGCTGCGGCGCGCAGCATGCGCTCGATCCCGGCTGCAAGCCGGCGCCCGACCTGCTTGCCGACTACCCGATGGACCTGGAGCTGACGCTGGACGCCGCGCTGTGCCAGGGCCGGATCGCCTCGCCCAGCCACCCGATCCGGGTGGCGCTGGCGGCCGGGCGGGCCACCATCAGCCTGGCGCGCCTGGGCCACCTCGACCGCGACTTCGTCCTGGTGGTCGACCAACTGCCCCAGGTCTCGACGCTGGTGCTGGGCGCCGACCCGGTGCAAACCGGCCAGGTGGCGGTGCTGACCAGTTTCGCGCTGCCGGCCGGCACGCCCAAGGCGCCGATCAGCGCCAAGCTGCTGCTCGACTGCTCCAGTTCGATGGCCGGCGACAGCATCGCCGCCGCGCGCGAGGCGCTGGCGTCCTGCCTGGACCAGTTGCAGTCGGGCGACCGCGTCACGCTGTCGGACTTTGGCGACCAGACCTTCCACTTCACGTCGCGCTGGCTGAGTCCGGGCGTGGCCGCGCTGGCCAGCGCGCGGCGGTGGGTGATGACGCGCAAGGCCATCCTGGGCGGCACCCAGATGACGCGGGCGCTGACCGCAGTGTTCGGGCTGTGCGGGGCCGAGCCTGCCGACGTGCTGCTGATCACCGACGGCCAGATCGAGAACCTGGCCGAAGCCGTCGAGGCCGCGCGCCGCAGCGGCCACCGGGTGTTTGCGGTGGGCATAGGCGCGGCGCCGGTCGAGGCCTTGCTGCGGCAACTGGCCGAAGCCACCGGCGGCGCCTGCGAGTTCGTCGCCGGTGGCGAGGACGTTCAGCCCGCCGTGCAGCGGCTGTTCGCGCGCCTGCGCAGCGAGCGCATCGAGGCGCTGCGCTGCGACTGGTCGCTCAGCGCCGGCCAACTGGTCTGGAGCGCGGCCACCACCGCCCAGCCGCCCTGGGCCGGCGACACGGTCAAGTTCATGCTGCGCTTCGACGGCCAGCCCCGAGGCCGCGCCGCGTTCTCCTGGCAGGACGGCGCGGGCCGGCATGAGCTGGCGTTGGAACTGCCGACCCAGGTGCAGACCAGCGGCGCGCTGGCCCGGATGGCCGCGGCGATGGCCTGCCAGTCGCTGCCCGAGGCCGAGGCCACCGAGCTGGCGCTGCGCTACCGGCTGCTGACCCGCCACACCCATTGGGTGATGGTGCACCGGCGCGCCGCACAGGACAAAGCCAGGCTGCTGCCCAGCTTGAAGACCGTCCGGCCCATGCTGGCGGCGGGCTGGGGCGCCACCGGCAGCGTGACCGCCGGGGCCGTTTCCGATCATTCTCGGTTGTCCACGCCGTCGGTCTGGCGCAGCGGCCGCACCCTGGCCGCGGCCAAGGTCGACGCGCTGACCAGCCAGGGCATGGACGAGATCGAGATTCCGGCTTTCCTGCGCAAGCAGGCCGACGCCCCTGAGGTGAGCCGCGCCGTGCCGCCGCTGTCCATGCCGGTCGCCATCACGCAGCAGGGCATCACACCCCAGGCGCTGCGCTTCTGGCTGTTGCGCCGTCAGACCTCGACCTGGCCGCAGACCCTGGCGGAGCTCGACGCGCTGGGCCTGCCGCAGGCCTGGCGTGACTGGCTGCAGAGCCTGATCGCGCCCGGACTCGACATCGCCCAGGCCGTGCGGGCCTTCCTGCTGGCCCTGGCCTTGTCGAGGGAAGCGGGTCGCAGCGCCAGTGGGCCGGACCTCCCGTCCCGTTTCGGGCGCTTGATCGGCGGGCGCGACGGCGACAGTGATCTTCAGCAACTGGTGGCGCGTCACCCGCGGCTGGCCTCGATCCGGCCGGCACTGGCCTCTGTGCAACCCCAGGCCTGGGGCGCGCCGCCGGCAGCGCAGGGATTGGCGTTTGGCGCGGGGGCCGGGCGCAGCGCTTCCTGACGGTCCCTGCGCCGGGCGCGACCGTTCGGCTGGCGGTCCGGCGGCGCTGCTGCCGAACGCGCTGGCTGGCCGACCTGATCGTCACCGACCCTCCTTCGTTGTCGCTTGGCCGGGCTGGGGCTCCGCCGCGCGACCCTGCGCCACGCTGGCGTCAGTCCAGGCGCCGCAAGCTCTCAGCCGCCCTCGGTGAGTGCCAGCCGCCGTGCGCTGACGAAGTGGCGCGGCGCGCCGCTCAGCGGGTCGGTGAAGGCGACCTCGCGCGCCAGCAACTGCAGCGGCTGGGTGTAGTCCGGCGGCGCGTCTGCCGCCGCTTCGGGCCACAGCCTCGGGTAGATGCGGTCGCCCACGATGGACAGGCCCAGCGCGTCGAGTTGCACACGCAGTTGGTGCCGGCGGCCGGTCAGCGGCGTCAGGCGGTAGTGGGCCAGCGCCGGTTCGCCGGCCAAGTCCCGCTGGCCCAGCCGCCTCAGCAGTTCGACCCGCGTCTGCGCGTTGGGTTCGCCGGCGATCACCCGCACCGGCAGGTGGCGGGCATCCGGCAGGTCCTGCAGCCGGTGACGCGCGGTCAGCGGCAGCGCCAGGTCCTCGCGCCACGGCGCGACGGCCTCGTACACCTTGTGCATGCGCTGCTCGCGCAGCAGCCCATGGTAGGCGTTGCGGGTGGCCGGCTGGGCGCTGAACAGCAGCACGCCGGCGGTCTCGCGGTCCAGCCGGTGCAAGGCCACCAGGTCGTCGTTGCCCAGCAGGCGCCTGAGCCGCACCAGCGCCGTCTCCTGCAGGTAGCGGCCGCCCGGTATCGCGGCCAGGAAGTGCGGCTTGTCGACGACGACCAGGTGCTCATCGCGGTGCAGCAGCGCCAGCTCGAAGGGCACGCGCGCCTCGGGCGGCAGGCTGCGCCAGTACCAGAGCACCAGTCCCGGGATGCAGGGCGCATCGGCGGCCAGGGCCCGGCCCTGCGCGTCCAGCACCTCGCCCTGCGCCATCCGGGCGGGCCAGTCCATGCCCGGCCTCAAGCGGGCGGTCAGGAAATCGGCCAGCGTAGCCCAGGGTCCAGGCCCCACCACCAGCCGGCTGGCGCTGACACCGTCTCGCGCGGGCGGCGTCCAGGCAGGGCAGGGGCGGGGGCGGGTCACGGTGGCGAGGATAAGGCCGGTACGCCGGGCGCTTGCGCTGCGGCCCGGTGAGCGGCGCGGCCAGTCCAACGGAACGGTGCCCTGGCCGGGTCCAGGCGGCCGGATGCATGGTCGAGCCGCGCATTTGACGGCATCTGCTCAGGAATGCGGCAAAGGGCTTGACAGCCAGGGTTGGCGCGGGCTGCAGCCGATCTCATCGTGGTTCCACACATGCTTATCCACAGCGGGTGGGGACAAGTATCCGGCGGGCAAGCCGGCGTGGCCACCTGATGCAGATCGGCGTCGCGGGGCTTGCCAACCGGGCCCGCTTTCCGCAGCCCGCCGCGCGTGGATGGACTGCGTCACCCTGATCGAGAACGGCCTCGTGTGGGCCGCGACTCCGGCCCTTGGCCATTCAGCCGATGACCGGCCCCGCCACCAACCGCGTGGTGTCCTCGAACCGGCCCAGCCGGGCCTGGGTATTGCCAGGTAGGAGGTGGCTGAGCGACGGCATCACCAGCACGGTGTCGTCGTAGGGGGCGCGCCAGACATGGTCGCCGTCCCGGGCGATAGGCGTGCCGGCCAGCGGCACCACGCCCAGCCCGACCATAGGCACCAGGAAGTGGAAGTCCGGCGAGCGCGCCACCACCGCTTCGGTGACGCGCACCAGGCGCTGCCCGGCCAGTGGCGTCGAGCGCAGGCGCGACGCGACCCAGGACGCGTCGACGACGCCGGTCAGCGCCAGGAAACGCAGCGCAGTGTCGATGGCCACGCTTTCCGCGCAGCGCTCCCAGTGCTGGCCGCACTCGATCAGCAGCGCTCGCTTCGGGCTGGCCGGATCGGCAAAGCCACCGCGCTCGACCATCCGCAGGCCGGCCGGGTGGCCGGTGTCGATCAGCAGATCGCCGGGCACGCCCAGCGCGACGGCATAGGCCGCGTTCTTCTCGGAGCGGCCGCAGACCATCAGCGGCCGGCAGGGCTCGCTCATCGAGTGGATGTCGAGCAACAGGTCGGCCGCGTCGACGAAGGGTTGCAACTCGCGGGCGCGCCGCAACTCGACCGAGTCGCGCGAACCGAACAGTTCCTCGTCGGCCCAGACCCGGTTGAGGTCTTCGTCCACGCAGCGCGAGGGGTGCGGGTCGGCCGGGTCGAAGCGCGCATAGGCCGCGACGTTGGCGAAGGCCAGTATCAGCCGGCCGCGCAGCGGCCGCACCGCCTGGCCGAACAGATAGCCCAGCGCCAGCGCGCCGCAGATCTCGTTGCCATGGGTCAGTGCCTGCAGCATCACGGTCGGACCAGGGCGCCCCGAATCGAACAGGTGGACATGGTCGACTCCGGTATTGCCATGGCGCCAGCCGCTGATGTCGGGGGCCTGCAATTCGACGGTGGGCTGGGCCGCGGCCGTGCGCTCGCACGATGGACCGGGATCGGTGGCGTGGTCTGGTGGCATGGCCAGGGTGGCTTTCAGGTGGCCTGGCGGCGCCAGGATCTTGTGGGTCAGCTTGGCCCTCACCCGTCAACGATAGCGCAGGCGGCCTGGACGTGTTGAGGGTACGCATCGACGAGACCGCGGCGCCGCGCGGCCGCAGACCACCTGCCCGCCGCCTATACTGAATCGATGGACAGTTTCGGTGCCATTCCGGACGGGGTTCCCGGTGCGAGGGCAGTGGTGCGGGTGGTTCGGGCGTGATGGCACCCGGAGTGGTCCATCCGTCGCTGTTGTCGCCCGATTCCCATGGCAGCTGCGACGAGCCCCACCGCGTTGAATGCGGGATGGACACTGGGGATTCAATTGCCAGATGCGCGGGTTCGCCGGCGCCCATGGCCGTCGAACTTGCCCTGTCCGCCAGATCGCTTGCCCGACACGGCATCAGTCCGGAGAACCTCCAGGAACTGCCCAGCGCCACGGGCGTCTACATCTTCCACTCCGACCGCGCCATGCCGCTGTACATAGGCAAGAGCGTCAACATCCGCTCGCGGGTGCTGTCGCATCTGCGAGAGCCGGAAGAGGCTCGAATGATGGCGCAGGCGCGTCGGGTGACCTGGACCAGAACCGCTGGCGAAATCGGCGCCCTGCTGCTGGAGTCCCAACTCATCAAGTCGCAGCAGCCCCTGTACAACAAGAAGCTGCGCCGTTCGCGCGAGTTGTGTGCCTGGAAATTGGACCTCTCGCAAGGTGAGACTTCACCAACGCTGGTGTATTCCCGCGACGTCGACTTTGCGACCACGAGCTGCCTGTTCGGTCTCTACACCAGCGCGACCGCGGCAAAGTCCTTCCTGATCGAGGTCGCGCAAGAGCACGGCCTGTGTCTTGGCGTACTGGGGCTGGAAGCCATCGGAAAGCGTGGTTGCTTTGGCCTGCAACTCAGGCGCTGCCATGGTGCATGCGTCGGCGGTGAGTCGGCCCTCTTGCATGGGCACCGTGTGCATCTGGCACTGCAGAGATCTCAGGTTCGCAGTTGGCCATTCCCTGGCGCCGTCGGTCTGGTGGAGCGCGATGGTGCCTGGGTTCAGACCCATGTCGTTCGAAACTGGCGACACGAACAGACGCTTGAAACCTTGGCCCCTGACGCGGTGCTGCTTCCGATGGCGGACTTCGAATTCGACCTGGACGCCTATCGAATACTGGTGAAGCCGCTGCTGGACGGTGGCTGTGAAATGGTTCACTTGGCCGGGTAAGCTGCGGATGTCGCTTTGCTGCACGGGCCGGCAATTGCCTTGCAGCAGTTGGATGAGATTGCGGATCTTGACGAATTTGCAGGCCGCCGGCAAACAAAGCGCTGCCCCACGCCAGCCCTTGGCAAAGGATTTTCGATGGCCAAAGCCTGCTGGGTCAGTGCATCGAAGGGGCCTGAACCTGAGGGCTGCTGCCTTGCCCGATCAGCGAGCGCACCTCAGCCCTCGCCACAGAGGGCAAGGGCCTTCGTAGGCGTCAGGCCCTGCGCAGGCAGGCCCTGACGTCCGACTCAGCCCTCGCCACAGAGGGCAAGGGCCTTCGTAGGCGTCAGGCCCTGCGCAGGCAGGCCCTGATGTCCGACTCAGCCCGCCAGCCGCTCGGCCACCGCATCGCCCCAGGGCGACATCACCTCGGTGCAGCCCCTGTTGTCGGCGCCTTCGCGCAGCGCGCCCGACGGGCAGGCGAACACATGGGGGTAGATCTGGCGCCGCATGACGCTGAGCGGGAACTCGGCCGCCAGCGCTGCCAGCACCTCGGCCGGCAAGGCCGCGTCGGCCACCACCTGGGCGCCACCGCTGACATCGATGCGCGGCTGGTGGAAGGCGTCTTCCAGGCTCATGCCGTGGTCGATCAGGAACGCGCTGAGCTGCAGCACCGCGCCCAGGATCTTGCGCCCGCCCGAGGCGCCGAGCGCAAAGCGCCGGCCGTCGGCGGTCTCGCCGATCACCGGGCAGTAGTTGGTCAGGCAGCGCTTGTCGGGCGCCAGCGAGTTGGGGTTGCCGGGCTCGGGGTCGAACCACATCACGCCGTTGTTGAGCAGCAGGCCGGTGGACGGCGACACCACCCGCGAGCCGAAGATAGACAGCAGGGTCTGGGTCACCGAGCAGATGTTGCCGCGCGCGTCGATGACGCAGAAATGCGTGGTGCAGCCCGGCGCCTGCGGCGACTCGTGGTCGCCCATGACTTGCAAGCGGCGGCTGAACGCCTTGCTCAAGGCGCGGGCGTAGGCCAGGTAGGTGGCCGGGCCGGGTGCGCCGGCGCTGGGCTGGTGGTCGCGCGCCAGTTGCTGCAGCGCCATCGCCAGCGTCGGCCCGCCGGTCAGCCCCGGCACGGCGTAGACCTTGCCGCCGCGGTAGGGGATGGTCAGCGGATCGACCCATTCGGCGCGGTAAGCGGCCAGGTCGGCCTCGCTCAGGCAGCCGCCCTTGGCGCGCACGTCGCGCACCAGCGCGCGGCCGATGTCGCCGCGGTACAGCGCCGGTGCGCCTTGCTCGGCGATCTCGGTCAGCGTGGCGGCGAGTACGCGCTGGTCCAGGTGGCGCTCGGTCGACGAGGTCCAGGCGTTGCCTATCGGCCAGCAGCCGTCCTCGAGAAACATCGCTGCAGCGTCGGGGTCCAGCGCCAGCGCCCGCGCCACCGAGGAGGTCAGCAGCGTCGAGTACCAGTCGACGAGCAGCCCTTGCTGCGCCAGTCCGGCCGCCGGCAGCACCAGATCGCGCCAGGGCATGCGGCCATGGCGCTGGTGCGCCAGCGCCATGCCGGCGACCACCCCGGGCACCGCCACCGCGGTTGCGCCCTGGACATTGCGGTCGCCGACCACCGCGGCCCAGGGGAACAGGTCGGACGACCGGGCGCCGCCGCTGAGCGGGTAGTTCGCCGGATCGAGCTCGCGCGGCGAACGCATGCCGAAGTCCAGGCACTGCGCCTGCCCGCCATCGGCGCGCCACAGCGTCATGCAACCACCCGCGGCCGCGCCACTCATCCAGGGCTCGACCACCCCGAGCGCGAACGAGGTGGCGACCGCCGCGTCGACCGCGTCGCCGCCGGACTCGAGCACCGCGGCGCCCACCTCGGCGGCGCGCCGGTGCTGGGCCGAGACGACGCCGCCGCGGGTGGTGATCACCACCTTGCGGATGGTCTGGGCTTTCGAGAAGTTGTCCATTCGATGCGGTCCTGGTTGATTGGGCTCAGCGTCGGGCTGATCAGCCAGCGGACGCGCGCAGCAGCATTCTCGGCGCAGCCTGATCCGGGCCCGGCAGGCCACCCCGGCAAGGGCAGAAAAACACGTCATCCCGGCACAGCAACAAGCCGATCAGCGATGGCGATGTGAGCCTGGTCACGGCGCAAGAGGGCTTCGACAGCCTTCCCGTCCCATCGCCTGCGCTGCCGACCGACATGGGCGTTGCGGCTTGCCGGCCTGGCGCTGAACTGCAGCGCCCCGGCGGTCTCGCGGTCCAATCGGCCCATGGGCCCCGGGTCCCAGGCCCCCGGTTGGCGCTGACCCATGGATCCCGCGCAGCCGGTCGCCCTAGCCCGGGGGCTGATCTGCCGCTGCTGATGGGGTGGAGCCTGCCCAGAAAAGCGGCAAAGGGCTTGACACCAAGGGTTGACGCGGGCTGCAGCCGTTGTCATGCAGGTTCCGCACATGCTTATCCACAGTGACTGGGGATAAGTCCTCGAGGATCGCGATGCGCCCAGGCCAGGAAGCGGATGCTGATCACCATCGCCAGCCGTCTGCCCGACCTGGCCCGATCAGCCGAAGTCCCTGGCCAGCCGCGCCAGCCCGTCTGTCGGCTGGTGGTAGCTGACGAGCACGATGTCCAGCCCCTGCCCGGCCACGGCGGTGATTGCCCTGCGCTGGGCGTCCAGTATCCACGCCTCGTCGTTGCCGAACGCGCCGCCCCCCAGCGAGGTCAACAGCACCATGGTCGACGCGCCGCGCTGCGCGTTGATCACCGCTGACCACAGCGTGGCCTCATAGGCGGCCTCCAGCACCAGCGTGGCCAATGGCTGCCAGCGCGCGCCGCGGGTGCCTCGGCTGTCGTTGTACGACACCGGCAGCGCCGAGCAGAAAGCCTGCGACACCCGCGGGCGCGGCAGCGCATCGGCGTCGGTCACTTCCACGTCCCAGTGGACGCCGATCCGCAGCAAGCCGCGCAAGGCATCGATCTGCGTCGCGTCCAGGTCCGCCAGGTGATCCGCGAACAGGTTGACGCTGCCGGCGGTGAACATCGAGTAGCCGTTGCGCATCGCCCACAGCGACGTCGGCGGCTTGCCGACGCCGCGCGCCAATGCGTTGCCGAGTTCATCGAAGCCGTCGAGCTGCAGCACCGCGGTCTGGCCGATCTGCTCGCCCACCGGCGCGAAGTAGTTGCGGAAGACGGTCGCCGCGCCGGCGGCGATCGCGCAGGCGGGCCCCTGGGTCCAGTCGCTGATGTAGCCGGTGACGCCATGCTCCGGCGTCACGTCGGGCCCGACCATCTCCAGCAGGTTGAACTGTGACGCCACCTGGAAGATCGCGCCGGCATAAGCCGGATCCTGGTGCATCGGCCGTACGCCGCCCTGCACGATGCGCACGCGGTTCTGGCCGGCAAGCTGGCGGCCTGACCTGGCGCGCAGCCGCAGCGCATCCAGCGACACCAGCTCGAGCTGGCCTATGCCGTAGCGCTGGCCGTTCACCCGCGACCGCATCTGCTGGCCGTCTACCTCGAGTTGCTGCCGGGTTTGCGCGTAGCCGGTCTCCTTGAAGCCCGTCAAGCGCTCGAACCAGTCCACCCGGCTGTCGCCGCTGGCCGGGATGCCGCGCTCGGGCTGGGCTGGCGTGGCTTGGCCTGGCGCCGGGACGGTCAAGCCCAGCACATGGTTCTGCTGCTGCCGGGTCTCGATCGCGCCTGGCCTTGCCTGGCGGACCAGGCGCACCGCCTCGGCAGGCGCCGTCCCCAGTTCCACCAGCAGACGGGCGGCCACCGTGCCTGCGCGCCCCAGCCCGCCCCGGCAGTGCACCAGCACCCGCCCGCCAGCGCGCAGCTGCGCCAGCAGCAACGGCCCGCTGCGCAACCAGCCGGTCTCGAAGCGGGCGTCCGGTGGCGACAAGTCCATGATCGGCAGGTGGTGCCAATCGATGCCCCGGGACTGGATTTGCCGGCCCAGTTCGGGCACACCGAGCATCGCGAACTCGAAGTCCTCGATCAAGGTGACGATCGCCACCGGGCCCCAGGCGGCGATGATGTCCAGGTCCAGCGCCAGATCGCGCTGCCAGACGAACCCCCGGTTGCCGATGTCGTGCTTGCCGGGGCAGAAGGTGATGCCGATCTGGCCCCCCGCGCCGCCGGCCGGCAAGGCGTCTATCCACAGCGGGTGGCTCGAGCTGGTCCTCACCGCCGCACCCGGGTCGCCGCCCCCGGTGGAGTCCATGGTCTGCGCGGTGCGCGTCGGTCGGCTGTCGTTGTCGTTCATGCTGTTCTCCCTGAAGAATCTGCTGATGCTTGGTGTTGTTGCAGTGCACTGCGGATGCCGGTGCTGTTCGATCTGCGCTTTGGCCAGTTCAAGCCTCCGCGGTCAGCAGTGCCAGCGTCCGCTCGTCCGGGTGTCCACCGCAGAAGCGCAGAAGCGCCTGCCCGAACAAGGGTTCACCCGGCACGACCTGGGCGAACAGCGTCATGCACGAGCGGAACTTCATGTCGTCCGGTGAGCCCAGGTTGCCGTGGGCCGACTGGCCCTTGTTGGCCAGCATGAGCTCGGTGCAGGCCTTCAGGCGCGGCCCCAGCAGCGGATGCTGCCAGTAGGCCGCAGCCTGCGCGGCCGACGCGATGCCGTAGCGCTCGGCCATCGCACTGTGGCCAAGCCCTCGCAGCTGCGGAAAGATGAACCACATCCAGTGGCTGCGCTTGCTCCCGGCGGCCAGTTCCTGGCACGCGGTGTCATAGACCGGCTGCTGGGCCTCGACGAAACGTTCCAACGCCTGTGTCGTGTCATTCATGCCGGTACTTCCTGTTCTCGATTCCGCATTCTGGCGGCGCTGCCAGATGCGGACTCTTTGCTGCCTACTTCTTGGCCGGAAGGTCTTGCTCCAGCGCCACTGCGGCCGGCAGTTCGACTTTGGCCGACTCTGCCGTGACCGGCACAGTGCCGAAGTTGCCGGTCTGGCCCATGTTGACCTGGATGAGCTCGGGGTAGTCATAGGCCGCGCCGGTGGACATGTCGACCCCGGCGCCGATGACGCCGCCGAACAGGATGTTGCCGAAGGCCATGCCCTTGGTGGCCGACTTGACCATGGCGATGCCGGCGTCCAGGCCGTCGAAGGCGCAGTTCACCGCCAGATCGTTGAAACTGCGGCGCACCATCACCGATCCGGGTGTCGTGGCGTACCAGGTGCCCTTGTCATTGGCCAGTGAGCACTTGGCGCCGGCCAGCGCGTCGCCCTTGTTCAGCGTGGTGACCGAGACGCTCTGGTTCTGGCCGCTGACGATGGATGCGCAGCCAGTGGACAGGCAGGCGACAGCGCAGAGCGTGATGATTCGAAGCATGGTGTTTCTCCTTGGGGTGATTCGGTTGATGACTGGCCCCGAACGGGGGCCGAGGTCCGTCCTCAGCATCCCCGGTCACAGGCGCATGGCGTGACCCTGGTTTTATCCACAGCCTGCTTGCCGCAGGATGCGTTCACGGGCCGGTCTTGTGCGCAGTTGGCGGCTTGCGCCGGGTCTGCCGGCAGTCCGGCGGCCAGGCGCAGATCTGCAGCCGTGCTCAGTCTTGCCTCATCTGCGCCGCCAGCCGGCGCTCGCGCGCACTCTCCCAGCCGTCGCTGGCGTAGGCGCCGAGGTGATGCTCCAGCAATTCGGCCACTCGGGCGCGCAGCGCCGTCGGGACGGCCGAGGTGTGGCTGGCCAGCGTGGCCGCCAGGTGCAGATTGCCGTCGCGGCTGCTGCGGTGGGTCACCCACAGCGCCAGCGCCAGCCACAACTGGGCGTCGTTGTCGAGGATCTTGCGCAACTCGGCCAGCGCGCCGGCCAGCGCCGGATGCAGGGCCTGGTCGGCCATCGCGGCGGGCAGTTCCCCGGGCAACATGTCGATGGCGAGCACCTCCACCACCCGATCGGCCAGGTCGGACAGCGTGGGCCAGGCCGCTGTTGGGGTGTCCGTCGTGGCCGCAGGCGCGCGGGAACTTTGGACGACGTTATTCAGCACCAGCGGCGCCAGGCTTGGCTTCGCGGCGGCGACGGCTGGCTTCGGCATTACGTTGTAGGCCAAGTCTCGGCAGTAAGACCGCCTGTAAAGCATCTGGCTCGCCACCTGCGCGCCACCGACCGACCCCATGCCGCCCCAGCCCGCGGCGAGCATGGACCTCACCCGGTGCAAGGACGCGGCTTCAACCGCCTTGTCTTCGCCGGTCCGCCGGTGCACCAGCACGCAGTGGGTGCGCTCGCTCAGCAGCGCGTAGGCCAGGGCCATGGCTTCGACCTCGTCGCCGGGCAAGCCGGGCAGCCGCCTGGCGGCCGCGATCCTGGCCAGGGTCTGGCCTGGCGAGGGCGCATCGGCCTGCGCGCAGGACAGCCGTTGCTCGGTGCCGCCCGCTTCCATGCCGAACAGCGTGACGCTGGCCGCAGGCGGCGCGCCGTCATCGAAGCCCGCCAGCGCCAGCACCATGTCGCCACCGAAGCTCGTGCCCGGCAAGGGCAGTTGCCAGCGCGGTGTGGCGCCCCAGTCCACCCGCAGGTCTGACCAGGGCTGCTGGCGGATGCGCGCCAGCATGCGCAGCGCGGCGTCCTGCATGGCCTCGCCCAGCGTGGCAAATTCACAGGCGCCTCCGCTGAACTCGGCCAGCGGTCTCAGCAGGTCTTCGGCGGGCGCGCTGCCCACGCCGATCGCAAAGATCCGGTGCCCGGCCTCTCTCGCCGTCATCATCACCTCGTGGGTGTTCCAGACCTCGCCGTCGGTGATCAGCAGGATGTCGGCAGCACCGTGGCGGCTGGCGTCAGCGACGTCGCCGGTCTCGACCTCGGTTTGAAGGCTTGCCGTCGATTGCGCGATTTCGCCGGCCGCCATCGGCGGTCTTTTCCGCCTGCGTTCGCCCATCAGCGCCAGCAGGGCAGCGGCCATCTCGGTGCCACCCAGCGAGGCCTCGGTGTCATCCACGCCTTGGCACAACTCGGCTATCGCCTTGGGCGTGACCGCTGACATCCGCGTCACCCGCTCCACCGTGCTGCCGAACCGGGTCAGGCTGACCCTGTCCCCGCGGCCCAGCCCGCCGATCACGCTGAGCAAGGCGCGCCGGGCCGACTCGATGCTGTCGCCCGCCATCGACCCCGAGCAGTCGACCAGCAGTTTCAGCCGGATGCCGGCCCGCGCCTGGCCCGCCGGCGCGCTGAAGGCCGCCAGCGCCACCCGGCCGGCGCCGTTGGCCGCGCCCACGGCGTCGCTGGCCAGCGTCAACAGCGCGGGCTGGGCTTGCCTGGGCGTGACGGTGAACACCACGTCGCGGTCCAGCGCCGCGCCGGGGGCCAGGTGCAGCAGCACGCCATCGGCGTCGCGGGTCTGCCGGTGCGCGTGGGTGGGGCAGTCGATGTTGCCGGCCGCCAGCGCGCCGGCCAGCCGCAGTTCCAGCGTCAGCGGGATCTCGGCCTCGAGCGTGGCCACCGGCACCTGGTGCGGCAGCAGGCCGCCCGCCGCGGGCCGGCCGTGGCGCGGGGCGATGGTGGTGGGCAGCGCCACCCGCAGCCGGCCCTGGTCCAGGCGCAGCAACTGGGCCAGGCGGATCTCCAGCACGATCTGCTGGCCAGGCAGCAGGTTGCCGATGTTGGCGGTGTAGCGCCCGCCGGGCAGGGCCTCCAGCAGCACGGGGGTGTCGCCGTCGGCCAGCGCGTCCTCGTACTCTCGCTCGGCCTGCGGACGGCTGAGGATGACGCCCTCCAGGTGGCGGCCGTCCAGCGTCGCGCCAAAGCCCAGCAGCACCGCCTCGGTCGGCAGCGGAAAGGTGTAGACCAGTTCCAGATTGCGCGGCCCGGCGTTGCGGTAGGTCTGGCGCAGCGTGAGGGCCAGCAGCACGCCCTCTATGCGCCCAAGCACCTCGGCGCTGACCAGCACCGGCGGCGCGTCGCCGGGGCCCTTGCCTCGCAGGCTGAATCCACCGTCATCGTCCATCGTTGCAGCATCGAATTCGTTCATCTTGGGTTCCCTGAGCAGTCTTATGGATCTCGATTCAATGCAGCGGCCCCACCACCCGGTGGCAGCATCAGCAGACAAGTGGCCTGGCAGGGGCTCGAGCGCGGCGCGGCGCCGGCCCCGGCGGATCAGGCGGGCATGTCGCCCTCTGGCGTGGGCGGGTCGCGCACCCGGCGGTAGGCTGCCGTCACCTCACGCACCAGCGCGCGCACCTGCTCGGGCGTCAGCCCCGCGCGGCCGGGCTCGATCTGCAGTTCCAGGCCGTCGGCCAGCGTCACCCGGCTCCAGACCTCGACCATGCCCGCCCGCACTGTCTTGGGCGGCGCGTCCTCGGCCGC
>CANGHK010000011.1 GCA_947453625.1 Burkholderiales bacterium
AGCTCTCGTCGGTCCAGCTCGACGCGCTGACCACGGCCCAGTTCGCCAGCCTGGGCGCGTCCAGCCTGAACTCGCTGAGCACCGCCAACTTTGCCGCCCTGACCACCGCCCAGATCGCCAGCCTGGGCACCGCACAGGTCGCCGCGCTGACCACGGCCGACATCGTGGCGCTGACCCCGGCACAGGCCCACGCGCTGCACTCCGCCGAGATCGCTGCACTCACCACCGCACAGGCTTTCGCCTTCGAGACAGCAGACCTCGCGGCGCTGACCACCTCGGCGGCCCATGCCTTCACCTCGACCGACCTTGCGGCGATGACCCCGAACCAGATCGACTCACTGATCAGCGCCACGCCGATCATGCTGGACCTGGGCGGAAACGGCATCCAGACCGTGTCGGCAGCCCATGGGGTGAGTTTCGATCTCAACGGGACCGGGCATGCGCAACAGGTTGGCTGGATGTCGGGCACCACCGGATTGCTGGTGATGGACCTCAACGGCGACGGCCTGATCAACAATGGCAGCGAGCTGTTTGGTTCGGGCACCCTCCTGGCCAATGGCGCCCACGCCGCAAACGGGTACCAGGCGCTGGCCGCTCTGGACACCAACCACGATGGCGTGCTGAATGCGGCTGACGACCACTATAAGGATCTGAAGGTCTGGGTGGATGCCAACCACAACGGCAAGACCGACAGCGGCGAACTGCACTCGCTGGCAGAACTCGGGATCGTCTCGTTGAACCTGAAGGCCACCGCGACGGATCAAGGCAGCAACGGCAACTGGATAGGCATGGTGTCGAGTTACACCACCGCGGACGGGCATCAGCACCAGATGGCCGATGTCTGGCTCACCAAGAACCAGACCAGTAACCCGCCACCGACACTGAACGACCTGCTCGCAGCGCCGCACGCCGATCTGGTCGCGCACCTCCCTGACCCGGCCAGCAGCACAACGGCAAACCCCACCTTCACAACGCCTGCCGCGATGCCAGCCACGACCGATGCATCGGTGCCCGTAGCGCTCCCGTCAACCCATGCCACCAGACCGCTCGATGATGAGTTGCTGACGCATCACCTGTTGATTTGACCGGTACGGGCTCCCGCAGGGTCTGCGGCCAGAGGGTTTGCCAAGGCAGGCACTGACGCGCCGTCGCCAGCAGGTCGGCTGGTGCCGGACAGGCAGGGTCAGCGGCCAAGCCGCCGCCGGCGGCGCCCGTGCTGCGCCTAAGCCTCGCGACAGAACAGCGTCGTGTCGGTGAGTTGCCGCATCGTGTAGCCGCGGCCGACCAGCAACTGCGCCAGCAGACAGAACTTGCCGTCCGCACGGGCCAGCGGCGCGCCGTCGTCAACGACGACCACCGCCTGCGGTGCCAGGCGAGGCTCGACGTCCAGGAACTGCATCAACACTTGGCGCTGGCTGAGCACGCGGTCCACCGCGTCACCGAAGTGGTCGGCGGCGTTGAAGTACAGCAGGTCGAAAGCGCCCTGCGACAGATCCGCCACCGCACTCGCCAGCGACACCCGCTCGGTCAATAGCTGCCAGCGGTCCAGTTCGAGCCGGGCGTGCCGCAGGCGGCGCTCGTCGGGATCGACACTGACCAGTCGGCCACCGCTGTCGTGCACATGCCAGGCGAAGAACTCGGTCGAGCCGCTGTCGGTGCAGGCGTCGAGGCCGACCGCAGCGCCGAGTTCCAGGATGTTTGCGTCCAGGTCCAGGGCCAGCATCAGCGGGGCTAGCTCGGCAAAGCCCTCCCTGCGCCAGGCCGGCTGCGGCCTCGGCGCCACCACGTTGTGCGAACCGAGGAACTTGGCGTTGTAGTCGGCGCGCGGCATCTGGGCGACGATCGCGTAATGAAAGCCTGCCCGGGTCTGCTTGTTCCAGTCGCTCAGCCGGGCCGCCGATCGCATCGACTTCTCGATCATGTGCGGATAGGACAGCATGGACATGTGCAGGTTCTTGAACACGAAGCCCTCGCTGCGCCTGACCGGCCCGCAGGGCTGGCATTGGTGGCAGCCCAGCAGGTAGTTGATGTCGATGGCCGGATCGAAGATCAGGTTCTTGTTGATGTAGCGCGCGTCGGGATAACCGGTCTGGCGGTCCTGCCAGAGGTAGCGGCCCGGCGCGAATGCGGGCAGCGACTTCGACACGATGTTGAAGCCCTCGACCATGGGCAGGGTGATGCCCTGCCGTTTCAGCTCGACGAGCGCCGAGCGAAAGTCGGGGTGGTGGAGAAACTCGTCGACGTCGCACACCACGATCCAGTCGCAGTCGTGGCGGTAGGGCTTCCAGGCCTCGTTGCGGATGCGCATCAGATCGCGGTCGTCCAACTTCTCGCTGCGCGAGACGATGAAATCCACCTCGGGGTAGCGGGCCGCGATCTCGGCGCTGCCGTCGGTGCTGCCGCCATCGTGCAGCACCACCTTGTGCGCGCCGACATGGTGGATGTAGTGGTCCAGGAAGAACGGCAGTATGGGCGCCTCGTTGAAGCAGACCGCCACCACGACGATGACGGGATTGCAGCGCCCCGCGGGTGCGGCACCGGCTGCCGCAGCCGGCCTGGCCGGCTGGGCCGCCCCGGCAGAAGGCCGCTCGGCGGCCAGGCGCTCCAGCGCGGCCAGCGCGGCCAGCAGGTCCGGCTGGTTGGGTGCCAGGGCCAGGCTGGCGACCAGGGCGTCGTGCTGCACGCCGACCATGCCAAACTGGCGCGCGACACGAACGACCGAGGCGAGCGACTGCAGCCGCAGCGGCATCCGGGCCGCTGCGCCGGCCGCGGCTTGCCACTGCACGATGGCTTCGTGGACGCGGCCAGTCCGTTCCAGCAGCAGTGCCAGGTTGTAGCGCGCCTCGGGCAGGTTGTTGTGCTCGATGACCTCGCGGTACTGCTGCTCGGCGCCAGTCAGGTTGCCGGTTGACTGCAGCAACGCGCCGAGGTTGAAGCGCGCCGCGCTGGATTCCGCGCCGGGGTGCTGCGCCAGCCATTGCCCGTACAAGGCCACCAGTGCGGGTGCGTCCAGCAGGCCCTTCTGACCCTCGACATGGTTGAGAAATCGCGTCAGGGGCCAGGTGGCCAGGTCACCGCTCGAGACCGGCAGTCGGGCCGCGGTGTCGTCGGGAAGCGTCGGCTGGGTCAGCATGTCATCCTCGGAGCAGCGTGCAACAGGCCACAGCGCATTCTTTGGGGGTCGATCGGGCTCGATCCAGGATCTGGCTCAGGCTGCGGCGGAAGCGGCCAACCGGCCCACCACGCGCGCCGGATTGCCGGCGACGATGGCCATCGGCGGCGCCTCGAAGCCGGGCGGCATCACGGTGCCGGCCGAGATCACGCAGCCGTCGCCGATGCGGCAGCCCTTGAGCAGGGTCACGCGCGAACCGATGAACACGTCGTCGCCGATCACCACCTGCCGGGTCTTGCTGTCGGGCAGCTGGCGGCGACCGAGTTCCAGCTCGTGCGCGTTGGTGTCCATCACCTGCAGTTCGGTGCCGATAAGGCAGCGGTTGCCGATCACGATGCCCGCGCCCTCGGCCAGCAGGCTGGCGCCGTTGTTGATCGTGGTGCGCTCACCGATGCGGATCACCGCACCCGGGAAGCGTGCCTCCACATGGCTGCAACGGTAGCTCAGCGGCGATGGCGTCCAGCCGAATACCGTGCTGGGCGACAGCACGATCTGCCCGCGGCCCTTGAAGAGCACCGGCGCCAGCAGGTTCACGCTGCGCGCAGCGCCCGCGCTACCGGCGTCGATGCGCACGATCTCCTTTTGCGAGACGTGGAAGAAGTAGTGGATCAGCAGCCCTCGCACCAGCGGCTCCAGTTCCAGGGCCGGCGTGCGCCCGATGAGGGCACTCAGGCGCGCGAGGCGAAGCTTCATCCTGGATTCCATCAGAAGTTGTGCGAGCGCAGGTAGGCATGCCAGATCTCGACGAAGCGGGCCTCGGCCAGACCGCTGCCGGCGGCCATGGCCGGCAGCAGCGCGATGAACGGCGCCATGTCAAGCTCGCCGCCGTAGTGGCGCGGCAGCACGTTGGCGAGGATGCCAAACGCGTTGCGCGCCTGGGCCGGGGTGTACTTGCCGATGCGCTGACCGCCCAACGCCAGCGCCCCATAGCCCAGGTGGGCGCCCTTCATGTAGGGGCCGTAGAACTTGGACGAATTGCCCAGGGCACCGGTCCGGAAGTAACCCAGGTGGTCCAGCAGGTAGCCGATGGGCGCGCGCAGGCTGGCGGCCATGAAGGCGCCCAGATCCCACAGGCCGGCGTAGGAAACACCGCCGAAGTCGGGCGCCATCAGGAGGGGCGCGGTGCTGGCGCGGAAGACGACGTTGGAAAACTCGCCGAACCAGTTCTTGCATTCGGCCGCGGTGGTCAGAAACACCAGCCCCTGGTCCAGCGAGACCAGGCGGTGACCGGTCTGCGCCACCACCGGCGGCAAGGGCTGGCGTTGCAGGGGCTGGCCCTGCTCGTTGGCGGTCCAGCGGCGACTGATCGTGCAGGAGAACTCGCCGGATGCGTGGGCGACCAGGTGGCGCTCGTAAAACTCCGGGTAGCAGACGTCGTCGTCGAGCAACAAATGGAAGAGCGCCGAGCGGCCGTTCCAGACTTTCACCAGATGCATCATGTTGGCGTACCCGCCCTGGCGCGGGCCGTCGCACACATCGATGTTCAAGCCTTGGCGCAGGGGCGCGAGGGCCTCCGACGCCAGCGCTGCGCGGAACTCGCCGTTGACGCTGTCGTCCGAGATGATGATCTGGCGCGAGGGGCGGGTCTGCAGGCGCAGCGACAGCAGCAACTCCTTGAGGTACTGCGGCTTGTAAGCCGGGACCAGGGTGACGATGTCCATGCTCGATCAGGCCGCACCGGCCGCCGGGCTGCACGGCTGGAGACTGGCCACGGCGCAGCGCACGGCGTCGATGACCTGCTGGGTCTGCACGTCACTCTGGGTGGGGCCAATCGGCAGGCTCAGGACCTGCGCGTGCAAGGCCTCGGAGATCGGCAGCGATCCGGCCGCAAGACCCAGCGACGCGTAGGCCGGCTGCAGGTGCGGCGCCACCGGATAGTGGATCATCGAGCCCACACCCGCCTCGGCCAGGCGCTGCGCCAACAGGTCCCGCTGCGGATGCCGCACCACGAACAGGTGCCAGGCGCTGTGCGCATCGGCTGCCACCGCGGGCAGGCAGAGCGCGGCGTCCAGACCGGCCAGGCCGTCGAGGTACTGCCGGGCGATCGCCGCACGGCGGCGGTTGCCGGCATCCAGCGTCGGCAGCTTGGCGCGCAGCAGCGCTGCCTGCAACTCGTCCAACCGCGAGTTGAAGCCGATCTCGGCGTTGTGGTACTTGCGGCTGGAGCCGTAGTTTCGCAATTGGCGCAGCCGCTCGGCGAGCGCCAAGTCGTCGGTGGTGACGGCGCCGCCGTCGCCCAGCGCGCCGAGGTTCTTGCCCGGGTAGAAACTCCAGGCCACCGCGTCGCCATGCGCGCCCAGCCGCTGGCCTCGGTAGCTGGCGCCATGCGCCTGGGCGCCGTCTTCCAGCACCCGCAGGCCATGGCGGCGTGCGATCCCGAGAATGGGAGCCATTTCGGCCGGCCGGCCGTACAGGTGGACCGGGATCACCGCGCGCGTGCGGGGCGTGATCGCGGCCTCGATGCGCGCCGGATCGATGTTGAAGCTGGCGGGGTCGGGCTCCACGGGCATCGGCCTGGCACCGACATGGGTGACGGCCATCCAGGTGGCGATATAGGTGTTGGACGGCACGATCACCTCGTCACCCGGCCCTATGCCCCAGGCGCGCAGCACCAGGCTCATCGCCTCCAGGCCGTTGCCCACGCCGACGCAGTGCCCAGCGCCACAGCACTGCGCGAACTCGCGCTCGAACTGCTGCACCTCATGGCCCAGCACGAACCAGCCCGAGCCGAGCACGCGCTCGAAAGCCGCCAGCAAGTCGGCACGCTGGGCCAGGTTGATCGAACGCAAATCCAGAAACGGGATCATCGGGGGCTCCATTCGTCCTGGCGGGGCGCCGGCCCGCGCAAGCGCGCCGGATTACCCACCCACAGTTCGCCTGCGGGCACGTTGCGGGTCACCACGCTGCCGGCGCCCACCATGGCGCCGGCGCCTATCTCCACGCCACACAGCACCGTGGCATTGGCGCCTATCGACGCGCCTCGACGCAGCACGGTGGACATGACCCGCGGCGGCGGCCGGTGCGAGCGCGGGTATTTGTCGTTGGCAAAGGTGACGTTGGGGCCGATGAAGACATCGTCCTCCACCCGCAGACCGTCCCACAGTTGCACACCCGACTTGACCGTCACGCGGTCGCCGATCACCACGTCGTTCTCGATCAGACACTGCGCGTTGACGTTGCAGTCGCGACCGATATGGGCACCGCTCAGCACCACGCAGAACTGCCAGATGCGGCTGCCCGGGCCGACCCGCCGGGTCTGGACGTCGGCCAGCGCATGCACGAAAGCTGGTGCGGGCGTCATGCGGCCACCGCCTTGCCGATGGCCAGGAACTCGTCGTACTCGCGGATGTAATCGGCCGCGTCGTAGCGGTGGGAGGCAAAAACCATCAGCATCGCGTCGGGTGAATACTGGTACTGGATGCCCCAGGTCATGGCCGGCAGATACAGGCCCAGGTGGGGGGCGTCCAACAGCACCTCGGTCTTGTGCACACCATCGTCGGCCACCACCGCACAACTGCCGCGCAGGCAGATCAGGAACTGCTGGCAGCGATGGTGGGCATGTTCGCCGCGCACCTCGCGGCTGGGCACGCCGTAGACGATGAAGTAGCGGCTGGGGGTGAACGGGATCTGACGCTCGAATTCGCCCACGCTGAGCTTGCCGCGCGGGTCGGGGATCACCGGAAAGTGATGCAGCGTGACGCCGCGCACGGGCGTGGCCTCCACCTTAGGTCCGCGCGGCGACATGGCCGACTGCAGCGCGCACGCAGGGTCGCGCGCGGCGTCGACATAGCCGACGATGGCCGCCGGATTGCCCTCGACGATCGCGCCGGGCGGGACCGATCGCAGCACCACGGCTCCCGGGCGCACCACGGCCCGGGCGGCGATGGTGATGCCGGCCTGCACGGTTGCGTTGGCACCGATGCGCACGCCCTTCCTGACCACGGTGGGAGCACCGTCGGCAAAAGCCACGTTGGGGCCGATGTAGCAGCCATCCTCCAGCACCAGCCCGGCGGGCAGGTAGGCGCCGCGCTTGATCACCACGTCCGGCGGCAGGCGCACGGCGGGATCGATGCAGGCCAGCGGGTCGACCTGGTGCGGCAGGGCCGACAGCGCATGGGCGACGGCATGGCGGTGAGGTGCGTCGAGAGCGGACATGGGTTCTCCTCGGGTCGGGGTGCCGCGGCCTCAGCGCAGCCAGTCGCTCAGGCCGGTGCCCAGCGAAATCAAGGTCGCATTCATCTGCTGCCCGTCGTGCAGCGCATTGACGTACTGCACCCGCAGGTTGTAGTGGTCGCCCTCGGCGGCGATCACGTCGAACAGCGAGCGTCGGCCCAGTTGCTGCCACTGCTGCAGCGTGAAGTTGCGCAGCAGGTCGCTGTCGCGCAGCACCATGCCGACACGCTTGAGTCGATCGAAGGCGAAGACGGCCTGCTCGTGCAGGTCGGCGACACGCTGGCGGCGTGCCTCCAGGACCTCGGCGCGCTGCAATGTCGCTGCTTCGGCGCGTTTGCGCGCCGCCTGGATCGAGTAGCCCACCGACGGATTGATCAACGGGATGTTCACCGTCACTCCGCCGCTCAGGTTGAGATTGCGTGAGTTGCCGCTGTTGCCCACCAGCGCTGCCGTGCCGCCAACCACCGTGGCGCTGCCACCCAGGCTCCAGTTCACCTGCGGCTTGGTGCCGGCCTCCACGACACGTGCCATCGCGCGCAGGCCAGCGGCATTGGCATCCAACGCGCCGATGTCGGCCGAGCGCTCGGCCGCCGACAGCACTCCGGGCAGTTCCGGCACCACCAGCAGCAGCGTGCCGAAGCCGGCCACACCGGGCAGGCCATCGCCGGCGATGCGGCGCAGCTTGGCCTCGACCTGCCGCGCCTGCGACACCGCTTGCGCCTGCTGCAGTTCGGCCAGACCCATTTGCTTGCGGGCCTGGACGAGTTCACTCAGCCGGCCCTGGTCGGCATTGACGATGGCCTCCAGCGCCTGCACCAGGCAGCCCATCTTGCGCATGTTCTGGCCGTAGATCACCGCCTGCATGCGGAATCGGCTGCGCTCGAAGGCCAGCGAGGCGGTCGCCAGCGTGATCTGCTCCTGGCTCGACAGCAAGCCCAGGCGGGACGCCTCGGACTGCTGAACCCGCCAGTCGACGATGCGATCGGCGCGCCCGCCGTCGTAGAGCGCCTGGCTGAGCGAAACGCCGGCGTTGACCTGCAACTGCGCGCCGGTCACCGTGGTCGCCGAGATCAGCGCGGGCGCCACCGAGCCCAGCAGCGAGGCCTGCGGCTTGCGGGCGGCGCGGGCCTCCTCGATGTCTTGCTCGGCGGCCTCGGCCAGCAGCCTGGCCGCACCCAGGCCGCTGCTGCGGGCCAGCGCATCGCGCACAAGGTTGAGCAATTGCACACGGGGATCGAGCGGCAAGGGTGTGTCGGACGCCGCGGACGCCGCGGACGCCGCAGCGGCCGGCGCGGTCGCCGGCATTTCGAAGCGGTCCTCGTCAACGCAGGCCGCCGAGGCCAGCGCCGGCCAGGCGCCAGCAGCCAGCAGCAGCCACTGGGCGGCCAGGCGCCAGGCCCGTCCCGCCTCGCCCAGCCTGTCGGCCGCGCTTCGAGCGCCTTTGGCAAGTGATGGTGAGCAGGGATTGGCAGACATGGCGTGAGGGGTCGCAATCGGCACCACCGGGCGACATTCGACGGCCCTGGAAGCGGTGACGCTCAGACCCGAGTAGGCGCTCGCAGCACCTGGGTGGATCGCGCGAAGTCCCGGCCATTCCACCGCCATCTCGGCCGCAGCCGGGGCGGGCTCAATAGCTTGCCGGCAAGCATGCGGGCAGATCGTTCGCCAGGCACTCGCGAGGCCGCAGGGCCTCGCGAGTGCCTGGCTCACCGCTCGGTGAAGGCCTCCTGCGCCTTCATCAATGGGCGCACCAGAAAGCTCAAAACCGAGCGCCGGCCGGTGCTGATCTCGGCGCTGCCCAGCATGCCTGGCAACACCGTCAGCGGCCTGCCGCCGGACTTGAGCGTACTGGGGTCGGCGCGCACCAGGGCGCGGTACCAGGTGCCGTCGGCGCCGGCGTTGCGCTCGCTGTCGCCCAGCGCGTCGGGGCTGACTGTCAGCAAGGTGCCACGCAGGCTACCGTAGACGGCGTACTCGTAGGCGGTGAGCTTGATCTCGACCCGCTGGCCCACCTTGATGAAGCCGATGTCGGCCGGCTTGACGCGCAACTCCACCAGCACCTGCTCGCCCAGCGGCACGATCTCCATCACCGGTGCACCACCGGCCACCACGCCGCCCACGGTGTTCATCCGGATGTTCTTGACCATGCCGCGCACCGGTGAAGTCAGCACCGTGCGCTTGACCATGTCGTCACGCACCGCTTGCTGTTCGCCCATCATCGTCAACTCGGTCTGCACCCGAACCAGTTCGGCGCTGGCATCCTGGCGGAAGCGGTTGATGCGCTCCTGGGTCTGCAAGCCCATGTCGTTGACCTGGCGGCGCAGTCGCATCACCTCGACGTCGCTCATCAATCCCTTGGCCGACATCGACTCGGCCACCGCCATCTCGCGCTCCAGCAGCCGCTGGTTGCGCTGGCTAACAGCCACCGCCTGGTTGATCGCGCGCTGGCGCGCGGCGTACGAGTCGGTCTCGCCCTGCACCACCTGGGGCAGCGCGCCGAGCTCGGGCGGGAACTTCAGCGCCAGGCCAGTGGCCTCGGCCCGCAACCGTGCCACGGTGGCCAGCAGCGCCAAGCGCTTGACGCGGCTCTCGCCCTGCTGGGCCTCTACCCGCGTCGGGTCCATCAGCGCCAGGGCCTGGCCGGCCACCACCGCCTGGCCCTCGCGCACCCTGAGCTCGAGCAGGATGCCGCCCTCCAGGCTGGCGATCACCTGCTCGCGACCTTCCGGGATCACCCGGGCATCGCTGCGGGTGATCATGTCGACTTGCGCGATGGCCGACCAGGCCAGCGCGCAGACCAAGGCGGCCAGCATCAGGTAGATGGACCAGACCGCAGCAGCGGCCGGCTCGAGCTGATGGGCCGCCTGCAGCGGGCCGAGAAACTGGGTGTCGCTGCGTTGCAGCGCGGCTCCGGCGGCGGATCGGTCGGCGTGGGCCATGGGGGGCAGCTGGGCAGCGGTGCAGCGGCCGATCAGACTGCGGCGCGGCTCTCGGCGGGGTGGATGGCCGGGTGGCGGTGGACATTGGGCGGCGTGGTCGGCTGGCCGTTGGCCGAGGGCGGCGCCCCCTGCGCCGCCGGCTTGGCACCCGACAGCGCAGCCAGCACCTGGGCCTTGGGGCCGTCCATCACGACCCGGCCGGCGTCGACGACGACGATGCGCTGCACCAGTTCCAGCACCGCCGGGCGGTGGGTGACCATGATCAAAGTGCAGCCCTTGGCAGCTTCCTTGAGCTGGCGCAGGAATGCCATCTCGCTCTGCGCGTCCATCGAACTGGTGGGCTCGTCCATCAGCAGCACGCGCGGCGCGGTGATCAGGCTGCGCGTCAGCGCCACCAACTGGCGCTGACCGCCCGACAGCAGACCGCCGGATTCACCGACCGGCAGGTCCCAGCCCAGCGGATGGCCCTCGACCAGCTTGGCCAGACCGGTGAGCTGGGCTACCTCGGCCAGGCGCGAGGCCTCGGCGCTGGCGCGGCCCAGCAGCACGTTGTCGCGCAGCGTGCCGTTGAACAGGCGCGAATCCTGCGGCACATAGCCCACCCGCACCCGGAAGTCGCTGGGGTCGATCTGGCGCAGGTCTATGCCGTCGACATCGACCACGCCATCGGTGGGCCGGTACAGCCCGGCGATCAGGCGCAGGATGGTCGACTTGCCGCTGCCGATGCGGCCCAGGATCGCCACCCGCTCGCCCGGATCGAAGCGCAGCGTCACGCCCTTGAGCACCTGCGGCGCCTGCTGGCCGTTGGGCGCGGGATAGGCAAAACCGGCGTCGAGCAGGCCGATGCGACCGCTCATGTCGCGCAGCGGGATGTAGGCCCGGCCGGACTCGCGCTCGGTGGGCTGCCGCATCACGCGGTCGAGCGCGCGCATCGCCGCGCGTGCCCCCTGGTAACGCGTGGTCAGCATCACCACCGAGTTCAGCGGCGCGATCGCCCGCATCGCGAACATCACGCCGCCCATCAGCGCGCCACCGGTGATCACCTTGGCGTCGATCAGGTAGACGCCCCAGACCAGCATCACCAGCGTCACCGCCTGCTGCGACAGCATCGACAGGTTCATCGTCAGGCTGCTGATGCGCCGGGATGAGAGCTGGCTGTGGGCGGCCGCGGCGGTGGTCTGCTCGTAATGGTGCAGGAAGCGGCCCTGCGAGCCGGTGGCCTTGACGTCTTCGAGGCCCTCCACTGCCTCGACCAGCAGGCCATGCAGGTCGGCCTGCTGCTGCATGTTGGCCGACATCGCGCGCCGCATCGCGCCCTGCAAGACCAGCGAGGCCCCCAGGATCAGCGGCACCGCTGCCACCGTCACCCAGCCCAGCGGGCCACCGATGACGAAGGTCATCGCGATGTAGATGACGACGAAGGGCAGGTCGCTGACCGCCGAGAGCGTGGCCGAGCCGAAGAACTCGCGCACCTGCTCGATCTGGCCGACGACATGGGCGTAGGCGCCGGCCGATTCGGGCCGATTCTCCATGCGCACACCCAGGCTCTGGCGGAACAAGGTGACGCCCACCAACAGGTCGGCCTTCTTGCCGGCCAGCTCGATCAGGTGGGCGCGCAGTTGGCGCGCCGACAGGTCGAACACCAGCGCCAGCGCGCCGGCGGCGGCCAGCGCCCAGAGCGTGACGAAGGCCTGGTGCGGGATCACCTTGTCATAGACCACCGAGGTGACGGTGCCGGTCACCAGCATCAGCGTGTTGCTCAGCAGCGCGGCCAGCAGCGCCGAGCGGTAATAGGGGATGAAGCGCCGCATAGTGCCCCACAACCAATGCGACGCCGGGTCGAAGACGGCATCGGTCTCCTCGGCCGTGGCGTTGCGCGCCAGCGGCGCGGCGCGAGCCTGCGGCGTGGCCACCAGCGCAACGCCCGAGTATTCGACGCCCAGCTCAGCCTCGGTGGCCATCAGTTCCTGCGGCACCGGCCCAGGCATCACCACGCTGCACAGCGCCGGACCCACCGCCTGGCGGCGCCGCGCCACCAGCACGCAGGCCTCGGCATTGCGCAGCAGCAGCACGACGGGCAGCAGCAGGTCGGGGATGCTGTCGATGGCGCGCTGCGACAGCGCGGCGTTGAAGCCGGCATCGCGCAGCGCGCGCAGCGCCTGATCTGGACCCAGCGCGCCCTCGACGCGCTGGCCGGCCAGCAGCGACGCGATCGAGCGCTCCTGGCCGTGGTGGCGGGTCAGCCACACCAGTGAATGGGCGAGCGCGTCCCCGGCCAGCGCGGGCGGCGACGGGTCGTCGGCGCCGGGGCCACTGCCGGCGGCGAGGTCTTGGGCGTCGCTCACCTTGGCGGCTATCAGCTGCGCGGCGCGCCCGCCCGGTGGCTCAGCGCCAGGCGCTCGAACTGGGTCTCGATGTCGCGCACGATGCGTGGCAGATCGAACAGCGGCGAGCTGCGTCCAGCTTCGGCCAGGTAGCGCTTGTACGAGGCCACGCGCGCCGGGTTGCGACCCAGCGTGACCGCCAGCCGCTCGTAATCGGCCAGGCTGTCGGTGATCAGGTCGGGCAGGCCGACCGCTGTCAGCAGGCTGCCGGCCATGCGCGAGATGTAGCTGCGGCCCGACAGGGTGAGGATGGGCGTGCCCATCCACAGCGCGTCGCTGGCGGTGGTGCCGGCGTTGTACGGAAAGGTGTCGAGCACCAGGTCCGCGCACTCGAAGCGCGCCAGGTACTCAGGCGGCGCCACCCGAGGCGCGAAGATCAGCCGCTCGCGCGCCACGCCCTGGGCGTCGGCTTGGCGCAGCAGGTTCTCGCGCGCGCTGTCGTTGTCGGCCAGCAGCCACAGCACGCTGTCCGGCACCTGCCGCAGCATGCGCATCCAGGCGCCGAAGACCTCCGGGGTGAACTTGAAGTTGTTGTTGAACGAGCAGTAGACGAACTGGTCTTCGGGCAGGCCATAGCGGCTTCGCAGCGGGCGCGGCGCGACCTCGCGCCGGCGGTCGCTGACCTGGTAGCAATGCGGCAAGCGGATAGGCTGCTCGGTGCAATAGGGCTCCAGTTCGGGCGGCATCACATAGGCGTCGGCCAGGATCCAGTCCACCCCGGGCAGCGCCGCGGTACCGGGCAGGCCGAGGTAGCTGACCTGCACCGGCGCCGCGCGCCAGCCCAGGATCGCGGGTCGGGCGCCGCTGGTCAGGCCCTGCAGATCGACCAGCACGTCGATGCCGGCCTCGGCGATCAGCCGCGCAGCGGTGGCGTCGTCGACCCCGGCCAGGCGAACCAGGTGATCCGTTGCCTTGACGATGCGCCGGCGCTGCGGCTGGTCGCTCTCGGGCGTCCAGCAAAAGGCCCAGACCTCGAACTTGCTGCGGTCGTGCAGTTCGAACAACTCGGGCGTCAGCAAGCCCACCGCGTGCAGGTGAAGGTCGCCCGACAGGTAGCCGATGCGTATCCTGCCCCGGCGCGGCGGCATCGCGGCGTGCAGCGCCACGCTCGGCGGCTTGGGCACGCGCTCATGCACGAAACGGGTGGCCGAGATCAGTTGCAGCGCCGGGTCGTCGCTGACGCTCATCATCGCCAGCAGCGAGGTGCCGGTCAGCAGCATGTTGGGTGTCACCTCGCCCAGCGTCTGGTACACCGGCCAGGCGCATTGCTTCTGCCTCAGGTGCACATAGTGCTGGATCACGCTGGCCTGGCGCGCATCGAGCAGCAGGCTCTCGCGCAGGCAGGCCTCGGCCTCGGGGTAGCGGCGCAGCGATTCGAGCAGGCGCCCCAGGTTGTTCCAGGCATGCACCTTCAGGTCGGTGGCCGCGACGCCGGCCAGCACCGCGCGCCACTGCGCCAGCGCGGGCTCGGGCTGACCGGCACGCTCGAGCAGATGCCCCAGGTTGAGCCGGGCATGCGGGAAGTCCGGCTGCAGCGCCAGCGCCTGGAGGTAGGCCGCCTCGGCCTCGGCCGGGCGGTTGATCACGCTGAGCGAAGTCCCCAGGTTGAAGCAGGCCACATGGCGCATGGCGGGCGGACCGTCCGCAATCCACTGCTGGTAAAGCGCGACCGCGGCATCGGCCCGGCCGCCCTGCTGCAGGCCTTGGGCCTGGGTCACCAGTTCGGCAAGCGTCAGGAAGGCGGGCGGGCTCAGAAGGGCTTCGGGCATGGCGTCTCTAAGGCAAGGCACAGGGTCAGGCCATGGTAGGAGCGGGCTGACGGCGGCAAACCGGTCAACAGACCGCGCTATCAGGCGCTGATCGCCGGCGGCTGCTGCTTCATAAATGCCCGCAGCGGCCGATGGGCCGCCGCTGGGCCGGACCCGCGCCAGCGCGCGAAGCGTCAGAACCCCAGGCTGGCCAGCAGGTCATCGACTTCTCCCTGGTTGGCCACCACGTCGGTGCGGCTCTCGGGGTTGACCACCGGCCCATGCAGCATGTTGAGATCCACCTTCTCACGCTGGTCGGCAGGCACCACCTGCACCAGCAACTTGACCAGGCTGTCCTCCAAATCGTGGGCCAATGCGACCACCTTGGCCACCACCTGGCCGGTGAGGTCGTGGAAGTCCTGCGCCAGCATGATGTCGGTCAGGTGACCGTCGATGAGCCGAGTGCGCGACTCGACGTCGTCGACAAAGTTGAACACCGCACCGCTGGCCACCGCCTTGACCGGGTCGGCCAGCAGCGCGGCGGCCAAGGTGCGTGTCTGCTTGGCGATCGCGGCATGCTCGACCTTGGCCTGGTCGACCGAGTTGAGCACCCGGTCGGCAGCGTCGGCCGTCTTGGCCGCGATGTAGTTGAGCCGGCTGCGTGCATCGGGCAGGCCGTCAGCGGCCAATTGCAGCTTGGGCATCACGCCCAATTGCTGCAGCGTATCGTGCAGCAGACGGGTGATCGCGCCGATCTGCTGGAACACCTCGGGCGAGGCCATTGCACCCGGGAAGGACGCAAGACCTGTCTCAGTGACCATCGCGCCGCGTCGGCGAATCAGCGATGCCATGTCTTCCATCGTCATGGTGGGCTCCATTGGGTCGCTCAGACGGTGGCCGCGATCTTCTGCATGATCTTGGTCACCTTCTCCTCGAGCGTGATCTTGGTGAAGGGCTTGACCACATAACCGGCGGCCCCGCTCTGCGCCGCCAGCACGATGTCCTCCTTGCGGGCTTCGGCGGTGACCATCAGCACGGGGATATGCTTGAGCTTCTCGTCGGCTTTCAGCGCCTTGAGCAACTCGAAGCCGTTGACGTTGGGCATGTTGATGTCGCTGACGATGAAGTCATAGCGGTGGGACCGCAGCATGTTCAAGGCGACGGCGCCGTCCTCGGCCTCCTCGACGTTGTTGCAGCCCATTTCCTTGAGCAAGCCACGCACAATGCGTCGCATCGTCGAAAAGTCGTCCACGACCAGGAACTTGAGGTCGGAAGGTTGGCGCATGTCAGTCCTCGGAGGATGGCAGGATGGGGATGGCGGTGCGGCGACAGCGGTCGATTCCGCCTTATCGGCCCGCTGACGACGGACTTGATGCCCGGGCCGGCTTATCGGGCCGGACCAAGGCCTCGGCCACGGCGGCGGCCCCCGGCGTGCCCGGGGACTCGACCCGGTCGGCGGTGGGGCTGTAGAAACGGTCCTCGGCGTCGCGGTTCATCACGATGATGCTGATGCGCCGGTTCTGCGGCTCGGCGGGGTCGTTGCGGTTGAAGGGCTGGCTGCTGGCCAGGCCCAGCACCCGCAGCACCCGGTCATCGGTCAGGCCGCCAGCCACCAATTCTCGCCTCGACGCGTTGGCCCGGTCGGCCGACAGTTCCCAGTTGCTGTAGCTGCGGTCTCCGCCGGCAAACGTCGCGGCATCGGTGTGGCCCTCCAGCGTCAGGCGGTTGGGAACCTCCAGCAGCACCTTGCCGATGGCGCGCAGCAGTTCGCGCAGATGAGGCTTGACCACCGCGCTGCCCGAATCGAACATCGGCCGCGCCAGTTCGTCGACGATCTGGATGCGCAGGCCGTCGCGCGTCATGTCGAGCTTGATCTGCGAGGCGTATTGCGCCAGCCTGGCGTTGTTCTTGAGCGCGGAGTCCACCTGCGCGCTCAGTTCCTGCAGGCTGGCAGTCTCGGCCAGGCGCTGCTCGTGGCGCAGCGCCTGCAGGTTGATGGTGCTGCGCGGCGCCTTGACTTCCCCGGACTTGACGCTGCCGTCGGAGCGAGAGAGTTCAGTGCCGCCGCCCTTGATCAGGCTCGATGAATCGCCCGAGCCCGAGCCGCTGTTGAGCAGCGCGACCTTCAGCGGGCTTTGGAAGTAATCGGCGATGCCTTTCTTGTCGCCCTCCGATGTGCTGCCCAGCAACCACATCAGCAGGAAGAAAGCCATCATCGCCGTCACGAAGTCGGCATAGGCGATCTTCCAGGCCCCGGCATGCACCGCATGGCCGCCCTTCCTGACCCGCCTGATGATGATGGGCTGCAGCTTTTTTGCGTCGCCTGACATGGTGGATCAGCCCCTACTTCCGTTTGACGTGAGCTTCCAGCTCGATGAAACTGGGACGGTCACCCGAGAAAAGCACCTTGCGGCCGAACTCGATCGCCACTGCGGGCGCATAGCCCTGCATGCTGGCCAGCAAGGTGGACTTGATGCACTGGTACTCCTTGCTGGCGTCTTCGACCTTCTGCTCCAGCAAGCCGCCCAGCGGCTCGACGAAGCCATAAGACAGCAAGATGCCCAGAAAGGTGCCGACCAGGGCCGAGGCGATCATGCCGCCCAGCACCGCCGGCGCCTGACCCACCGAGCCCATGGTGTTGACCACGCCCAGCACTGCCGCCACGATGCCGAAGGCCGGCAGGCCACCCGCCAGGCGGGCGATCGCCGCGACGGCGGCATATTGCTCCTGGTGATGGGTCTCGATTTCGCTGTCCATCAGGCTCTCGATCTCATGCGCGTTCAGGTTGCCCGAGACCATCATGCGCAGGTAGTCGGTGATGAATTCACAGGCATGCGGGTCATTGCCCACGGTCGGGTATTTCTGGAACAGCGGCGAGTTCTGCGGCTCCTCGACGTCTGTCTCGATAGACATCAAGCCCTCCTTGCGGGCTTTTTGCAGGATGTCGAACATCAGCGCCAGCAGTTCCATGTAGCGCGCCTTGCTGAACCTGCTGCCCTTGAAGCATTGAAGCAGTCCCTTGATCGACGCCTTGATGACCTTCATCTGGTTGTTCGCCAGGAAGGCCCCCAGGGCCGCGCCGAGGATGGTGATCAACTCGAACGGCAAAGCCTTCACGACGACCTGAATGTTGCCGCCGTGCACGACGTACACACCGAAGATGCAGACCATGGCGATTGACCAGCCGACGGCGACGAACATGGGGTGGACGATGGGTCTTGGGTCAATGCCGGCCCGACCGGGCAGGCTTGTTGTGGGGGTTATCGACCTGCGCCGAGCCAGATTGAGGGCCAGCGCACGCCGACAACCGTTCGAGCGCACCGGCCCCCACCCGGTACAGCCAGACCGGACTGGCGCCCGAGGGCCGCAGCACCGCGCTCGGCACGCGTCCGGGCACCGCGAAGGCCAGGCTGACCAGCCAGGCGCCAGGCGCCATCTCGGCCTCGGCCTTGGCCAGCGCGCGGGCCATGCTCTCGGGACGCTGGAACAAGTAGACCAGCGCGAATCGCGACCAGTCGGCACGCCACATGTCGCCGCGGCGCACGCTGGCCCAAGGGCAGCGGGCGGCCGTGGCCAAGCGCAGCAACCCGCTCCACTCGATGCCCTCGATGCGCGCGGACGGAAATTCGGTGCGCAGCGCCGCCATTCCCTGACCCAGACCGCAACCGGCATCGAGCAGGCTGGCGCCAGCAGGCAGCGCGGTCAGCGCCCCCAACCCTCGCAGCGCGAGCGCGGGCGTCGGAAACACCGGCGCATCGCGCCAGGCCCGCAACGGATAGGCCGCCAGCAGCAGCGCAGCCGGCAGCAGCCAGGCCCAGGCCGGCAGCGTGCCGCCGGCACCGATCAGGCGGCTCGACACCCATCCCGCCAGCGACTGCAACAGGGCCGCCACGGGCAATCCAGCCGCCACGATCAGGCGCCGCCAGGCACTGGCACGGCGCAGCGCCAGCGCCACCACCAGACCCAGCCCGAGCGCCGCACCCCAGGCCGGCAGCAGGCCGCCGGCCGACAAGACGCGCAGCAGGGCCCAGGCGGCCAGCCAGGTCAGCAGTGCCGGCAAGGGCCAGACGGCTGGCGAACGACGGGACGTCACGCCTGCAGCACTTGGGCCGTCGGCCGGACCCGCCACGGGCGTTGCGGGAGGCGCAGTCGATGGGTTCATCGCCAGAGTGTCGGCCGGCGCCCGCGGGGCCAATCGGTCGAAAAGCCGGGCCTTGCGTGCCAGGGGCCGGATCGGGTTGATGCAGCGGACAGCGCCGACAGCGGTCAACTCGACCGCGGCAACGGATTCAAGGCGCTCATCCGGGGACCAGGACACGACGCCAGCGAGGCCGCGCAACAGAAAAAGGGGCGGACTCCCTAGGGGGTCCGCCCACAAAGGCACAGCAGATGTGCCAGGAGGAGACAAGCGGCCAATCCATCGCGATTTGGCTAAGCGCCGGCACAGCATATCGGCCGGCGCCGTCGCGAGCACAGCCCGGCGCGATACCGGGTCACTCTATACGGCACTCCTGCACGGCAGGCAGCCGGATGGCGCCGACGCAGCGACCCTTGCCGGCGCGCGCCGGCGGGCTGCACAGGCCGCAGACATAGTGGCGTGCGATCTCGTGCGGATGGGTGACGAAATGGCCGCCGCACTTGCTGCAGGCCGTCATCGTCAGCATGCCGTTGTCGACGAACTTCACCAGCCGCCAGGCCCGCGTGACCGAGAGTTGGGCCTCGAGGTCTTGTGCGCCGATCTGCTCGAGATAGAGCTTGTAGGCCTTGATCACGCTGTCGATCTCGTCGAGTGCAGCCACCTTGTTGAGGTATTCGTGGATGTTGAGAAACAGGCTGGCGTGGATGTTGGGCTGCCAGGTCATGAACCAGTCGGTCGAGAACGGCAGCTGACCCTTGCTCGGGCTCTTGCCCGCCACCTCCTTGTACAGGCGCAGCAGGCGCTCGTAGCTGAGGTCGGTCTCGCTCTCCAGCACCTGCAGGCGGGCGCCGAGTTTGATCAGTTCCACTGCGGTGTCGATCTGATGGGCTTCGGTCAGGATGCTCTTGGTTCGCGACATGGTGTTCTCTCCGTGAATGTGTCTTGTCAGGCAGACACCGCAGAGCCGGCCGCGCCGGGCTGCTGGTGTCGACCCCGGGGAGTGGCCTTGGCCGCTCCCGGGGGTCGCCAATTCATGCGGCTTCCTGGTGCCGCCCGGCCATCAGGATGGAGGCATGCAGGCGGGACACGCCCTCGTTGGCAGCGCTCTTGCCATGGCTCGTCAGCAGCCCCCAGACCAGGTCGTCGTCGCAGCGCATGCGGCACAGCAGCGTGCTGCTAGCAGAGATCTTCATCATCTGCGCCGGGCTCAGCGCGGCGATCATGCCAGCGCTGTCCTCGCTGATGCCGAGGCGGAACAAGGCCTGGTCGAGGTCGCCGCGGATCAGCGTCTGGGCCAGCATCAGGTAGGACAGGTTGGCTTCACGGATCTCGGCGAGGATTTGTTCGGTGTTCATGGAGCGGTGTCCGATCAGGGTGAGGGGTCAAGGGCTTTGGGCGGGTGTGGAATGAACTGTAGTGAGCACAACAATCCCGCAACATCAGCCCAATTCGTCTTCTGGAGTCCAGTTTCTTCCGGGTCGCCTGTCAGGCAAACTCCTACACGCTGGTGTTGCGTCGCCCCGCCGCGGCCCTGACCGGCAAACTGGCGCAGTCCTCGGCCTTGACACCCAGGCCGGACGCGCTGGCTCGCTGCTTCAGCCCCACGCTGGCAGGTGATCGGGCGCCAGCCGGTCGCGCCAGCGCTGCGCCATGCGCTGCAGCAGTTGGGCAAAGGCCTGTGCATAGCCCTGGCTGTCGAACAGCGGCAGCACCATTCGCTGCTCGACCAGATGGCGGCGGTAGGTGGCCAGCAACCCGGGCTCGAGGGCCAGCGCCATGATCGCCCGCTGGTAGTCATCCACCGTCTCGAAAGCCAGTTCGCCCACGCCCGCCGCGTTGAGCACGCTGGCAGCCACCCGCGAGGCGAAACCCTTGCCGTACAGCGTGACCACCGGCACACCGGCCCACAACGCGTCGCTGGCCGTCGTGTGGGCGTTGTAGGGCCAACTGTCGACGAACAGGTCGGCCAAGGCCAGCCGCGCGAAGTGCTTGGGATACGACACCATCGTCGCAAAGACGATGCGCTCGGCGACGACACCGCGGGCAGCGGCCTCGCGGCGCACGTTGTCGTGCAGTTGCCCGTTGGTTTCCTTCAGCCACAGCACCGCCCGCGGCTGCTCGCGCATCACGGCACACCAGGCGTCGAAGGCCTCGGGCAGGATCTTGTAGGTGTGGTTGAAGGCGCACATCACGAACGCGTCTTCGGGCAAGCCCGCAGCGGCGCGCGACATAGGTGCCGGCAGCGGCCGGCCGCGCCCGTTGGGCTGAAAGCACAGCGGCATCTGGGCCAGTTTCTCGCTGTAGAGCGGCGCCAGCGACAGCGGGGTGACGAAGGGGTCGCCGATCAGGTAGTCGATGTAGGCCGCGCCGGTCGTCCCCGGATAGCCGAGGAAGCTGGCCTGAACCGGCGCCGGCCGGTGTGCCAGGATCGCCAGCCGATGACCGCGGGTGTGCCCCTGCAGGTCGATCAGCAACTCTACGCCGTCGTTGCGGATGCGCTCGGCGGCCTGGCGGTCGGACAGGCCCCGCACATCGACGAAGTGGTCGGCAGCGGCCTCGATGCGGCGTCGAAGCGCCGAGCCATCGTCCCGGCCCGACGAATACAACAGCAACTCGATGCCGCTGCGATCGAGTTGCTCCAGCACCTCGACCAGCAGTTGCGAGACCGGATGCTCGTGAAAGTCGTAGGACAGCATGCCCACGCGCAATCGAGCACCGCCACGTGCAGAGACATCTACCGGTGGCAGTTCAGACACACCGAGCGCCGCCGACCGCGCCTCGCCGCACGCGGCCACCCGCAGCAGTTCTGGCGCGATCGGCAGCGAGAGCAGCGCGAACACGCTGGCCACCCGGGCCAGCCCCTGCGGCGCGCTGGCCAGCGCCGTCGACAGCCGCGCCACGTCGCCGGCCAGGTCTTGCCAATCGCAGACATGGCGCCGCTCGTAACTCAGGCTGGACAAGGCCTGCAGATTCGAGGGATCGAGTGCCAGCACCGTGCGCAGGCACTCGACGGCCTCGTTCTGCAGCGCCATGTCGCGGAACGAGGTCGCCATCAGCGCATGCGCCAGCACGTTGTCGGGCTGGATCGCTGCGGCCTGCATCAGCTTGTCGACAGACTCCAGCGGCCGGCGCAGCGCCTGCAGCATGGCCGCGTGCTGGATCATCGCCTCGGGCTCAAGGATGCCGCTGGCCTCGAGCGCCACATAGGCCTCGACCGATTCGGCGTAGCGGTGGCTGCGCGCCAGCGCATCGCCCAGGATGCGCAGGGCTAGCGGATGATCGGGCTCGAGTTGCAGCGCGTGGCGGGCTGTGGCGATGGCAGGCGCCAGTTGACCGACGCCGCGCTGGGCATTGGCCAGATTGACCCAGTACAGCATGTCACCCGGCGCGGCCTCGGTGGCCTGGCCGAAGGCGGCTATCGCCGCACGGCCATCGGCGCGGGCGAGCGCGGCGACGCCGCGTGCCCAATGCAGGCCGCCCGGGATCACCGGGCAGGCGTGGGACGGGGTGGGAGATGGATTCGTCACGGACGCTCTTTCCTGTGCTGAATGACATTCAGACCTGCAACGACTGGGCCACCGAAGCCTGTGCCGAGGGCTGGGCAGGCGGGTCAGCCGGTTTGTGGGCGACGACATTCAAGCTGATCGGCGTGCCCGCAATCACCATCTCGCTGGTGTCAGCAAACAGCGCGTGGCGCGTCGTGCGCTGCAGCCTGATGAAACCCGCCCGATCGAGGAAAGCCGACAGGAAGTCCTGGTTCAAGCCGACGCGGTGGTAGTCGTGTGCGTTGGCGTGGCCGCCAAAGATCATGCGCATGATCTGGAAGCGCTGGTTCACGTCGAGCGAATGCCGCTGCAACAGCAGGTGCGCCAGGATGTCCAGATCCGGCACCGACAGTCGCAACACCCCGCCGGGCGCCAGAACGCGGTGCCACTCCTGCAGCGCTGCCAGCAGTTCCTGCTGGTAGTCGAAGTGCTCGAGCACATGCGAGGCGTAGACCTCGACAAAGCTGCCGTCGGCAAAATTCGCCAGATCGATGGCGTTCCCGACATGGTCGACATGCGGCCCCGGATAGACGTCCAGAATCTCCCAGCCCTCGCGCCGCTCGCGCCCGCCGATATGCAGTCTTCTTTCCATGGGCGCCCTCCTGACGCGTCGCCCCCTGCGCAGGCAGATCGGCTTGGCGCCCATGATCACGACCCAAAGCGGCAGCGAAGTGCCGAAATGAAGGGCATCCTCAGCCCACTTTGGCCAGCATGCTGAGGCGAATTGACTTGACTTTCGACGACACCCATGAACGCGGGGCTAAAGCTTTTCGAACAGGCGACGAAAAGGGCTTCAGCGCGATCATTCATCTGGGCGCGTTGTCAGGACCGACGGCGGTCGAGGGGGTCTCCGGGAACCGGGTCTCTCCTCGACCGCGAGAAGTCCTGACGAGTTCCGCAGTCGGTGGCTTGGACGCCGCAGACCGCGGCGTTGCAGGCAAGGCAACAGCGCTCCTGCGAATTCCGACTGCAGCCAGGCCTCGGCCCTTGGTCAACCCTAGATTGGAGAGCTTCCATGCCCCAGACCATCAATACCAACCTCGCCTCCCTGAACGCGCAGCGCAACCTCAGCAGCTCGCAATCCTCGCTGGCCACCTCGATGCAGCGCCTGTCCTCCGGGATGCGCGTCAATTCCGCCAAGGACGACGCCGCCGGCCTGGCGATCGCCGACCGCATGACCTCGCAGGTGCGTGGCATGAATGTCGCGATACGCAACGCCAACGACGCCATCTCGCTGTCGCAGACGGCGGAAGGCGCACTCGGCAAGGTCAGTGACATGCTGCAACGCATGCGGGAACTGTCGGTTCAGGCCGCCAGCAGCACCAACACCACGGGCGACCGCACCAGCCTGGACGCCGAGTACCAGCAACTCGCCAGTGAGGCGTCACGCACCCTGGGCGGTACCAAGTTCAACGGCCAGTCCATCCTCGCAACCACCGCAAACTCGACCTTCCAGGTCGGCGCCGGCACCTCGGCGACGCTCGACCAGGTCTCGGTCGCGGCCTTCGACTGGACCAGCGTGGCGGCCATCACCACCGCGATCGGCGCTGCCGTCGGCACCGCCCCGACGACCTCACTGGCCGGCACCGACGGCAGTTTCGCGACCGCTTCGATCACGGCCCTGGATTCGGCGATCGACAGCATCAACAGCCAGCGCGCAAGCTTCGGCGCGGTACAGAACCGTTTCGACAACGTGGTCTCCACGCTGCAGATCTCGGTCGAGAACCAGTCGGCAGCGCGCAGCCGCATCATGGACACCGACTTCGCTGCCGAGACCGCCAACCTCAGCCGTGCCCAGATCCTGCAGCAGGCCGGCAACGCGATGGTCGCACAGGCCAACCAGTTGCCCAATCAGGTGATGAAGTTGCTGCAGTGAGCGGCTGGCCGCCTTCAGCCGCTGTTCTTCGTCACGGGCCGGCCCGAGACGAAGAGGCGCCGGCCATTGGCAAGGCACAAAAGTCGCGCCGCCTCCGCAAGGAGGATGGCGCGACGCTTCGTTGGGCCATCGGTCTGTGGCCAGACAAGGACATGGAACTGGGGGGCTGATAGGTCCCATATCCACCGAATACAGGGCGAGCAGCGCCAGCAGAATCCGTCTCATCGCTGCCGCAATTCAGCCGCGGCGTGGTCCGGAAGCAGTGCCAGACCGACCAGGGCCAGGCAGGGTTGCCGGGAGTCATCGATTCTCAAGGATTGCTCACCATGCCCCAGACGATCAACACCAATCTCGCTTCACTCAACGCGCAGCGCAACCTCAGCTCATCGCAGTCGTCGTTGGCCACATCGATGCAGCGCCTGTCCTCGGGCATGCGCGTCAACTCGGCCAAGGACGACGCCGCCGGTCTGGCGATCGCCGAGCGGATGACCTCGCAAGTGCGCGGCATGAATGCCGCGATACGCAATGCCAACGACGGCATCTCCTTGTCGCAGACAGCGGAGGGCGCGCTCGGCAAGGTCAGCGACATGCTGCAGCGCATGCGGGAAATATCGGTCCAGGCCGCCAGCAGCACTAACTCCACGACCGACCGCACCAGCCTGGACGCCGAGTACCAGCAACTCGCCAGTGAAGCGTCACGGACCTTGGGCGGCACCAAGTTCAATGGCCAGTCTATCCTGGCCACCACCGACAACTCGACCTATCAGGTCGGCGCTGGCACCTCGGCGACGCTGGACCAGATCTCGGTCGCGGCCTTCGACTGGACCAGCGTGGCGGCTATCACCACCGCCGTGGGCGCTGCCGTGGGCACCGCCCCGACGACCTCGCTGGCCGGTACCGACGGCAGCTTCGCGACCGCTTCGATCACCGCCCTGGACGCTGCGATCGACAGCATCAACAGCCAGCGTGCAACCTACGGTGCAGTGCAGAACCGCTTCGATTCGGTCATTTCCAACCTGCAGGTCGCGGTAGAGAACCAGTCGGCCGCGCGCAGCCGCATCATGGATACCGACTTCGCCGCTGAAACCTCCAACCTCAGCCGCGCCCAGATCCTGCAGCAGGCCGGCAACGCGATGGTCGCGCAGGCCAACCAGTTGCCGCAGCAGGTGATGAAGCTGCTGCAAGGCTGAGCCGCCGGGCGCGCCAGGAGCCGCGCCGCGCTCGGCGCTCGGCCCGGGACGGACGCAGTGGGGGGCAGGTCCCGTCGGGCGATGAAGACTTTTCGCCTCGATGCTGCAGGCGGGCTCAAGTTCGCGCTGAAGCCGCCGAAATCCCGTCAGCGAAGGAGCGCAAGGCCATGAGCACATCGATCAACGGCGTGGGCAGTGTCAGTTCTGCGGGGCTGGGTAGCGGCCTGGATGTCAACAGCATCGTCACCCAGTTGATGGCGGTGGAGCAGCGCCCGCTGACGCAGCTGCAGTCGGCGGCCACCGGCCTGAAGTCGGAGGTCTCGACCTTTGGCCAGCTGCAAAGCTTGTTTTCAGCGCTGCAGGACAAGAGCAACGCGCTGACCGACAGCGCCTTGTGGAGTGGCACCACCGCCAATTCGGCTGACGCGGGCTCGGTCAGCGTGAGCACCGGCGCCAATGCCACGGCGGGCAGCTACGCCGTCAACGTGCAGCACCTGGCCAGCAGCCAGACGGTCACCGCCGCGGCGCTGGCCTCGAGCAGTTCGATGCTCAACGCCGGCACGCTGACGATTGAGCTGGGCAGTTGGACCGGCACCCCCACCAGCGGCTTCAGCGCCAAGATCGGCAGCCCGCCGGTGATCGTGACGATAGGCGCCGGCGAGACCAGCCTGACGTCGATCCGCGACAAGATCAACGCCTCCGGCGCGGGCGTGACCGCCAGCATCGTCACCGATGCCGGTGGCGCCCGGCTGTCGCTGCGGTCCAAGGATACCGGCGAACAGAACGCCTTCCGCATCAGCGCCACCGAGAGCGCCGACGACGGCGTGGCCGGCACCGGTCTGACGGCACTGGCCTATGACGCTGCTGGCGGCAGCTCGCAGATGACACGCAGCGAGACGGCGGACAATGCCCTGGCCACGATCAACGGCATCGCCATCGCCTCGGCCAGCAATACATTGAGCAATGTGATCGACGGGCTCACCGTCAGCCTGCTCAAGCCCACGGCCGGCGCAGTTTCGGTATCGGTGGCAGCCAACAGCGCGGGCATCAAGCAGAAGATCACCGACTTCTTCGGCGCGTTCAACGACTTGGCCACCTTCCTGCACAGCCAGATGGCCTACAACGCCGATAGCAAGAGCGGTGGCGCGCTGCAGGGCGACCAGACCGCGGTGAGCCTGCAGCGGGCGCTGGGCAACGCCCTCAAGCAGTCCAGCACCGCGTCGTCCAGTTGGTCGCGACTGTCAGACATCGGCATCGCGATGACCACCAGTGGCACGCTGTCGACCGACGCCACCCAGCTCGACAGCGCCCTGGGCAATCTGCCTGAACTGAAGAAACTGCTGACCGCCAGCGGCGCCGACAGTGCCGGTTCGGGCTTCGTACGGCGCTGGAAGGGCCTGGCCGATGCCGCGCTGGGCAGCGGCGGCGCGTTCGAGAACCGGACCGCCAGCCTGAACGCGCGCCTGAGCCGCAATACCAGGAGCCAGGACGACCTGACGCAACGCCTGAGCCTGACCGAGGCCAGGATGCGCGCCCAATACACCGCGCTGGATTCGAAGATGGCCCAGCTCAATGGCCTGAGCAGCTACATGACCCAGCAGCTCGCGGCCTTCAACAAGAGCACCAGCGGCGGCTGACGCCTGAGCGGATGGCCGGTCCCCAAGGCGCGGCAATGTCCCTGCAATCGCGTGGAAACCGGCAGGTGCCAGCACTCAAGTGGCTGCAGGCTCGACCGATAACCCTGGCACAGCCACCCACATCGACAAGACCGAGCCATGTTCAGCGCCCCCTTTGCCTCCAATGCGTCCCGCTCGAAACAAGTCACTGGCGCCTACCACCAGGTGGGCCTGCGATCCCTGGTCACCGGCGCATCAGCCCACGGCCTGGTCGCCTTGCTGTTCGATGGCTTCAACGCCGCCGTCTACCGCGCCAAGGGGGCGATGCGCGGGCGCGACGTCGCCGCCAAGTGCATGGCCATAGGTCACGCGGTGCGCATCATCGACGAGGGCCTGAAGTCGGCCCTCAACCTCGAGGCTGGCGGCAAGCTCGCGGCTGACCTGTCCGACCTCTACGCCTACATCTGCATGCGACTGACCCAGGCCAACCTGCGCAGCGACGAAGCCGCGCTGGACGAGTGTCTTGCGCTGATGGCGCCGCTGCGCGAGGCCTGGCAGGCGATAGGCGATCGCGTCGGCGCGGCCAGGCCCAATTGATCCTGCGCCCGGAGAAACCCGTGAGCAAACACATCGAGCGAGCGTTGTCAGCGAGCCCCACCATGAACAGCAAGCTTCTGAGCTATTACGAGGCCATCGAACGGGCCAGCGCCGACATGCTCGATGCCGCTCGCTCGGGCAACTGGGAACATGTCATCAAGCTGGAGGGCGCCTGTGTGCTGCTGATCAGCCAGCTCAAGAACGCGGCGCGCGGCAACCCGCTCAGCGGTGAGGAGAGCCAACTCAAGTCGCACATCATGAAACGCGTGCTGGTCAATGACGCGGAGATCCGCCACCTGGCCGAGCCCTGGATGGACGACCTCGACCAGATGCTGGCGGGCCGGCCCCTGACCTTGCACTGACCTTGGCGCGCCACCCACCACCGCCCGATGGCCCGGCGTCGCTGCGCGGCGCCCGATGGCCGGGGCGGCGCCCGACACCATTGTCCGGCTTCACGCTGCTGGAGATGATGATCACGCTGGCGGTGATGGCCGTGCTGGGGACGGTGGCCACCCCCAGCGTCACCGCGATGCTGGACCGTCATCGCCTGCAGGCCGCGGCGCACGACCTGCAGGCCGACATCGCCCTGGCCCGTCAAGAGTCGGAGCGGCGCGGCCAGCCCGTGACCTTGCGGTTCCAGACCGGCAGCCTGTGGTGCTACAGCGTGAGCACCGGTCCGGCCGTCGATTGCCGCCAGCCCACCCTGACCCCGGGCAGCCAGTTGATCAAGCGGGTGCGGGCGTCGGACCAGGCCGGCATCGCGCTGCTGCGCGCCGACGCGATGGTGCTGGACCCGCGGGCGGGTCCCCGGATCGACACCCTGGCCAGTGGACAGGCGCGCTTCGCCTCGCAGGGGGGACTGCAGCTTCAGGTGCGGCTCGGGCCGCAAGGCGGTGCCAGCGTGTGTGCACCCGCCGCGCCGGTGCCCGGCAATCCGCGCTGCCAGGCTGAGCCGTCGGGGTCCTGATCGGGCTGACAAGGTCGCCGCCGCCATCACGGAGGTCAGGCCGAGCCGGCGATCAGACCTGCATGTTCATGATGTCGCTGTAGGCCTGGACCAGCCGGTTGCGCACCGTCAGCGCCGCGGTGAAACCGATCTGCGACTTGTTCATCGCGATCATGGTCTGCTCCAGACTGACGGTGGGGTTGTCGAGCTGCAACTCATGCTGCAAGGCGCCGGCTTCCAGCTGCGAATCGCTCACCGCCCGCAGGGCCTGGTTCATCGCGGCACCGAAGCTGGCGGGCGCGGCCGCCGGCGTGGCGCTGCCCACCGGGTGACCGTCGGGCCGCAGGCCGGCGCGGGCGACGGCCTGGGCAAAGTCGAAGGGCTTGAGCTCGAGTTTCATCGCTGGCTGCTGGGGGACGGCGCGCCGCTGCCGGCACGCTTGGCACTGTAGGGCTGGCCCTCGGCCACGATGGCGCGAACTGCAGCGCTAAGCCTGCGCTGTTTGCGTGATGACGCCGGTCGGTGACGCCCAACAATCGACCTCGACCCGGGCTGATGACCCAAGCCGATGGTCAACCCTCGATCACCCGCCGTCTCCCGCCACCCTGCAGCCGAGCCCGCCCCCCTGCCCATGGACGCCGCCGTCACCCGCCTGACCCCCGCCAACGAGGCCGCCTTGCTGGCCGCCACCAAGCCCGACGCGCCCGCCCGGCGCCTGGCTTCGACGGGCACGCTGGCCCGCCTGCAGGCTCTGCCGCTGCGCAACAAGGCGATGCTGGGCTTGGGCAGCGCCAGCCTGCTGGCACTGGGCGTTGCGCTGCTGCTGTGGAGCCGCCAGGTGCCGATGGCGCCGTTGTTCTCGCACAGCCTGCCCGAGAACGAGGCCGGTGCGGTGATCGAGCAGCTCAACAAGCTGGGAGAGGCCTATCAGGTAGGCACGCTGGGCAGCCTGATCATGGTGCCGGCCGAGCGGGTCGGCGAACTGCGCATGCGGTTGGCCACGCTGGGGCTGCCACGCTCGGCGCCCAGCGGCTACGAGCTGATGGACAACAAGACCAGCTTCGGCAAGTCGCAGACCCAGGAGCGGGTCGACCTGCAGCGCGCGCTGGGCAGCCGGCTCGAGCAGCAGATCGCCACCATCTCGGCGGTGCAGTCGGCCAAGGTGATGGTGGCGTTGACCGGCCAGAACGGCTACTTCCGCGACCAGGACAAGCCCTCGGCGTCGGTGGCGCTCAGCCTCTACCCGGCGCGCACGCTGGACCACAGCCAGATCGCCGGCATCGTGCACATGACGGCGATGGCCGTGCCCGGTCTGTCGCCGAAGGCGGTCACCATCACCGACCAGGACGGCAACTGGCTGACCCAGCCCGATGGCGAGGGCCGCTCGGACCTGACGCAACAGCAGCGCACCCATCTGCGCGACACCGAGACGAGGCTGCTTAAGAACGTGCGCGAGGTGCTGGAGCCCGCGCTCGGCGCGGACAACCTGCGCGCCACCGTCACCGCCGAACTCGACTTCAACCAGGTCGAGTCGACCAGCGAAGCCTACGGCGCCAACAAGGGCGCGGACCAGAAAGCCACCGTGCGCAGCGAGCGCAGCACCGAGGCCGGCCCGACCAGCAGCCCGCAGCCCAGCGGCGTGCCTGGCGCGGCGAGCAACCAGCCCGCCACTCCTGCCGCCGCGGCGATAGTCGGTGCGTCGGCGCCGCTGCAGACGGCGCTGGGGAGCAGCAACACCAGCTCAGCGCGGCGTGAAAGCCAGGTCAACTACGAGGTCGACAAGCGGGTCGAACTGCAACGCAATGCGGTAGGCCGCATCCTGCGCATCAACGTCGCCGTGCTGGTCAACCACCACCTCGCGGTCGACGCCAAGGGCAAGTCCACCAGCACGCCGCTGCCGCCAGAGGAGATCGAGAAGCTGACCGCGCTGGTGCAGGAGGCCGTGGGCTTCAAGAAGGAACGCGGCGATTCGGTGCGGGTGGTCAACATCCCGTTCCGCGCCGAGCCCAAGGTCGAGCCCGAGCCGCTGCCGGTCTACCGCCAGCCCTGGCTGCTGGACCTGCTGCGCGCCGGCGCGGTACCGGCCGCATTGACCCTGGTAGCTACCCTGCTGATGTTCGGCGTGGTGCGACCGGCGCTGCGCGGCGGCGGGATGGCACGACGGCCCGACAGCAGGAGCCTCGACACCGTGGTCGACGATGCCCAGAGCCTGCCGCTGAGCGAGCACGCCACGGTGCTGGGGATAGAGCATGTCAGGCTGGACCGGCAACTCACCGACGCCCGGGCGATGGCGCTGGAGACCCCCCAGGCGGTGGCCAACATCCTGCGCAACTGGGTCAGCGGTCCCGACGCCTGAGACCCGGGCGATTGCGCGTCCGCTCCCTGACTCAACGCGCTGCAAATCCACCGAGAACCGACATGGACGACACCGGCGTGGAAGACGCAGCCATCCTGCTGATGTCGCTGGGCGAGGCCGAGGCCGCCGAGGTCTTCAAGCACCTCGCGCCCAAGGAAGTGCAAAAGCTCGGCGAGACCATCGCCCGACTCAAGGTGGTGCCTCGGATGCGGCTGAACCGGGTGCTCGACAAGTTCGCCAACGAGTCCACCGAGCAGCACACACTGGTCGCTGACACCGACGAGTATGTCAAGGTCGTGCTGCGCAAGGCGCTGGGCGAGGACAAGGCCAACCTGCTGATCGACCGCATCATGCAGGGCAGCGACGTGACCGGCATCGAGGGCTTGAAGTGGATGGACCCGAACACGGTGGCCGAACTGCTGCGCAACGAGCATCCGCAGATCGTCGCCGCGATCCTGGTGCACCTGGAGCACGACCAGGCGGCCGAGGTGATGAAGTGTTTCACCGAACGCCAGCGCAACGAGGTGATGGTGCGCATCGCCACGCTGGACGGCATCCAGCCGGCCGCGTTGAAGGACTTGAACGAGGTCATGAGCCGTGCGCTGGCCGGCGGCGACAAGATGCGCAAGGCCTCGCTGGGCGGCGTCAAGACCGCGGCCGAGATCATCAACCAGCTCGGCAGCGCGCTGGAGAACAGCGTGCTCGACTATGTGCGCGAGTCTGACGCCGATCTGGCGCAGAAGCTGATGGACAACATGTTCGGCTTCGATGACCTGATCAAGGTCGACGACAAGGGCGTTCAGGCCTTGCTCAAGGAGGTGCAGAGCGAATCGCTGCTGCTCGCGCTCAAGGGCGCCACGCCGGAACTGCGCGCGAAAGTCTTCAAGAACATGTCCACCCGCGCCGCCGACACGCTCAGGGAAGACCTGGAGAGCCATGGCCCGGTGCGCGTCTCCGACGTCGAAGCCGAGCAGAAGGAAATGCTCAAGATCGTGCGTCGCCTGGTCGACGAGGGCCAGATCGTGATCGCCACCGGAGGCGCGGATGAATTCCTCTAGCCGCGAGCCCGCTACACGCCAGGTGCCGCCGCCGCCCCACTCGCGCGAAGGCTCTTGCTACAGCCGCTTCATACCGCGCGAGGAGTTGCAGGACTTTGCCGCCTGGGCGCCCGAAGTCTTCGGCAATGCCGGGTCGCCGGCCTGGGCCCAGCCACCCGGCCCACCCGGACCCTTCGTGCCGGCGCAGAGCTGCGCTGGCACGGCCCACGCGGCGCCAGCGGCCCCGGCCATGCCGCCGCCCACGCTGGCCGAACTGCGGGCCAGGATGGCCGCCGAGAGGGCCAGCCAGGTGGCCGAGGCCCGGGCCCAGGGTTACCAGGACGGCTACCGCGACGGTCTGGTCGCCCTGGACAGATTCAAGCAGGGCTTTGCCAGCCAGGTGAGCGCCCAGATGGCGCAGGTGCTGGCCTCGCTGGACCGGGAACTGGGCGACCTGGAGCAGTCCCTGGCCGCCAGCGTGGCACGCGTGGCCACTGAACTGGCACGCCAGGTGGTGCGCAGCGAACTGAGCCAGCGCCCGGCGCTGGTGGCCCAGGTGGCGCGCGACGCCGTCGACGCGGTGCTGATGAGTGCCCGCCACATCAGCGTGCAGGTGCATCCGGACGACCACGCGCTGGTGGCCGCCGGTTGCCAGGAAGCATTGGCCGCACGCGGCGCGCGACTGCTGGCCCGGCCCGAGGTGGCGCGGGGCGGCTGCAGGGTCGAATCCGATCTCGGCGCGGTCGACGCCAGCATCGGCGCGCGCTGGGCCCAGGCCGCCCATGCGCTGGGCAGCTGCCTGCCCTGGGACGAGGCCGCGGGCGGCAGCGCACCGGCGGGGGCTTGCTCGTGACACCCCAGGCCACGCAGCAGCCAGAGGGATCGCCGCTGCCCGCAGGCCCGCCGCAGCCGCCGCGGTCGGCACGCCAGCAGCGCTGGCGGCTCTACCTCGACGACCTGCAGGCCTGTGCCGCGGTGCATCTGCCGCTGCAGACCCACGGCACGCTGGTCCGGGTCACCGGCCTGGTGCTGGAAGCGGCCGGCGTGCGCGCGCCGGTCGGCGCGGTCTACGAGGTGCACGGCGATGCGCCGCTGCCGGTGCAGGCCGAGGTCGTGGGCTTTCACGGCGACCGCGCCCTGCTGATGCCCACGGGCGATTTGCAGGGTTTGAGCAGCGGAGCCCGGGTCAGCGCGCGCGTCTCGCCGCACGCCCCGCCGCTGCTCGGGCGCGACAACCTGTTGTGGCGGCGCTCCGAGGAACGCGGCCTGCACCTGCCGATGGGCGACGGTCTGCTCGGCCGGGTGGTCGATGCGATGGGCGCGCCCATGGACAAGCTAGGCGCCTTGCTGCAGGTGCGCAACGAGCCCATGCTGCGCCGGCCGATCAATGCGATGGATCGCGACCCGGTGCGCGAGCCGCTCGACACCGGCGTGCGCAGCATCAACGCCCTGTTGACGGTGGGACGCGGCCAGCGCCTGGGCTTGTTTGCCGGCACCGGCGTGGGCAAGTCGGTGCTGCTGGGCATGATGGCGCGCTACACCGAGGCCGACGTGATCGTGGTCGGCCTGATCGGCGAGCGCGGCCGCGAGGTCAAGGAATTCATCGAGGACATCCTGGGCGCCGACGGCCTGGCGCGCAGCGTGGTGGTGGCCGCGCCGGCCGATTCCCCGCCGCTGGTGCGCATGCAGGGTGCGACCTACGCCACCGCGATCGCCGAGCATTTCCGCGACCAGGGCCGGCATGTGCTGCTGCTGATGGACAGCCTGACGCGCTTTGCGATGGCCCAGCGCGAGATCGCGCTGGCGATCGGCGAGCCGCCGGCCACCAAGGGCTACCCGCCGAGCTGCTTTGCCAAGCTGCCGCAACTGGTCGAGCGCTCGGGCAACGGCCTGAACGGCGTCGGCTCGATCACCGCCTTCTACACCGTGCTGAGCGAGGGCGACGACCCGCAGGACCCGATCGCCGACGCCGCGCGCGGCATCCTGGACGGCCACATCGTGCTGTCGCGCGAACTGGCCGAGGCCGGCCATTACCCGGCGATCGATGTCGAGCGCTCGATCTCGCGGGTGATGAACGCGGTGGCGCCGCGCGAACAGATAGACGCCGCGCGCCGCGCCCGCGCCATGCTGGCCAAGGTCAACAAGGCGCGCGACCTGATCCAGCTCGGCGCCTACCAGAGCGGCCACGACACCGAACTCGACCAGGCGATCGCGCTGCACCCCAAGCTGGTCGCGTTGCTGCGCCAGGACATGCACGAGCAGGCGACCATGGCGCAGAGCCGGACCCAGCTGTGCCGGCTGATCGCCGGCTGACGCACGGCCGCCACACCGACCCCGAACCAGGGCCAGCCCATGCCTGTGAACGCCATCCCCCTGCTGCGGATCCTGCTGCAGCGCGCCGAAGCCGAGCGCGACGGCGCCCTGGGCGCGATGCGCCAGGCCGAAGCCCTGGTGCAGCATGCGCTGGCCCAGGCCCGGCAACTGCTGGACTACCGCGGCGAGTACGACCAGCGCTGGCTAGCCCGCTTTCAGGATACGGGCACGACCGAACTGCTGCACTGCCACCGAGGCTTCGGCGAGCGCCTGGACCATGCCATCGCGGTGCAGGACAACAACGCCAGTCAACTCGACCGCCGGATGCAGCGCGCGCGGGAGGTCTTGCTGGCGCGCGAACAGCGGGTGGCCGCCTTGCGCAAGCTGATCGCGCGGCGCGAGGCCGAGGTGCGTAAGCTGGCCGACCGCCGCGACCAGCGCGACACCGACGAGGCCGCCCAGCGTCGGGCTGCCTTGTCCCCCTGAGCGATTCGACCGGAGACGCCATGATGAGCGCCTTGCCACCCGTCCAGGCCCCGCTGGCTGCCGAGCCGACGGCCAGCGCGGCAAGCCGCCAGGCCGGCAACCCTGGCGCCAACTTTGCCGCCTTGATGCGGCGGCAGGCCGAGTTGCAGGCCGACCGGACCGGGTCGCACCCACGCGGGGCGGGCCGGCAGCCGATCGCGGCGACCCACCAGGCCCTGCAGCAGGGCAGCGCATTGCCTGCCTCCGGTGGAGACTCTGAGGTGGCCTGCATCTCGCACCACCCGAAACACCCGGCGGCGGCCGCCGCAAGGTGGGCCGCCACGACGGGCATGGCCTCGGTCGGGCTGAACCTGAGTCAGGTCGCCGAAGCCCCCGGCGCGACGCCCGCCGAGGATCGCGGCGACCCCCTGATGACCGGCGTCCGGGGCCTGGCAGACAGCCTGCCTGCGATGAACGCGCTGCCCGGACCAACAACGCTGCCCGACCGGCCAATGAGCACGCCGCTGCAGGCCTCCAGCCAGGACGCCCCGGGCAACACTGCCGGCGCCACCACCACAGCGCTGCCAGACCTCGACCCGGCCGACGCCACGCCGGCCCGCCCCGGCGTTCTCGGCACCGCCTGCTGGGTCGCCAGACACCAGGGCGCCGTCGCCAGCCTTGGCCTCAGCCTGGCACCCGCAGGACGGGCACCGGCCCGTGTCGAGTCGGCCAGGCAAGAACCGGCGCTGGCGCCGCGTGAACGAGCCCGCAAGGGCCAGTCTGACGAGGACAGGGCGGCGGGTGGCGCGCTGGACGCCGAGCTTGGCAGCGGCCAGGCCGCGGCCCGGACCCCGATTCAGCCCCTGACACCGGCAGACGCAGCACCCGCCGACCTGCCCGACGTCACGCCCGCCGGCACCCGCAGCACCGCCTCGCCGCGACCCGGCCTGGTCCGCTCCGGCGTCGGCGGCAGCGCGGAAACGGGCAAAGGCAACGAGGGCGACAACCGGCCGGACCGGCGGCATGGCGTGGAGGCTGCGGCGCTGCCTTCAGCGCCGACGACGCCCGCCCTGGCGCCGCTTTCGATGCCCGGCGCGCCGCCGGCCGACCGCCCTCCCGCACTGCACCGGGCGGACGGCGACCGGGCCGTCGAGGCCGACGGCTTGAATCTGGCAATGCTGGGCACCACGCCCGCACGGCCCGCCGCATCGAACGGCTCAGCGGGCGACGCCGGTTCGGCCACCGAGGCGCGCATCGCGGCGCCGCTGGACAGCCCGGCCTTCGCACCGGCGCTGGGCGCGCAGGTCAGCCTGTTCATTCGCGACGGGGTGAAGGCCGCCAGGCTGCAGCTGAACCCGGCCGACATGGGCCCGGTCTCGGTGCAGATCGCGCTGGACGGGGCGATGGTGCGGGTCGAGTTCCAGGCCGCCCGCGCCGCGACGCGCGACCTGATCGAGGCCTCGCTGCACGCGCTGGCCGGCGCGCTGCAGGACGCAGGCCTGACGCTGACCGGCGGCGGCGTCTTCCAGCAGCATCCGGGCCGGCAGCCACCGCCAGAGCCCGGCCCGACGACGCCGACCCAGCGCACTGCGACCCGGAACGACAACCCGGCGCTGCCGGCGCCAACGCGAGCGATCGGCCTCCGCCGCAGCCTGGTCGACCTGGTGGCCTGAGCGCCCGAGCCCGCCCTCGAAATTCGACCGCAAGAGAGTCGACTGGCCGCGATCGCCCTGCGCCAAGCTGGCCCCGGGGTAGGAAATTCATGGCGCATCACACCGCTATTCGACGCATCGACCGGGCGGCAGCTCCGAATAATGGCTTGACGGGTTCGTCGCAGGCAACTGGCCAGCGACGAGCGACGTCGCCCAGGAGATCCGCATGTCCGCCGCACCCGCCACCGCCGCCATCACCGAGGCCGCCCCCGCCCAGGGCCGCCGCAAGAAGCTGATCACCTTGCTTGCGGCCGCCGTGCTCGTGCTGGTGCTGGCCGGAGGCGCCGCCGTCTGGTTGGTGCTGAAGAAGAAGCCCGTCGACAGCGAGGACGCCCTCGAAGACGCACCGGCCAAGGTCCAGGTCGACGCCGCAGTGCCGGCCAAGGGCAAATCCAGGCACGACCCCAAGCACCCGCCCACCTTCCTGCCGCTCGACGCCTTCACGGTCAATCTGGCGGACAAGGAGTCCGAGCGCTACGCCCAGATCGGCATCACGCTGGAGCTCGACGATGCGCACAGCCCGGACGAACTCAAAGTCTACATGCCGGCGATACGCAACAACATCCTGATGGTGCTGTCGCACAAGACCGCCGCCCAACTGCTGACGCGGGAGGGCAAGGAAAAGCTCGCCAGGAGCATCCTCCACGCCGCCGTCAGGCCACTGGGCTTCGACGCGGGCGACGACGACGCCGAGGAGGATCCGACGGTGAATGACGACACACCGAGCAAGCCGAGACGGAAAAAGAAGGGTGCGCCCGCGCTGCCCGTGACGGCCGTTCACTTCTCCAATTTCATCATCCAGTGACCCCGCAGCCGTCGGTCCAGGGCTAGACATGAACCAGCAGATCCTGTCGCAGGACGAGGTCGATGCGCTGTTGCAAGGCATCACCGGCGAGAGCCAGAAGCTCGAGCCCGAAGAGGTCGATACCGGTGGCGTCCGCGACTACAACATCGCGAGCCAGGAGCGCATCGTGCGGGGCCGCATGCCCACGATGGAGATCATCGGCGAGCGCTTCGCCCGCAACATCCGGATCGGTCTGTTCAACCTGATACGCAAGAGCCCCGAGGTCTCGATAGGCGGCGCCAGGGTGATCAAGTACAGCGCCTTCCTGCGCGAGATCGTGGTGCCGACCAACTTCAACATCGTCTCGGTCAAGCCGCTGCGCGGCAGCGGGCTGATCGTCTGCGATCCGTCGCTGGTGTTCGCAGTGATCGATTCGCTGTACGGCGGCAGCGGCAAGTACCACACCCGCATCGAGGGGCGTGATTTCTCGGCCACCGAGCAGCGCGTGATCCAGCGTCTGGTCGAGGTCATCATCCACGAGTACAAGAAGGCCTGGAGCGGCATCTATCCGGTCGAACTCGAGTACCAACGCTCGGAGATGCAGCCCCAGTTCTGCAACATCGCCACGCCCAACGAGGTGGTGGTGGCCACCAGCTACACGCTGGAGCTCGGCGACACCACCGGCACGGTGCACTTCTGCATCCCCTACTCGACGCTTGAGCCCATCCGCGACGTGCTCTACAGCACGATGCAGAGCGACGCCGAGCCCGACAGGCGCTGGATCCGGCTGCTGCGCAACCAGATCCAGTCGGCCGACGTGCCGCTGATCGCCGAACTGGCCACGGCCTGGGCCACCGTGGAGCAACTGCTGAGCCTCAAGCCTGGGGATTTCATCGAACTGGATCTGGACAAGGTGATCCAGGCCAAGGTCGATGGCGTGCCAGTGTTCGACTGCCACTACGGCACATCGAACGGCAAGAACGCCATCAAGATCGACCGTTTGCTGACCGGCACCGAAGCCGGCTGGCTGGGAGACCAACATGAGTGACGATGTCGCCACGATGTCCGACGAGGACCGCATGGCCGCCGAATGGGCCGCAGCGCTGGAGGAGCCCAAACCCGAGCCCGCGATACCGGTCAGCATGAACAGCGAATCGGTGGCCGCAGCGTCGTTCACCAACTTCTCGGGCGTGCCGACCACGGCCCATGCCGGGGGTCATGACCTGAACATGATCCTGGACATCCCGGTGCAACTGACCGTGGAACTGGGCCGCACCCGGATCCCGATCAAGCACATCCTGCAACTGGCCCAGGGCTCGGTGGTCGAGCTCGAGGCGCTGGCCGGCGAACCGATGGACGTGCTGGTCAACGGCTACCTGATCGCCCAGGGCGAGGTGGTGGTGGTCAACGACAAGTTCGGCATCCGGCTGACCGACATCGTCACCCCCAGCGAGCGCATGCGCCGCTTGAGCAGAAGGTGAGACCAACGTGAACCCAAGCCCTCTCCTGGGGCCGCTGGCGGCCTTTGCGCTGATCCTGACGCTGATCCCGATCGCGCTGTGGCTGCTCAAGCGTTCGCCGATGGGCCGCTTCAGCGGCGCGGCGCCCGGCGGGCCACTGCGGCTGGTGGGCACGCTGGCACTGGGCCCCCACCAGCGCATCGTCACCGTCGAGGTCGGCGCGGGCGAAGACCGGCGCTGGCTGGTGCTCGGCGTCGCGCCAGCCGGCATCCAGACCCTGCACACACTGGCGCCGCAGCCCGATGCGCCCGACGCCATGTCCAACGCCCTGCCGATCTTCGCCCAGTTGCTGGCGCGCCAGGCACCAGGCCGCCGCGCTGGCCGCAGCAGCGCCAGGAGCCCCGATGCGCGCTGACGCCAGACCGCCTTGCCGTCTGGCGCGCCTTGCCGTTCCAGCCCTTGTCTATTTGGTGTTATTGGCGCTGCCGGCGGTGGCATCAGCCCAATCCGGCGCGTTGGCCGGCACTGCCGGCCCCGGCCTGCCGCTGCTGATCGGCCAGGCGGCAGGCGGCACGGCGTATTCGGTGCCGATCCAGACCCTGCTGTTCTTCTCGGCGCTGTCCTTCGTGCCGGCGGCGGTGCTGATGATGACGGGGTTCACGCGCATCGTGATCGTGCTGTCGCTGCTGCGCCAGGCGCTGGGCACGCAGGCCGCGCCGCCCAACCAGGTGATCGTGGGCCTGAGCCTGTTCCTGACCTTCTTCGTGATGTCGCCAACGCTGGACAAGGTCTACAGCGAGGCCTGGCTGCCGTACTCGGAACAGCAGATCGAGTTTGCCCAAGCGGTGGAGCGTGCCGGCAAGCCGATGCGCGAGTTCATGCTCAAGCAGACCCGGCACAGCGACATGCAGCTGTTCGCCAAGATGGCCAAGGTCACCCCCGACATCAAGGGCGAGGACATGCCGTTCACGGTGCTGGTGCCGGCCTTCGTCACCAGCGAGCTGAAGAGCGCGTTCCAGATCGGCTTCCTGATCTTCATCCCCTTCCTGATCATCGACATGATCGTCGCGAGCGTGCTGATGAGCCTGGGCATGATGATGCTGAGCCCGGTGCTGGTGTCGCTGCCCTTCAAGCTGATGCTGTTCGTGCTGGCCGACGGATGGAACCTGCTGCTGGGTTCACTGGCCGCCTCTTTTGCAACTTGATCACGCACCCCATCAAGGGGGTCAAGCCCGGCGAAGCCAGCTCGGCGGCCGTCGCTTGTCAACGGCCCGGACGTCGCTGGCGCGCGAGCAGATCACTGGAGGACTGACATGGACAGCCAACAAGCGTTTCACCTCGGCCAACAAGGTCTCTACATGCTGCTGCTGGTCTCGGCGCCGCTGCTGCTGAGCGTGCTGGTGGTGGGCTTGGCGGTCAGCATCTTCCAGGCCGCCACCCAGATCAACGAGGCCACGCTGAGCTTCGTGCCCAAGGTGGTGGCGGCGGTGGCGGTGCTGGCGATCGCCGGGCCTTGGATGCTGACGATGCTGGTCGAGTACATCCAGCGCACACTGCTGTCGATTCCAGGCACCCTGGGCTGACATGGCCCTCCCCCTGAGCGCCCGAGGCACCGCGGGCCTGCATCGCGGCGCGCCATGCTGACCCTCAGCGAGGCCCAGATCCTGGCCTGGATCACGCCGCTGCTGTGGCCCTTCCTGCGCGCACTGGCGCTGCTGTCGGGCCTGCCGGTGTTCAGCCAGCGCGCAGTGCCGATGCGGGTCAAGGTCGGGCTGGCGCTGTTCATCGCACTGGCCGCGCAAGCCTCGCTGCCGGTGATCCCGGTGGTGGCACTGGACACACCGCAGGCAATGATGCGGGTCGCACAGCAGTTGCTGGTCGGCCTGTCGCTGGGCTTCGCGGTGCGCGTGGTGTTCGCCGCGGTGGAACTGGGCGGCGAGTTGATCGGCCTGCAGATGGGCTTGAACTTCGCCGGCTTCTTCGACCCCGCCACCGCCAGCCAGGGCACGGCCAGCGGGCGTTTCTACGGCACGCTGGTGGCCTTCCTGTTCGTGCTCGGCAACGGCCACCTGGCACTGATTGCCGCGCTGGTGCACAGTTTCGAGGTCTTCCCGGTCGGTGACGAGCCCTTCGCCTTCCTGCGCCAGACTCAGCCGCAGCGCTGGGGCGCCGAGGTCTTCACGCTCGGGCTGTGGATCGCGCTGCCGCTGGTGGGCATGCTGTTGTTCGTCAACCTGGTGCTGGGCGTGATCTCGCGCGTGGCACCGCAGATCAGCGTGTTCTCGGTCGGTTTCCCCATCACCCTGTCGGTGGGCCTGATCGGCATGCTGCTGACGCTGCCACTGCTGGAGCAGCCGTTCGCGATGGCCATGACCGGGATGCTGGCGCAATTCCAGTAGCGGCGGCCGGGCTGGCCGGCTGGACCCTCAATTGCCCACCAGCCCTTGGCGGATCGCGTAGACCGTCAGCTCGGAATTGTTCTGCAGCCCGAGCTTCTCCAGCACCCGGGCCCGGTAGACGCTGACGGTCTTGGGGCTGAGCGTGAGCAACTCGGCGATATCGGACAGGCGCTTGCCCGAGGCGATCAACACCAGCGTCTGCAACTCGCGGTCCGACAGCTTGTCATGGGCATGCTCGGACGCCGGCGCGGTCAGGCTCTCGACCAGCATCTGCGCGATCTCGGGCGTGACATACTTGCGACCCTGCGCCACGGTGCGCACCGCCTGCACGATCAGCTGCGGGTCGCCGCCCTTGTTGACATAGCCATAGGCGCCGGCGCGCAGCGCGCGTATCGCATACTGGTCCTCGGGGTACATGCTGACGACCAGCACCTTGATCGGCGAACCCTCGTCCTTGAGCACCTGCATCACGTCCAGCCCGCTGCGCCCGGGCAGGTTGATGTCGAGCACCAGCACGTCGCAGCCCAGGGTGCGGCCGATCTCGCGACCCGGCGCGGCCAGGCTGCGAATCAGGCTGCGCAGTTCACCGTAGTCGCCGGCCTCACCCACCACCTGGATGTCGGCGGTGTCGGCCAGCGTGTCGCGTATGCCGCGCCGGATCAAGGCATGGTCGTCGCAGATGATCACCTTGATCATGGAGGACCCCAGGCCGAGGGATCGCTGTCGTCGTCCAGCTCACCGGGTGCCAGGCCGGCGCCGGGCACCGGCACCGACAGCATCAGCACCGTGCCGCTGGCACTGCTCGAGACATCGACCCAGCCGCCCACGGTGCTGGCGCGCTCATGCAGTCCGCGCAGTCCGAAACTGTTGGCCTTGTCCAGGTCGGCGCGGTCCAGGCCATGGCCGTTGTCGCTGACCTCCAGCGACAGCACGCCGCGGCTGAGCGACAGGTCTATCGTCACCCGGGTGGCCCGCGCATGCTTGCTGACGTTGGTCAGCGCCTCCTGGGCGAAACGGTAGGCCACCAGCGGCACGCCAGGCGGCAACTGCATGGTCTCGCGGTTGGTGCGGAAGCGGCAGGTCAGGCCCTCGCGCTTCTCGTGGCGGCTGGCCATCCACTGCAGCGCCGCCACCAGGCCCTGCTCCAGGATAGCCGGGCGCAGGTTGTGCATGATGCGCTGGCTGGCCTCGAGCGCATGGGTCAGCATCTCCAGCGCCGTGGCCACCCGCTGCTGGACCGCGGGGGATTCGACATGGCGGCCTATCCAGGCCAGGTCGAACTGGATGGCGGTCAAGCTGCCACCGACGTCGTCGTGAATTTCCCGGGCGATCGCCGCACGCTCGCGCTCGACGCTGTTCTGAAGGTGCTGGGCCAACTCGGACAGGCGGCGCCGGCTGACGGCCAGTTCGCCATCGGCATGCTGCCGGGCCAGCCGGTCGCGCCTGGCGGCGATCGCATGCTCGATCGCCGGAGCCAGCCGCGCCAGGTTGCTCTTGAGCAGGTAATCGGAGGCCCCGTTGCGCAGGGCCGCCACCGCGGTGTCCTCGCCGATCTCGCCCGAGACCAGGATGAAGGGTACATCCTTGCCGCTGTCCTTGAGGATTTGCTGCGCGCGCAGACCGGTCAAGCCCGGCAGATCGAAGTCTGACAGCACCACGTCCCAGTCACCGCTTTTCAAGGCCTCGACGTAAGCCGCTTCGCTGTCGACCCGCAATACCTCGGGCCACAGGCCAGCGCGCAGCAGATGCGAGGCCGCCAGGGCCCGGTCGGCTTCATTGCCCTCCAGGTGCAGCACGCGCAGGCGCCGCGCCGCCGCGGAACCCTGGGCGGACGACGCGAGGGCCTGACCAGGGGTGACGACGGCTGCCATGGCAGGAGTATCTCAAAGCAACGACCATTCCACTATTTGCATTGATCCGGACCGCCTATCCACGGGCGACAGGACATCGAGGTCAGCGCCACGCCGTCCCGTGCGTCGCCCCGGCGCCGCAACTTGGCCTCAACTCGGCCGCGCCCGCGCCGAAAGAGTCCCATGCCCGTGGTGGTCGGCCTCAAACCGGTCAGTCCATGGACGCGCAACGCGGAGTGACGATGGGCCATCAAGAACCGACCTGGGACGCACCGAAGGTCACACTGCCGCTGCGGGTGGCGGCCGACCTGCAAGACAGCCTGATGGTCGCCTGCAACGACCTGGACCGCCTGCAGCGGCTGCTCGACGATGCCAGCCAGATCTTGATGGGGCATTTTCACGGCGCAGCCACGCAGATCCAGCAGTTGACGCGGCTGGACGCTCGGCATCCCGAACTGCCCGAGCACCACTTGCACGCCGCGATGACCGACCTGGCCGGCGCTGTCACCGCGCTGCAGTTCCAGGATATGGCCTCGCAACTCCTGGCCCACACCCACCGCCGACTGCGCCACTGCGCCGACCGACTGGCCCGCGACGTGATGGGCGATGACGATGAGCACGGCATGGCCGTGATCGAGGACGCCCCCGCAAGGCCCAATCCGGTGACCCAGGACGAAATGGACGCCGGCTCGGTCGAGCTTTTTTAAGTTTCCAGGCCGTCGACCGAAAACCAAGCTGATTCCCCGGAGAAAGCGATGCATTCAATCCTTGCGGTCGATGATTCCGCCTCGATGCGACAGATGGTTTCGTTCACCTTGAAGAACGCCGGTTTCAACGTGGTGGAGGCCGTGGACGGCCAGGACGCCTGGGAGAAATCTGGTCAGCGCGATTTCAGCCTGGTGCTGACCGACCAGAACATGCCGCGCATGGACGGCATCTCGCTGACCCGCAAGCTGCGCGAGAACCCGAAGTTCAAGTCCACGCCCATCCTGATCCTGACCACCGAATCGAGCGACCAGATGAAGACGGCCGGCCGGGCTGCCGGCGCCACCGGCTGGCTGGTCAAGCCCTTCGACCCGAGCAAATTGATCGAGGTCATCGGCAAGGTGATCCGTTGAACCGATTCACCGCTGCGCCAATCTGCCCGCCCAGGCAGCAGCCCCATCTGGAGACTTAACCCCCATGGCCGAGATGAGCCGAGAAGCCGTGCCACTGTCCGCTGGCATAGACCTGAGTCAGTTCTTCCAGGTCTTCTTCGAAGAAGCCGGCGAGAACCTGCAGACGATGGAGCAGATGCTGCTCGAACTCGACGTCGACGCCGCCGACGACGAGGCCTTGAACGCCATCTTCCGCTGCGCCCATTCGGTCAAGGGTGGGGCGGCCACCTTCGGCTTCGGCGACGTGGCCGAACTGACGCACCAGATGGAGGCCTTGCTCGACAAGCTGCGCCGCCACGAACTGGACCCGACGACCCAGATGGTCGACAAGTTGCTGGCCGCCGGCGATGCGCTCAAGGCGCTGCTGGCCCGTCACCAGGGGCATGACGGCGCGGTGCCCGACACCACCGAACTGTTGCTGGGCATCAAGGCCTTGTGTGCCGCCGACAAGGCCGAGGCGGTGGCGGCAAGACCTGTCGAGGCCATCGCCACCAGCGTGGTCGTCGACCTGCCCGCGCCCTGGGCTGAAGCCCCCCTCCGGGTGCTGGAGCTGACCGTGGGCGCGCTGGTCGACCCCAGCCTGGCCGACAGCCTGGTCGAGTTGTTCAAGGAGATCACCGGCCTGGGCGAGATCGAGCCGCTGGACGCCGGCCGCGCCGCCGACGGCATGCGCCGCTTCAAGGTCACGACGACGAGCAGCGACAGCGACCTGCTGGACCTGTTCACCTTCCATGTGCCGCGCGACGCGGTGCGTCTGGCAACGCTCGGCCTGGGCTACGGTTTCCACGACGGCGCGCCGGGCGCGCCAGACGCCGACCCGTCGGACGGACCGGCGCCCGACTTCGGCTTCTTCGAGAACGCGCCAGGCGCGCCGGCCGCACCGGGCCTGTCCGGCGCCCAGCCGGACATCGGGAGGACGGCGCCGCCCCGGGCCGCCGCGCCGCGCGCCGAGCCCCGGGCAGCGGCGGCACTCGATTCAGCCACGCTGCGGGTGTCGGTGGAGAAAGTCGACCAGTTGATCAACCTGGTCGGTGAACTGGTGATCACCCAGGCCATGTTGGCGCAGAAAAGCCTGGCGCTGGACGCCGCGCTGCACCAGCAACTCAACGCCGGGCTGGCCGACCTGGAACGCAACACCCGGGACCTGCAGGAGGCGGTGATGTCGATCCGCATGATCCCGATGTCCATGGTCTTCAACCGCTTCCCGCGCATGCTGCGCGACCTGGCGGCCAAGCTGGGCAAGAAGGTCGAGTTGCTGACGCTGGGCGAATCGACCGAGCTCGACAAGGGCATGGTCGAGAAGATCACCGACCCGCTGACCCACCTGGTGCGCAACAGCTGCGACCACGGCATCGAGGCGCCGGCCGATCGCTTGGCCCGCGGCAAGCCCGAGCAGGGCACGCTGACGCTGGTGGCCAGCCACCAGGGCGGCAGCATCGTGATCGAGGTGCGCGACGACGGCCGTGGCCTGAACCGCCACAAGCTGATCCAGAAGGCGCGCGAGAAAGGCCTGGACGCACCCGACTCCCTGGCCGACAGCGAGGTCTGGCGCCTGATCTTCGCGCCAGGATTTTCCACCGCCGAGGTGGTGACCGATGTCTCGGGCCGCGGCGTCGGCATGGACGTTGTGATGAAGAACATCACCTCGCTCGGCGGCTCGGTCGACATCGACAGCGCCGAGGGCTGCGGCATGAGCGTCAAGGTTCGCCTGCCGCTGACGCTGGCCATCATGGACGGCATGAGCGTGGGCGTGGGCGATGAGGTCTACATCCTGCCGCTGGGCTCGGTGGTCGAGTCGTTCCAGGTCAAGACCGGCATGGTGCGCACGGTGGGCGGCACCGGCCGTCTGGTGGAGGTGCGCGATGAGTACATGCCGGTGATCGACCTGGCGCAGATCTTCGAGGTGCCGGGCAAGGCGCCCGAGAACGCCAGCAACATCATGGTCGTGGTCGAAGCCGAGGGCGGCCGCGTGGCGCTGCTGGTAGACGAACTGCTGGGCCAGCAGCAGGTGGTGGTCAAGAACCTGGAGGCCAATTACCGCCGGGTGCCCGACATCTCGGGCGCCACCATCATGGGCGATGGCCGCGTCGCGCTGATCCTCGACACCGGCTCACTGGTGCGCCGCAGCCGTCACTGAAATGCAAACCCCGCGACAGGAGAAACCGCGATGAAGATACCCAGCCAGTGGATGCGAGGCTTCTCGATCCGCCTGCGCATGAACGGCGCGATCGTGATGGTGCTGGGCCTGTTCGCGCTGGTCGGGGCTACCGGCCTGGTGGGTGGCAGCCACCTGGCCGCGCTGAACTCCGCGTTCACCCACCACTCGATCAAGGAAGTGCACAACGTGGGTGAAATCCGCGCCTTGCTGGGCGAAGTGCGGCAGCACGAGAAGGACATGGTGATCCAGTACGAGGACGCCGCGGCCGTGCTCAGGCTGCGCGCGGCCTGGAGCCAGGGCGTCAAGAAGGTGCAGACCGCCTTCGGCGCCTTGCTCGAGGGCGAGGAAGACGAGGACAACCCGATCGCCCGGGCGTCGATCAAGGAACTGGACGCCTACGTGGCAGCCTCGGCCCTGGTGCTCGACCAGATCCAGAACAGCGCCTACGACAACGCCCGCGTCGCCGACAAGATGCTGGCGCGCGCCAAGCAGCATGTCGAGGCGGTGCAGAAGAACCTGCAGGTCATCGAAGGCCTGATCGACGCCGAGGCGCTCGCGACCCAGCACGATTTCGAGCGCGCGATGCAAATCACGCTGTGGGCCTTCGTCGTGGTGCTGACGCTGGTGATGGTGCTGGTGGTGCCGCTGACGCTGATGAACTCGCACTCGATCACCGTGCCAATGCGTCAGGCCCGCGAACTGGCCATGGCCATTGCCGACGGCGATCTGACCCGGGCCGTGGCGATAGACGGCAAGGACGAGACGGCCGACCTGATGCGCGCGCTGGCCCACATGCAGTCGGCGCTGGCCCGCCTGGTGGGCGAAGTGCGCGATGCCTCGGGCAGCATACACATCGCCGCCAACGAGGTGGCCTCGGGCAACGCCGATCTCAGCGGACGCACCGAACAGGCCGCCGCCAGCCTGCAGCAAACCGCAGGCGCGATGCAGCAACTGACCCAGAGCGTCCAGCACAGCGCCAGTTCGGCCAGCGATGCCAGCGACATGGCCGCCTCGGCCTGCAGCGTGGCCGAGCGCGGTGGCACGGTGGTGGCCCAGGTGGTGAGCACGATGGAGCAGATCAACCACTCGTCGCGCCGCATCGCCGACATCATCGGCACCATAGACGGCATCGCCTTCCAGACCAACATCCTGGCGCTGAACGCAGCCGTCGAGGCCGCCCGCGCCGGTGAGCAGGGCCGGGGCTTTGCGGTCGTGGCCAGCGAGGTGCGCAGCCTGGCCCAGCGCTCGGCTGGCGCGGCGCGCGAGATCAAGGGCCTGATCGCCGACTCGGTGGAGAAAGTCGACGCTGGCACGCGACTGGTCAGGGACGCCGGCGCGACCATGGGCGACATCGTGGCGAGCGTGCAGCGCGTGACCGAGACCATACGCGGCATCACCAGCGCGGCCAGCGAGCAGAGCCAGGGCATAGGGTCGGTCAACAACGCCGTCAGCGCGCTCGACCAGATGACGCAGCAGAACGCCGCGCTGGTCGAGCAGAGCGCGGCCGCGGCCGAGAGCCTGAAGGACCAGGCCGGCCGGCTGGGCACGGTGGTGGCGCGCTTCCACCTCGACGGCGCGGCGGCTTCGCTGCGCCCGGCCTGAGCGGCGTCGCGCAGACACCGCTACGTCGGCCGCTCGCTCAGCCGATAACCCATTGACGGCGATCAGCCGCCCCACCCTCACACGATTCATCGGAGCCGCACGCCATGGACATGATCAACGAAGCCGCCCAGGTGGCACGCCACGAGACCCAGCGTGCGGTCGTCGTCGCGGGCAGCCGCACTGTGGCCAGCAAGGCACCCAACGGCGAATACCTGACCTTCCGCCTCGGCGCCGAGGAATACGGCATCGACATCCTGCGGGTGCAGGAGATCCGCTCTTACGAGCCGCCGACCCGCATCGCCAACGCACCAGCCTTTCTCAAGGGCGTGGTCAACCTGCGCGGCGTTATCGTGCCCATCGTCGACCTGCGACTCAAGCTGGGCTGCGACAGCGCGGAGTACAACCACTTCACGGTGGTGATCGTGCTCAACGTACGCGGCCGGGTGGTGGGCGCGGTGGTCGACTCGGTCTCCGACGTGCTGGAACTGGCCGGCGACACCATCCGGCCGGCACCGGCGATGAACTCCACCATCGACACCGGCTTCATCACCGGTATCGGCAGCGTGGCCGAACGGATGCTGATCCTGATGGATATCGAGGCCTTGATGAGCAGCGCCGACATGGGCCTGATGGACAACTCGCTCGATTGAGGTCGACCAACGCCGCTTGCCGCCGGCAGCCCAGGGTCTGCAGCGCGACGGCTGAACCCACGGACCCAGGGCTATGCACCGCCCGACCCTGAATCCACTTTCCCCTGCCTGCCCGAGAGCACCCCATGACCCTCAAGATCGCTACCCGCCTCTGGCTTCCCACGATCGCGGTGACCGGCGTGATGCTGGTGATGGGCGTGCTGGTGACACTGCGCACCGGCAGCCAGATTGCGCTGGTCGAGGCCCAGTCACAGCGCCAGGAATCCAAGCTCTACGACGCCGCGACCTGGCAGGGCCTGACCACCGCCAACTCGGTGCGGGTGATGACCAGCCTCGTCGGCAGCGATGCCACGGTCGAGGCCAGCCTGAAGCCCGAGATCGAGGCCACCAGTGCCCGCATCGACGCGATCGCCAAGCGCGTAGAGGCCGACGCCGCCAACGGCGACGAGACCGCCGCGCTGGGCCGCATCGCCGTTGCCCGCAAGACCTATATCGAGGCCAGGCAGGCGGCGGCCAAGGCCAAGGCTGACGGCGATGCCGACGCCGCGAAAGCCCAGTTGACCAGCGCGGTGCAGCCCGCCTTGGCCGCCTACCTGGCCAGCCAGCAGGCCTATGTGGCGCTGCAGCAGGACATCGGCAAGGCGATGCGCACCCAGGCCGGTGCCGATCGCATGGCCACGATCTGGGGCACACTGGCCGTGGAACTGCTGATCGTGCTGGGCCTGGTCATCGGCACGCTGTTGCTGGTGCGTTCGATCTGCGGACCGATGGACGGTTTGATGGCGATCGCCAGGCGCATCGGCGAGGGTGACCTCGATGTCGAGGTCGTGGTGCGATTCGACGACGAGATCGGTGCCGTGATGCGGTCGCTGGCCGCGATGCGCGACGCGCTGCGCGGCATCGTCGGCCAGGTGCGGCAGGCGGCCGAGTCGATACAGGTGGCCAGCGCCGAAGTGGCCTCGGGCAACACCGACCTGAGCCAGCGCACCGAGCAGGCCGCCAGCAACCTGCAGCAGACTGCCAGTTCGCTGGAACAGCTCACCGGCAATGTGCGCCAGAGCGCCGACGCCGCGGCACAGGCGAACCAGCTCGCGGCATCGGCCTCGACGGTGGCGCGGCGCGGCGGCGCTGTGGTCTCGCAGGTGGTGAGCACGATGGACGAGATCAACGGCTCGTCCAAGCGCATCGCCGACATCGTCGGTACCATCGACGGCATTGCCTTCCAGACCAACATCCTGGCGCTGAACGCCGCGGTCGAGGCCGCGCGCGCCGGCGAGCAGGGCCGGGGCTTCGCGGTGGTGGCCAGCGAGGTGCGCAGCCTGGCCCAGCGCAGCGCCGAAGCGGCGCGCGAGATCAAGAACCTGATCGGCGCCAGCGTCGAGCGGGTGGAAACCGGCGCCCGCTTGGTGCAGGACGCCGGCAGCACGATGAGCGAGATCGTGGCCAGCGTGCAGCGCGTGACCGACATCATCGGCGAGATCACCGCCGCCGCTGGCGAACAGAGCACCGGCATCGTGTCGGTCAACGGTGCGGTCAACAACCTCGACCAGATGACGCAGCAGAACGCCGCGCTGGTCGAACAGTCCGCCGCCGCCGCCGAGAGCCTGCGAGAGCAGGCGCAGCGGCTGAGCGCCAGCATGCAGGTGTTCCGCCTGTCGGCCCTACCCGCCCAGCCCCAGGCCGTCAACCCGGCCCGGACGTTCCGGCCGGCCGCTGCGGCCAGCGCCAGCACCGCGCAGACGCCGGCCAAGCCCGCTGCGTCAGCGCATCGACCCGCACCGGCGTCAGCCTGCAAGCCAGCGGCCGCGCTCGCGGCGACCGCAAGCAGCAGCGCCGAGCACGACGGCGGAGACTGGGAATCCTTCTGACCGCCGCCCGACCATGGGTCGAGCCAGCACAACAACTACTGCGGCCGGGGGGTGATCGCCTGACGCCGCTCGCCGACCGACGCCGGCGCCATCGCGCTGGTGACGATAGGCCTGTGCGCCTCGAGGGCCTGGACTTGCTCGACGCTCAGGCGGCGCCATTGGCCTCTGACGACGGGAAATCGTCCTGGGCGGCAACACCTCAGGTGCCGGGGCCGCAAGTGCTGGGCGATTCACTCCGCCGCCCGCCGCAGCGTGTCCATCACCGGTCGGCGCAACACCTCGCGCAGCCCCCACCAGCCCGCGGCCCAGGCCAGCAGCGCGCCGATGGCGGTACCGGCCAGCGGCACCCAGGGTGACGGCGTCCAGGCGAACTCGAACACCTGGCGCGCCAGCAGCCCGCCCAGCACCACCGCGGCCACGGCCGCCAGCAAACCGGCCAGCGCGCCCACGCCCAGCAGTTCGGCACGCTGCACCTGACGCAGCAGCGCACTGCCCGCGCCCACCGCGCGCATCACCGCGTATTCCCGCGCGCGGCTCTCGCGGGTCGAACTCACCGCCGCGAACAGCACCACCAGCCCGGCCACCAGCGTGAAGCCGAACAGGAACTCGACCGCCCGGACGACCTGGTCCAGCACCCGCTGAACCTGGGCCAGCGAGGTCGACAGGTCGACGTTGGTGAGGTTGGGAAACTGCCGCGCCAGCAGCCGGTCGAAGCCCGGCTGCTGCTTCTCATCGGGGGCGCGGAAGGCGCTGATGTAGCTCAGCGGCAGGTCGTCCATCCTTGCGCGCGGGAACATCACGAAAAAGTTGACCCGCATCGAGCCCCAGTCCACCTTGCGCAGGCTGGTGATGCGGCCCTCGGTCGCGATGCCGGCGATGTCGAAGCGCAGCCTGTCACCCAGCTTCAGGCCCAGCGTCTGGGCCAGGCCGGCCTCCACGCTCAGGCCGTCAGCCTCGTCGGGCACCCACTGGCCGGCGGTCAGCAGGTTGTGGGCCGGCATCTGCGCCGCGTGGCTGAGGTTGAACTCGCGCTCGACCAGGCGCTGGGCCCGCTCCTCGGGGTACTGGCCGGGCGCGACATCACGCCCGTTGATCGCCACCAGCCGGCCGCGGATCATCGGGTACCAGTCGTAACGCACGACGCCGGCAGTCTTGAGCGCTGCCTGGAAGGCCTCGCCCTGCTCGGGCTGCAGGTTGATGACGAAGCGGTTGGGCGCATCGGCCGGCGTGGCCGCGCGCCAGGCCGATATCAGGTCGGTGCGCAACAGCACCAGCAGCATCAGCGCCAGCAGGCCCACCGCCAGCGTCGAGACCTGCAGCACCACCAGCGCCGGCCGCGCCGCCAACTGACGCGTCGCCAGCACCAGCCAGCGCGGCGCGCTGGCGCCCAGCGTCCACCAGCGCGCCTGGCCCGCTGAGGGCACCGCGCGCCGCAGCAGCGCCACCGCGCCCCAGGCCAGCAGCGCGAACAAGGCGATCGCGCCGGCAAAGCCCCCCACCGCCAGCAGCCCCATGCGCAGATCCGATGAGGCCGCCACCAGCAGCGCGGCAAAACCCGCCACGCCGGCGATCAGCACCCCGGCCGAGGCGGCGCGCGGCTGGCCCACGTCGCGCCGGATCACCCGCAGCGGCGGCACGCTGGCCAATTGCAGCACCGGCGGCAGGCCGAAGGCCGCCAGCAGCGTCATGCCCACGCCAACGCCGAACGCCGCCGGCGCCCAGGTGGCCGGCGGCAGGTGGGCATCGACCAGCCCGGCCAACAGGCTGACGAAGACGAAATGGACCGCGAATCCCAGCATCACGCCGATGCCACTGCCGATCAACCCGACCGCGCCGAACTCCAGCGCGTAGGCCGCGGCCATCGCCCGCTGGGGCGCGCCCAGCACCCGCAGCATCGCGCAGTCGTCGAGATGGCGCTGGGCAAAATCGCGCGCCGCGATCGCCACCGCCACCGCCGCAAGCAGCGCGGCCAGCAGCGCCACCAGGTTGAGGAAGCGCTGCGCCCGGTCCAGCGTCTGGCGCATCTCGGGCCGGCCCGATTCCAGCGATTCGACGCGCAGGCCGCGCAGCTTGGCACTCTCCACCCGGGCCTTGGCCCAGCGCACGAACTCGCGCAGCCCGGCCTCGCCGCGGGTCGGGGCCTCCAGCGGCGCGGCCACCATCATCCGATAGGTCACGCGGCTGGCCGGCTGCACCAGGCCGGTGGCGGCCAGGTCGGCGGCCGCCAACATCACGCGCGGCGCGAAGTTCATGAAGCCGGCACCGCGGTCGGGCTCTTGCGCGATCAGCTTGGTGATGGTCAGGCGCTGCTCTCCGAGCAGCAGGCTATCGCCGACTGTGAGCTGCAGCGCGTCCAGCAGCGCCGCCTCGACCCACACCGTGCCACGCGCCGGACCGCCGGCCACCGCCTGCTCGGGGCCGCCGACATGGTCTTGCACCCGCATCTGGCCGCGCAGCGGGTAGCCGGCGCTGACGGCCTTGACGGCCACCAGGCGCGACGCGCCGCCCTTGTCGTCGGGCGCGCGCGCCATGCTGGGGAAACTGGCGCTGCTGGCCTGTTGCAGACCCAGCGCCAGGGCGAGCAGGGCGAAATCGGGCGGCGCCGGCTGGTCGCTGGCCACCACCGCGTCACCGCCCAGCAATTGAGCGGCATCGCGCACCAGCGCGGCCTGGAGCCGGGCCGAAAAAAATCCCACCGCGCTCAAGGCGGCCACCGCCAGCACCACGGCCACCATCAGCAAGCGCAACTCGCCGGCGCGGAAATCGCGCCAACCCTGGCGCCAGGCCAGCGCGGTGATCGAAACAGGCAGTGCATAAGCGCTCATGGGCCGCACGGTACACCAGGGCCAGCGCCGGCAGGGACGGCGGGGCCAATCCCCGCTGGCGTTTTGAAGCCTGTGTGCAGCGGCTTGGAACCCTGGGTCGCCAGGCGGGCGCTTTAATCAGGCCATGAACAAATCCACCGCACCGCTGTTCCTGTCCCACGGCTCACCGATGACCGCGATCGAGCCCGGCGCCGCCGGCGCCTTCTGGCAGCGCCTGGGCCCGGCTATCGAGGCCGGCGGCGGCAGGCCGCGGGCAATCCTGGTGGTCTCGGCCCATTCACTGGCCCGCGAGCCGCTGCTGATGGCCGCCGCCCAGCACACCACGGTGCATGATTTCTCGGGATTCCCCGAGCCGCTGTACCGGCTGCGCTACGACGCGCCTGGCGCGCCCGAACTGGCGCCGCGCGTGGCCGCCCTGCTGCAGGCCGCCGGCCTGCCGGTGCACAGCAACTTGGAGCCGGGGCTGGACCACGGCATCTGGGCCCCGCTGCGCTTTGTCTGGCCGGACGCCGACATCCCGGTGCTGCCGCTGGCGTTTCCGCCCGACTGGTCGCCGGCCAAGTTGTTTGCGCTGGGCCAGGCCCTGGCTCCGCTGGCCGACGAGGGCGTGCTGGTGCTGGGCAGCGGCAGCCTGACCCACAACCTGCGGCTGGTCTTCGCCGCGGGACGGCCGCCGCTGGACGCACCGGAGATCCCCGAATGCGCGGCCTTCCGGCGCTGGTTTGCCGAGCGCGCCGCAGCCGCCGACTGGCCCGCGCTGTTTGATTACCGGGCCCAGGCGCCGTATGCGGTGCTGATGCACCCGACCGACGAACACCTGCTGCCCTTCTTTGTTGCCGCCGGTGCCGGCGGTGCGACCGCCGCCGGGCGGGCCGTCCACCAGAGCCTGACCTACGGCTGCCTGGCGATGGACGCCTATGCCTTCGGCGAGCGGGCCGGCGCGCTGGCCGAGGCGGTGGCCCGGGTCTAGCCTGGCCGGATGAGCCCTGACCGCCGGGCGGGTGCGCCGGCGCTGGCTTATTTCGGCGCCGGCAGCACGCCGCTGACGCCCTGCACCAGCCAGTCCATGGTCGCTATCTGCGCATCGCCCAGCGCGCCCTGGGCCAGCCGGCTGCGGCCCTGGTTGTCGACCAACGGGGCGGCAAAGGGCTTGAAGCGGCCGGCGGTGATGGCCTGCTGGCGCTGCGTCAATTCGGTCTTGACGGCCGCGGGCAACGCCGGGTTGACCGCCGTGAGCTGGACCAGGCCGTCCTGGATGCCGCCCCACACCGCTTGCGGCCGCCAGGTACCTGCCAGCACCGCCGCCCCAACCTGGGTGTAGTAACCGCCCCAGTGGTGGGTGATGGCGGCGAGCTGGGCCTTGGGCGCAAACCGCGCCATGTCGCTCTGGTAGGCCAGCAGCAGCACGCCTTTTTCCTCGGCCACCTGCGCCACTGCCGGTGAACCGCTGTGGTTGGTCAGCACATCGGCGCCCTGGTTGACCAGGGTGAGCGCGGCCTCGCGCTCACGCGCCGGATCGAACCAGCTGTTGAGCCACACCAGCCTGACCTCGGCCTGGGGATTGGCAGCGCGCATGCCCAGCGCGAAGGCGTTGACACCCTGCACCACCTCGGGCACCGGGAAGCCGGCAACGTAGCCCGCCACCCCGGTCTTGCTCTGCTTGCCCGCCAGCCAGCCGGCCAGCCAGCGCGCCTCGTAGTAGCGGGCGTTGTAGGTGCCCAGGTTGGCGGCGGTCTTGTAGCCGCCGGCATGTTCGAACACCACCCGCGGAAAATCGGCTGCCACCCGCAGCGCCGGCTCCAGGTAGCCGAAGCTGGTGGCGAAGATCAGCTGGCAACCCTGCTGCGCCAGGTCACGCATCACGCGCTCGCTGTCCGGCCCTTCGGCCACCGCCTCGACGACGCGCGTCTGCACCCGCGGCCCCAGGGCCTTGGCCATCGCTTGGCGGCCCAGGTCGTGTTGGTAAGTCCAGCCGGCCTGGCCGACCGGGCTGACATAGACGAAGCAGGCTTGCAGCGCGGCCGCCTGGCTGGCGGGGGCGCTTGCCGCGGCCACGGCCGCGACGACACAAAGCGCAGCCAGACCGGCGCGCGGGAGGTTTTTCAACATGGTGTTCCTCGACATGGCCCCGTGAAAAGAAAACGCCGGTTTCGGGGGCACGAAACCGGCGTTGAATGAATTGTCTCAGACGGGCCTGCTCAGGGAAGGTCCTGACCTGGCCCGGACCTTGCCAGCGCTCGGGACGCCTTAGCATCGGCGCACCACAAGGAGGCACCGCATGTCACCCACCCGAACGACCCAGACCCGTCCCGTCGCAAGCCGACACCACAGCCGGCCGCGCGCCGGCCTGGCGACGCTGGCCTCGCTGGCCCTCGCTGCGGCGCTGTTCACCGCACCGGCCTTGCAGGCCAAGACGCTGGTCTATTGCTCGGAAGGCTCGCCCGAAAACTTCTCGCCCGCGCTCAACACCACCGGCACCAGCTTCGACGCGGCGCGGCCGGTCTACGACAAGCTGACCCAGTTCGCCCGCGGCTCGACCCAGGTCGAGCCCGGCCTGGCCGAGAGCTGGACGGTGTCGCCCGATGGCCGGGTGTTCACCTTCAAGCTGCGCAAGGGGGTGAAATTCCACTCGGGCGTCAACGGCTTCAAGCCGACGCGCGACTTCAACGCCGACGACGTGCTGTTCTCGTTCGAGCGCCAGTGGAAGGCCGACCACCCCTACGCCAAGGTCTCGGGCGGCAAGTACGACTACTTCGCCGACATGGGGCTGAACGAGGAGGTCGCCGCGATCGACAAGCTCGACGCGATGACGGTGCGGATCGCGCTGAAGAAGACCAACGTGACGATGCTGGCCAACCTGGCAATGGACTTCGCCAGCATCGCCTCGGCCGAATACGCCGAGATGCTGGCCAAGGCCGGCAAGAAAGAGCAGTTCGACCAGCAGCCGGTGGGCACCGGCCCGTTCTCGTTCGTCGCCTACCAGAAGGACGCGGTGATCCGTTTCAAGGCCAACAAGGACTACTGGGGGCCGGCAAGCGAAAAAGCCCTGGTCGACGACCTGGTGTTCGCGATCACGCCCGACCCGACCGCGCGTTACAGCAAGTTGAAGGCCGGCGAATGCCATTTCGTGATCGCGCCGCGACCGGCCGACCTGCCCGAGATGCAGAAGGATGCGGCGCTCAAACTCATCAACGCCCCCGGCCTGAACATCGCGTACTGGGCCTTCAACACCCAGAAACCGCCGTTCGACAAGAAGGAAGTGCGCCAAGCCATGAACATGGCGATCGACAAGGCCGCGATCATCAAGGATGTCTACCTGGGCGCGGGCCAAGCCGCCAGGAACCTGATCCCGCCCACGCTGTGGTCGTACAACGACGCGGTCAAGGACTATCCCTTCGACAGCGCCAAGGCCCGGGCGATGCTGGCTGCTGCCGGCGTCAAGACGCCGTTGGAGATCGACCTCTGGTACATGCCGGTGCAGCGGCCCTACAACCCGAACGCCAAGCGCATTGCCGAGATGATGCAGGCCGACCTGGCCAAGATCGGCGTCAACGCCAAGCTGGTGACCTACGAGTGGGGCGAGTACCGCAAGCGCATGCAGCAGGGCGAGCACACCACCGGCATGCTGGGCTGGACCGGCGACAACGGCGATCCGGACAACTTTTTCTTCCTGCACGGCTGCGACGCGGCGCGCCCGGGTGGGCAGAACCTGTCCAAGTGGTGCAACAAGGCCTTCGAGGAGCGGCTGGAAAAAGCCCGCAGCCTGGCCGACATCAAGGAGCGCAGCAAGCTCTACCAGGAGATGCAGGTGATCGAGCATGAGGAAGCGCCGGACTTCAAGATCGCGCATTCGGTGGTCTACGAGGCGATGCGCAAAGAGGTCTCGGGCTACAAGCAAAGCCCGTTCGGTTCGCACCAGTTCAATGGGGTCGAACTGAAGTGAAGGCGTAAAGGCATAAGAGGCGTTTGTCGAATTACAATGCACTACACTGCATTGCATTATCATTCTCGCTTGACCCCCAGGAGCGCCGCGATGACCGATCCCACCTTGCCGAGCGTGCCCAGCGTGACATCCACCAAGGACACCCAGGTCAGCATGCGGCTACCTGGTGAGTTGAAGGCGCGCATCGAGACCTACGCGGTGATGACCGGCCGCAGCAAGAGCCATGTCGCGATGGAGGCGCTCACCGACTACCTGGACTGGCGCCTGCCGCAGGTCGTCGACCTGAAGCAGGCCATTGCAGCCGCCGACCGGGGTGAGTTCGCCAGCGACGGCGAGGTACAGGCCGTGCTCGGGCGCTACGCCTCGCCACGCCCGGCATGAAACTGCGCTGGTCGCAGCGCGCCTTGGCCGATCTGCAGCGGCTGGCGGACCGGATTGCGGCCGACGACAAACCGCTGGCGGCGCAGGCTTTTGTCGAAGCCATCGCCGACCGGGTGGTGCGGCTGGAAGAATTTCCGTTGCTGGGGCGTCAGGGCCGACTGGACGACACCCGGGAACTCGTCGTGCACAGAAACTATCTGGTGACCTACCGACTGCGCGCCGACGAGGTACAGGTCTTGCAAGTCTGGCATGTGGCGCGCGAGCGGCGCGGCTGATTCCACACCCGAAACTGATGCGACCCGCCCGCCGCCCTGCCATCGCTCCCTGATGTTCGCCTACCTGCTGCGCCGCCTGGCGCTGACCCTCCCCACCTTCATCGCGCTGATGTTCGTCACCTTCGCGGCGATACGGCTGGTACCGGGCGACCCGGTGGAGGTGCGGGTCGGCGAGCGCGGCATCAGCGCCGAGCGGCTGGCGATGTTCCGCCACGACCTGGGGCTGGACCAACCGGTCTGGCAGCAGTTTCTCGCCTATGGCGGCAAACTGCTGCAGGGGGACTTCGGCACCTCGCTGGCCACCAACCAATCGGTGCTGACCGAGTTCGCGACGCTGTTCCCGGCCACCGTCGAGTTGTCGCTGGCGGCCATGCTGTTCGCGGTGCTGCTGGGCATCCCGGCAGGCACGGTCGCGGCGGCCAGGCGCGGCACCGTGTTCGACCAGACGCTGATGGGCCTGTCGGTGACGGGCTACTCGATGCCCATCTTCTGGTGGGGCCTGCTGCTGATCATGTTCGTCGCCGAGCGCTGGGGGCTGACGCCGGTCTCGGGCCGCATCGACCTGATCAAGTTCTACTTCGAGCCCGTCACCGGCTTCATGGTGGTCGACGCCTGGCTCTCGGGCCAGGCCGGCGCGGTCAAGGACGCGCTGCACCACCTGGTGTTGCCGGCCATCGTGCTGGGCACCATCCCGCTGGCGGTGATTGCCCGGATGACGCGCTCGGCGATGCTCGAAGTGTTGAGCGAAGACTATGTGCGCACCGCCCGCGCCAAGGGCTTGCCGGCCTGGCGCGTGATCGGCCTGCACGCGCTGCGCAACGCGCTGATCCCGGTGGTCACGATCATCGGCCTGCAGGTGGGCGCGCTGATGGCCGGCGCGGTGCTGACCGAAACCATCTTCTCCTGGCCGGGCGTCGGCAAATGGCTGATCGAGTCGATCTCGCGCCGCGACTATCCCGCGCTGCAAGGCGGGGTGATGCTGATCTCGTCGGTGGTGATCACCGTCAACCTGGCAGTGGACCTCACCTACGGGCTGATCAACCCGCGCATAAGACATGGCTGAAACCTCGGTGCTTGCCCGGGCCGTGGCCGAGCCGGTGGGCGAGATCCCGCGCCCGCCGCTGCGCGCCTTCTGGGATGCGTTCAAGGAGAACCGCGGCGCCGTCGGCGGGCTGGCGGTGGTGGTGCTGATCGTGCTGCTGGCGATCTTTGCCGACCTGATTGCGCCTTACTCGCCCACCGAGCAGTTCCGCGACGCGGTGCGCGCGCCGCCGATGTGGTCGGCAGGCGGCTCGTCGCGCTTCTGGCTCGGCACCGACAGCCTGGGCCGCGACATGCTGACGCGGCTGATACACGGCGCCCGCATCTCGCTGTTCATCGGGCTGGCGGTGATGGGCGTGTCGTTCGTGATCGGCGTCGGGCTTGGGCTGGCCTGCGTGTCGCTGCGCGGCGCCTGGGGCAGCGCGGTCGATGTGCTGATCACCCGGACCATGGACTTGATCATGGCCGTGCCCGGCCTGGTGCTGGCGATTCTGGTGGTGGCGGTGCTGGGCCCCAGCCTGGCCAACACCATCGTCGCGGTGGCCATCGTCACGCTGCCGCGCTATGTGCGGCTGGTGCGGGCCTCGGCATTGGCCGAATTGGGGCGTGACTATGTCACCGCCGCCCGGGTTGCCGGGGTCGGGCCGGCGCGGCTGATGCTGTCGACCGTGCTGCCGAATTGCCTGTCGCCGCTGATCGTTCAAGCCGCGCTGGGGGTGTCGGATGCCATCCTGGAGGCCGCCGCGCTGGGCTTTCTCGGCCTCGGCGCCCAGGCGCCCACGGCCGAGTGGGGCACGATGCTGGCCGACGCGCGCGAGTTCATCCGCTCCGACCCCTGGCTCGTGACGATGCCCGGGCTGGCGATCCTGGTCACGGTGGTGGCGGTCAACCTGGCCGGTGACGGGCTGCGCGACGCGCTAGACCCGAAGATGAGGCGCTCTTGAAACAGCCCTTGCTCGACATCCGCGGCCTGACGGTGCGCTTCGCCACCCGCGGCGGCGCTTTCACCGCGGTCGACGGCGTCGACCTGCAAGTCGACACCGACGAGGTGCTGGCCATCGTCGGCGAATCGGGCTCGGGCAAGTCGGTGGCGATGCTGGCGATCATGGGCCTGCTGCCCTGGACCGCCACCGTCAGCGCCGAGCGCCTGGTGTTTGCCGGACAAGACCTGCGCGCGCTGAGCGCCCGCCAGCGCCGGGGCTTGATCGGGCGCGACATCGCGATGGTGTTCCAGGAGCCGATGTCCTCGCTCAACCCCTGTTTCACCGTCGGCTGGCAGATCGCCGAATCGCTGGCCACCCACCTCGGGCTGGGCCGGCGCGAGCGCAAGCGCCGGGTGATCGAGTTGCTGGAACAAGTCGGCATCCCCGACCCGGCGCGCCGTGCCGGGGCCTTCCCGCACCAGTTGTCGGGCGGCATGAGCCAGCGCGTGATGATCGCGATGGCGCTGGCCTGCCAGCCGCGGCTGCTGATCGCAGACGAACCCACCACCGCGCTGGACGTGACGATCCAGGCCCAGATCCTCGACCTGCTGCTGTCGCTGCGGCGCGGCAGCAGCACGCCATCGGGCCAGTCGCCGGCGGGCACGCCGCAGCGCGATGGCGGCATGGCGCTGGTGCTGATCACCCACGACCTGGGCGTGGTGGCCGAGACCGCCGACCGGGTGCTGGTGCAGTACGCCGGCCGGCAGGTCGAATCGGCCCACGCCAGCGCGCTGTTCAGCGACCCGCACCATCCCTACACCGCCGCGCTGCTGGCCGCCCTGCCCGAGCAAGCCCAGGGCAAGCGGCTGGCGGCGATCCCCGGTCTGGTGCCCGGCCAGTTCGACGCGCCGCCGGGCTGCCTGTTCGCGCCACGCTGCGGCTTTGCCACCGCCCGCTGCCAGACCGCGCCCGTGCCGGCCAGCGACGCGCTCGGCCGCGCGCTGTGCCACACCCCGCTGCGGCAAGGCCAGCCGCGGGCCGTCACATGACCGGCCTGTCCGATCCCGCCGCTGGCGTGGCGCAAGACGGCGCGGCGCCGGTGCTGGAAGCCTGCGACCTGCACCGCGACTACCCGGTGCGGCGCGGCCTGTTCGCGGCGCCCGCGGTGGTGCATGCGCTGGCCGGCGTGTCGTTCAAGGTGCATGCCGGCCGCACGCTGGCCGTGGTGGGCGAATCGGGCTGCGGCAAGAGCACGCTGGCGCGGCTGCTGACGATGATCGAGCCGCCCAGCCGGGGCCGGTTGCTGATCGACGGCGCGGACGTGGCCGACCGGACCCATGCCGACGACGCTGCCCGCAGCCGGCTGCGCCGTGCGGTTCAGATCGTGTTCCAGAACCCCTACGGCTCGCTCAACCCGCGCCAGACCGTGGGGGCGGCGCTGATGGAGCCGCTGCTCGTCAACGGCGTGGCCGATCAGGCTGAGCGCGAGCACGCTGCGCGCGCGATGCTGCGCCAGGTGGGCATGGGCGACGAGAGCTTCAGCCGCTGGCCGCACATGTTTTCGGGCGGCCAGCGCCAGCGCATCGCGATCGCCCGCGCGCTGATGATCAAACCACGCGTGCTGGTGCTCGACGAGCCGGTGTCGGCGCTCGATGTCTCGATCCGGGCGCAGGTGCTGAACCTGCTGGTCGACCTGCAGCAGGCCACGGGCGTGGCCTATGTCTTCATCTCTCACGACCTGGGCGTGGTGCGCCATGTCGCCGACGAGGTGATGGTGATGTACCTCGGCCGGGTGGTCGAGCAGGGGCCGCGCGAGGCGATCTTCGGCAACCCGCGCCATCCCTACACCCAGGCGCTGCTGTCGGCCACGCCGACCGTCAATCCGGCACTGCGGCGACAGCGCATCCTGCTGCAGGGCGAACTGCCGTCGCCGATCAACCCGCCTTCGGGCTGCGCTTTCCACACCCGCTGCCCGATCGCAGTGGCGCGCTGCCGGCAGCAGACACCCGCGCTGCAGACGACCGGCGTCCAGGCCGTGGCCTGCCTGGCGGTGCAGGCCGCCACGGGGTAGGCCTGACCGACGGTGGTGTGACGGCGCAGAACGCCCCTGGGCTCACGTCAACCGGCGCGACAGCAGGCGCGGCGCGTGATCAGCACCAGGCTGAAGCCGGGGCGGGCAAGACATCCGGCCAGGGCTTCGCCTGTGACTGAGGATGCGCCGGTGATCAGGGCCGTCTCGACGACGGGCTTGCCAGCGGCAGGATCGGCGTGGCGTCTGACACCGCGCGGACCCTGGGCAGCCGCCCTCAATCCGCGCTTGGCGCATCCGCCGCCACGGGCACCACGCTGCCGGGAGGCAGCAGCCGGATGCGAGCGCCCGCCAGGCTCACCACCTGGCCGGCGCGCAGTTTGGCGGTCTTGCGCGATTCGTCGCGGCCGTCGACCTGGATCTTGCCATCGGCCACCATGGACTTGGCGCCGCCCCCGCTGCTGGCCAGGCCGGTGGCCTTGAGCAAGCGGTCGAGCGTGATGAACTCGCCACGCAATTCGAAGGGAATGATCTGCATGAGGTTCTCGCTGGCTTGAAAGCTGCATTGTGATCGGCGTTGCGGCGCGCTGCACCAGCCAGCTGCACTGCGATGGAGCCGACCATGGCAGACTGTCCGCCATGACCTTGCCCCCGCCATGCCCGACCAGTCCCGCCGCCGAACGCAACAAGGGCGCGATCCTGGCCACGCTGCAAGACCTGCTGCCGCCGACAGGCCGCCTGCTCGAGATCGCCTCCGGCACCGGCCAGCACGCAGCACACTGTGCAGCCGGCCTGCCCGGCTGGCAGTGGCAGCCCAGCGATCCCGATCCGCAGTCGCTGGACGCCATCGCCGCCTGGTCAGCCGCCTGCCCTTGCCCGGGTCTGCTGTCGCCGCTGCGGCTCGACGTGCTGCACCCCGCCTGGCCGGTCGAGTCGCCCGGTGCTGCGCCCTGGGACGCGATTTTCTGCGCCAACATGCTGCACATCGCGCCCTGGGCCTGCTGCTGCGCGCTGATGCGTGGCGCGGCGCGCCTGCTTGCCCCTGCCGGCCAACTGATCACCTACGGACCCTACCGGGTCCAGGAAGAGCCTCTGTCGCCGGGCAACCTGGCCTTCGATGCCGACCTGCGCGCGCGCAACCCGGTCTGGGGACTGCGCTGGCTGCACGAGATCGCGGCGCAGGCCGTCAGCGCGGGTCTGGTGCTGGGCCAGCGCCGGGCGCTGCCCGCCAACAACCAGGTCCTGGTCTTCACCCGGGCGCTGCCGGCGGGTTGATGGCCGATTGTGGAGCGAGCCAGCCCAACGCCCCGCGGCCGCACGGCATGACTGTCCAGCCCGGCGCTTGGCGGGTGCCGGTGCCAGCCGGCCACAGCCTGCTGCAGGCGGCACTGGCGGCCGGCGTTCGCCTGCCCAGTTCCTGCCGCAACGGCAGCTGCCGCGCCTGCCTGGCGCGACTGCTGAGTGGCCAGATCCACTACCTCGTCGAGTGGCCCGGCTTGCTGGCGGAAGAAAAAGACGAAGGCTGGATCCTGCCCTGCGTGGCCTGCGCCGACTCCGATCTGGTGATTCTTGCCTCGGCTGCCAAGTTGCTGCCAGCCTGAACCCGCCGCGCCGGGGCGCGAATCAGGCGCCGGCGCGCTTGCGCCGGGCCAGCGCCGGCTGCAGGCGCCTGGTTTTGCACTGCAGCCTCTTGCCTCTTGGCACAGGAAGTTGCAGTTGCCAGGCAAAAACCTTGCTTCTCGTCATTGTGCTGTCATCAGATCGAATCAGAATAAACATGTCTTGGCGACAACCGACCGCACCAATGGGCGAAAGACCGGAACCCGTACCCGGCGCCAAAACACCCGGTCGTGGCCTCAAGCACCATGTCCGTCAGCAAGGGCCACCTCGGTGGCCCTTGGCTTTTTTGTCGGCGCGTCGCCGCGGGCGGCTAAGGTCAGCCCCGCAGGGGGTCACGCGAGCGGGTCGGCCTATGCCTTATGCTGCGGGTTAGCTTCGACGCGCGACCGGCGCGCGCCAGCCCTTACAAAGGAGCACCGCCTTGGCGACCCCGAATTACTCATACGAGAAACGCCAGCGTGAACTGGCCAAGAAGCGCAAGAACGAAGAAAAGCTGCAGAAGAAGAAACAGGGCACGGGCGCAGACGGCTCTGAACCAGGCGACGATCCTTCTCCCGACGCGCCGGCAGAGCCCGCAACCACGCCGCCAGCCGCCGGCTGAGGCGCTTGCCCGCCCGGTCACGATCGGGCAGCATCGACCCCTCAGGCTAACCGGGCAAAAACAGGACGAAAAAAAACCGCAACCTTTACAGGTGCGGTTTTTTCGCGTCACCGGACACTTTTGGCCTCCGGTGCTATTCAGGGCGCTGGCAGCGCCCCAGAATTTACAGCGGGCGGATGTTCGCCGCTTGCAAGCCCTTGGGGCCTTGCTTCACTTCAAATTCGACGCGCTGGTTTTCGGCCAGGCTGCGGAAGCCGCCGTTGTTGCGGATTTCGCTGAAGTGAGCGAAGAGATCCTTGCTGCCGTCTTCAGGAGTGATGAAGCCGAAGCCCTTGCCATCGTTGAACCATTTGACGACGCCAGTTTGGGTGGTGCTCATGGAGATGTTCCTTTTGAGTCTGTTGATGAAAATAATGCCCCCGCGCTGGAATGCACCCAACGCGGACAGAAACACTCAAGAAACGTCGAACCGGGAGTTCAAACCTGGACGTACCCTCTGGCATTTCAACGAATTGACGCTGCAATGACATCGGGCGGTACGGGAGTAAGACCTTGTGGAAACGGCCTCGTGCATGTCTGTGCCCAGACTGTAACACGTATTGGACTGGCCAGTGACAAGAACAGACGCAGGCACGCTGGCCAGCACTAGAGACGGTTCTCCAGCCTACGGTTGAGCCACCGCCGTCGATATCATCGATCGACCCTGCCGTCCGGGTCGGCATGGGGTGGGTCAAGCTGCCTGGGGGAGCAAGGATGTTCGACTATGTGGTGGTTGGCGGGGGCTCGGCCGGCTGCGTGCTGGCGGCGCGCCTGACCGAAGACCCGCTCGTGCGGGTGGTGTTGCTGGAGGCCGGCGCACCCGACAGCAGCGTGCTGATCCACTGCCCGGCCGGCCTGGCGCTGATGGCCAAGGTCAAGGGCATGAACTGGGGCTTCGAGACCGTGCCTCAGCCCGGTCTGGGGGGACGCCGCGGCTACCAGCCGCGCGGCAAGGTGCTGGGCGGATCGAGTTCGATCAACGCGATGTGCTATGTCCGCGGTCAGCACGGCGACTACGACGGCTGGGCTGCCAGCGGCAACCCGGGCTGGTCCTTCGACGAGGTGCTGCCCTATTTCAAGCGCGCCGAGCACAACACCCGCGGCGCCGATGCCTGGCATGGCAGCGGCGGCCCGATGCAGGTGCAGGACCTGTCGCAACCTAACCGCTGCTCGTCACTGTTCGTGCAGGCCGCCCAGCAGGCCGGCCATGCGCTGAATCCGGATTTCAACGGCTCGACCCAGGAAGGGGTGGGCCCGTACCAGGTCACCCACTGCAACGGCGAGCGCTGCAGCGCGGCCAAGGCCTACCTGAGCCCGGCGCTGGACCGCCCCAACCTGCAGGTGATCACCGGCGCGCAGGCCACCCGCATCCTTTTCGACGGCCGGCGCGCGACCGGTGTCGAGTACCTGCAGGACGGCGCCCGCCACCAGGTGATGGCACGCGTCGAGGTGCTGCTCAGCGCCGGCGCGCTGCAGTCGCCGCAGTTGCTGATGCTCAGCGGTGTCGGACCCGGCGCCCACCTGCAATCCCTGGGCATCCCGGTGCTGCACGACCTGCCCGGCGTCGGTCAGGCACTGCACGACCATGTCGACGTGGTGCAGGTGGTGGATGCGCCCCAGGCCACCGACCTGTTCGGCCTGTCGTTCACCGGCTTGCGCCATGCGGTCTCGGGCGCGCTGGAGTGGCGCAAGCACCGCACCGGCACGCTGACGACCAACTTCGCCGAGGCCGGCGGCTTCATCCGCAGCAGCCCGCAGCAGGCGGCGCCTGATCTGCAACTCCATTTCGTGATCGGCAAGCTGGTCAACCATGGCCGCACCACGGTGTTCGGCCACGGCTATTCCTGCCATGTCTGCCTGCTGACGCCCGAAAGCCGCGGCAGCGTGCGCTTGGCCAGCGCCGACCCGTTGGCCGCACCCTTGATCGATCCGGCCTTCCTGTCGACCCCTGACGACATGGACCGCATGGTCGCGGGTGTCAAGCTGATGCGCGAGATCCTGGCCCAGCCGGCGCTGACCGGCCTGGGCGGGCGCGAGGGGGCGGCGTCTGCGTCGGCCCGCAGCGACGCGCAGATCGCTGCCTACATCCGCCAGTTCGCCGACACCATCTACCACCCGGTCGGCAGTTGCCGGATGGGACCGGGCGCCGACGACGTGGTCGACGCCAGCCTGCGGGTGCATGGCCTGCAGGGGCTGCGGGTGGTGGATGCGTCGATCATGCCGCGCATCGTGGCGGGCAACACCAACGCACCGACCATCATGATCGCCGAGAAGGCCAGCGACCTGATCCAGGCCGGCGCGGGCCCGGTTTGAACCGGGCCCGCGCTTGCCCGATCGCCGCCAAGAAACACCGCCAACACGCGTCGCCAATCTCTGTCATAATCTTCGTTGATGCCAAGCCTGCTTGGCGTTGTTCGTTCATCCCCTCTGACCCTTTATCGAGCCGGGCCCCGCACACAAGCTGAACCTTCAGCGCTGGGATCTCACCGCGTCTCGAGTCCTGGTTGGCGGCGATGCCGTCGCTTCAGGACGTTTGGGCAAAGAACTTCAGGCACTTCCGGCCAGCCGGGTCGCCCGTGGTTTGCCCCACCCTTCCAAAGAAGTCGCGACCCCACCGCGGTCGTTCGCATTCCTGTGCGACACCGTGGTCTGTCTTGCCGTGGCCACAAGCCACCGAGGCGGGCCGAGCTATTGCTGAAAGTTACTGCCATGAGTTTTGACCTCGCCCACGAACCCGCCCTGGCCCTCGACAATGTCGATGCCGTGGCCCCTGTTGCCGTGCCCAACGGCGCTGAATTCGCCGCCCTCGGCCTGGCCCAGGAGATCGTCAAGGCGATCACACACGCCGGCTACCCCAGCCCGACCGACGTGCAGGCCCGCGCCGTTCCGGTCGCGCTGACCGGCCGCGACCTGCTGGTGTCGTCACAGACCGGTAGCGGCAAGACTGCCGCTTTCGTCTGGCCGGCGCTGCAACGCATCCTCGACGCCCGCAACGACCCGGCCAAGAAGCGAGAGAAGGGCAAAACCTTCGGCCCGCGCATCCTCGTGCTGGCACCCACCCGTGAGTTGGCGCAGCAGGTTTCCAAGGCCTGCTCGGTCTATGGTTACGGCGTGTCAGGGCTGAAGGTGGCCCACGTCGTCGGCGGCGTGCCTTACCAGGCCCAGTTGAAGGCGCTGCGCGCCCCTCTCGACGTGCTGATCGCCACCCCAGGCCGCCTGCTCGACCTGATGAACTCGGGCGCAGCGATCCTGGCCAACGTCGAGATGTTGATCCTCGACGAAGCCGACCGCATGCTCGACATGGGCTTCATCGACGACATCACCACCATCGCCCAGAGCCTGCCGGAAACGCGCCAGACCCTGATGTTCTCGGCCACCTTCGCCGGCAACGTCGGCCACCTGGCCCAGCAACTCACCAAGGAGCCGCAGCGCATCAGCGTCGACAGCCACACCGACAGCCATGCCGGCATCGAGCAGCGTCTGCACTGGGCCGACAGCATGCACCACAAGCATGCCTTGCTCGAGCAGTTGCTGACCGACAAGGACATGGACCAGTGTCTGGTCTTCACCAGCACCCAGCGTGATGCCGACGAAGTGGCGTTCAAGCTGGCCCAGATCGGCCATGCCGTCGCGGCGCTGCACGGCGGCATGCCGCAGGGCAAGCGCAACCGCGTGCTGCAAGACCTGCGCAGCCGCCATCTGCGCGTGCTGGTGGCCACCGACGTTGCCGCACGCGGCATCGACGTGCCCACCATCAGCCATGTGATCAACCACGGCCTGCCGATGAAGCCGGAAGACTACATCCACCGCATCGGCCGCACCGGCCGCGCCGGGCGCAACGGCCTGGCGATCACGCTGGCCGAGCGCCGCGACGTCGGCATGATCCGCCGCATCGAGCGCTTCACGACCCAGACCATCGCCGTGGCGGTGGTGCCTGGCCTGGAACCCAAGTACACCGCGCCGACGATGAGCGGCCCGAGCGGCTCGGGCTTTGCTGGCAAGCCGGGCTTCGGCAGCCGTGGCCGGCCGAGCTTTGGCGGCCCGCGTGCCGACCGTGGCAATGACCGCGCCAGTTTCGGCGGTGGCGGCAGCGGCGGCTTCAATGCCGACCGGCGTCCGGCTGGCGGTTTTGGCGGCAATGCCGGCGGCCATACCGGCGGCGGATTCCGCGCCGAAGATTCGCGTCCGCACGGTGGCCACCGCGACGAAGGCCATGCGCAAGGCGGTTTCCGGGACGCCGGCCGTCCGCAAGGAGGTTTCCGTGACGGCGCACCGCAAGGGGGTTTCCGCGAAGGCGGCTTCCGCAACGACAGCCGCAGCCAGGCCCCCCGCGGCAACGGCGGACCTGGCGCATTTGCCGGCGGCAACGACCGCCCGGCGCGTGAAGGCTTCGGCGGCGGCAGCGACCGCCCGGCCCGCCCGGCCTTCGGTGCCAAGCCGGGCTTCGGCCCGCGCCGCACCCCGCGCTGAGTGAACGCGGCTGACAGCACGCAAGCGCTGTTGGCCGGCTCACCCCCCACCGGAAAGCGGGCCTCGCGCCCGCTTTTTCCGTTTCGGTGCCCGGATCCCATGGTCTGAAGGCGCTATGCTCTGCCCCCTGATGCGTGCCAGCGGCCGGCAAGGCCCGTGCCGCGCGCCCTCCGCCCCCTTGATTACCTGCCCGCGTGGCACGCCCGACAGCGCCCATGGCCGGCATCCACCTCATCGACATCGAAGCCGCCATCAACTGGTGGCGTGAGCGCAACCCCTCCCACGACGGCATCACCGCCTGCGCCGAGGTGCTGGCCTTGGCCGACGTCTATGCGCTGATGGTCTACTACCGCGAGCCCCTGGCCGACGAGGCGGCCATGCCGGACGCCGCTGCGCAGGCCTGGCTCGCCTGGTACCAGCAGATGCCGGATGCGCCCTGCATCGCGATCTGCTCGACCGCCCAGGGCGACGCGCTGTGCAAGGGCTGTGGCCGCACCGAAGGCGAGGTGCAGCACTGGCCGCTGCTCAGCCCGGCCGAGAAGCGCGATGTCTGGCACCGCATCACGCTGCAAGCCACGGCCTGGCGCTTCAACCGCTATGCCGAGCGGGCGCGCGGTCCGGCCTCGGCGCAGGCACCTGGCGCGGCACGCCCATGACGAACAGCCTGCGCGCCAGCGTGCGCCGCATCGTGCCGCTGGCCTGGCCGGTGTTCGTCGGCCAGGTGGCGGTGCTGGGTTTCGGCACCGTCGACACGGTGCTGGTGGCCCGCCACTCGCCCACCGACCTGGCCGCGCTGGCGGTGGGCGGCGCCACCTATATCACGGTCTTCATCGGTCTGATGGGCGTGGTACTGGCGATCGGCCCCATCGTCGGCCAACTCTACGGCGCCCAGCGGCTGCGCGAAGCCGGCCACCAGGCCTGGCAGGCCTTGTGGCTGGCGCTGGCGCTGGCGCTGCTGGGCAGCACCCTGCTGGCGTTTCCGGCGCCATTCCTGGCGCTGGCCCAGGCCAGCCCGGCTGTGGCCGGGAAGGTGCGCGGCTACCTGCTGGCGCTGGCCTTCGCGCTGCCGGCCGCGCTGATGTTCACGGTCTACCGCGGCTTCAACGTCGCAGTCTCCCGGCCCAAGGCGGTGATGGTGCTGCAGATCGGCGGACTGGGGCTCAAGGTGCCGCTGTCGATGGCGCTGGTCTCGGGCGTACCCGCGCTGGGTATCCCGGCGCTGGGCGTGGTCGGCTGCGGCATCGCCACGCTGATCGCAATGTGGCTGCAGGCCTTGCTGGCCTGGGCGCTGATGCGGCGTGATCCGTTCTACCGCCGCTTCGAGCTCGCCGCACCCGGCCAACGCGCGCTGCATGGCGCGTCGCTGCGCGCGCTGCTGCACCTGGGCGTGCCGATAGGTTTGTCCATCCTGGTCGAGGTGACGGGCTTCGCCTTCATGGCGATCTTCATCTCGCGGCTGGGCGAGATCGCGGTTGCGGGGCACCAGATCGCCGCCAACCTGGTGTCGCTGCTGTTCATGATGCCCATGGGCCTGGCCAACGCGACCAGCACGCTGGTGGCCCAGCGCATAGGCGCGGGCGATCTGCGCGACGCGCGCCGTCTCGGCTGGCACGGCATGCAGTTCGCGCTGATGCTGGCGCTGGTGGTGGGCAGCAGCGTGTTCGCGGCGCGCGCTCAGGTGGTGCAGCTCTACACCGACAACCCGGTGGTGGTGGCCGCGACGCTGCCGCTGTTGGCCTGGGTGGCGCTGTTCCACGCCGCCGACGCGGTGCAGACGGTGGCCAGCTTCGTGCTGCGCGCCTGGCGCATCGCCACCGCACCGATGCTGATCTTCGTCGGAGCGCTGTGGGGCGTCGGGCTGGGCGGCGGCTACGCGCTGGCATTCGGCCACTTGCCGCGCTTGCTGGGCCTGCCGGCAGGCTGGCAAGGGGCACGTGGCTTCTGGATCGCCTCGACCACCGGGCTGACGCTGACCGCCTTCGCGCTGACGGGGCTGCTGGCCTGGGTGCTGTCACGCCAACGCCGCGCCCACGTCATCACGGCTGGCGTCGCGCCGGCGCGGCCTGACCCGGCGGGCCAAGCGGCAGCCTGACGACAAAACAACTGCCACCGCCCGCGCGGGCCTCGCAGTGGACCTGGCCGCCATGGCGCTGCACGATCTGGCGCACCAGGCTCAGGCCAAGCCCGACGCCGCCCTCGCGCTCGGTATGGCCGGGCAGCCTGAAATAAGGCTCGAAGATGCGTTCGCGCAGTTCGGGCGGCACGCCGGGGCCGTGGTCACTCACCCGAACCTGGGCCGACCCGTCGGCCGCCTTGGCCACCTCGATGTGGACCTGGTCGCCACCGTAGCGGCGCGCGTTCTCCAGCAGGTTGCGCAAGACCCGGCGCAACAGCCGTTCAGTGCCCATGATCACCAGGCCTTGCCCGGCCAGGCCCATGGCCTCGACTTCGGCGCCCACCAGCGCGGCCTCCTCGGCGGCCACACCCAGCAGGTCGACCGGTTCGCCAGGCGCCAGCGTCGGGTTGGCATCGAGCCGGCTCGCCAGCAGCACCTCCTCGACCAGCGCGTCGAGCTCGGCCACATTGGTGTCGATCTCGCGCCGAAGATCGGTGCGCCGCGACTCGGGCAGTTCGGCGACCATCGCCACCGCCATCTTCAGCCGGGCCAGCGGTGAGCGCAGCTCATGGCTGGCGTTGGCCAGCAAGGTCTGGTGGCTGCGCACCATCTGCTCGATGCGGCCGGCGGCCTGGTTGAAGGTGGCGGCCACGGCAGCCACCTCGTCGCGGCCCGACGCGTCCACGCGTTGGGCGAGGTCGCCGGCACCAAAAGCCTCGACCCCTTGCTTGAGCATTTCCAGGCGGCGCGTCAGCCGGCGCACCACCGGGTAGGCGCCCGCGGCCACGGCCACGAACAGCATCGCCACCAGGATCAGCGGCCCGATCGCCTGCGGCAGGCCAAAGGGCAAGTCAGGCAAGCGCGGCAGCCCGGAAAACGCCGGCAGCAGGGGCAAGCCCTGCGGCCGCTGGCCCAGCGACGGGCCTGGCGCATGTTCGCCCAGCGTAGGGCCAGGCGCGGTCGGCCTGACCGGCGAACCACTGGCCAGGCCGCGCCAGGCCATCACCTCCTGCACCGATGTGGCGTCTGACGGCGGGCGCCGCATCAGGCGCCGCGCCATCCACAGTGTTCGTCCATCGTCGAGCCGCACCGCCGTGGCCGGCGGCCCGCCGTCGGCCTCCCGCCGCAGGAAACTGTCGGACGCGCCAATGCGCGCGCCGCGCCGGTCGTCCAGCGCCAGCGGGACGCGCAAGCGCGTCGACCATTCACGCAGCGCCTCGGCCTGCTCGGCCAGAGGCGCATCGGCGGTGGGCAAGGCGCGCTGCACCAGTTCGGCCCAGGCCGACAGGCGCTCACTGGCTGCGGCCTCGAAGCGCACCCGCTCCTGCTCGACATGGCGCTGCCACATCCAACCCGAGACCAGTGCGAACAAGGCCAGCGCGGCCACCACGGTCAGCCAGATGCGCAGGTAGAGCGATTTCATCGGCGGTGCATCAGCCGCTCACTCGTCGGCATCCTGCTTGCGGGCGAAGACATAGCCCGAGCCGCGCACCGTCAGCAAGCGCTTGGGCGTCTTGGGGTCGTCCTCGATGCAGGCACGGATGCGCGAGACATGGACGTCGATGCTGCGGTCGAAGGCCTCGATCGGGTGGCCCTTGAGCGAGTCCATGATCTGGTCGCGGCTGAGCACGCGGCCGGCCCCCTGGGCCAGCACCACCAACAGGTCGAACTGATGGCCGGTCAGGTCGCAGGCCTTGCCGTCGATGCGGGCCTGGCGGGCACCGAGGTCGATCTCTAGCCGGCCAAACCGCAGTTGGCCGTCGGTCGCCTCGTCAGGCTGGGCGCGCCGCAGCAAGGCCTTGATGCGGGCCAGCAACTCGCGCGCCTCGAAGGGCTTGGCGAGGTAGTCGTCGGCACCGAGCTCCAAGCCCAGCACCCGGTCCAACGGTTCGCCGCGGGCCGTCAGCATCAGCAGCGGCAATCGCTTGAAGCGCGGGTCGGCGCGCAGTTCGCGGGTCAGGTCGAGTCCGTCGCCGTCGGGCAGCATCAGGTCGAGCACCAGCGCGTCATGGTGGCCCTGGCGCAGGCGCTCGCGACCGGCGGCCAGCGTGCCGGCCACCTCCACCACGTAGCCGTTGGCGCGCAGGTAGTCGCCGACCATCGCGGTCAGGCGGGCGTCGTCATCGATGAGCAGCAGCTTCGGTGTCATGGCACTTGGTTTCGGCACAGCAAGCCACGGGGACGACAGTCTGCCAGCGCGCGACCCACCCTGGCGTCAAGCACCGTCGGCGTCATTCATTGGCGCGGCTCGAGGGCCTGACGCTCGCGCAGTTGGCGTTCCATCAAGTCGTGGCGCCCCTTGATGCGCTCGGCCAGTTTCTGGCGCTGCTCGGGCGTGAGCACCGCGCTGGCTTCGAGCAGGGCCTGAAGGTGGCGCTTGCTGGCCGCATCGTGGCGAGCAAGCATCTTCTGACGCAAGGACTCGGCGGCAGCGGCGTCTATTTTTGGCGCAGCCATCACGGCCATCATCTGCTGGCGCAATTCACGGCCCCCCTCACGCTGCTGGGTCATATCCTCGTGCGCGCGCTTGAGGATCTCGTTCACGCGGGCTTTCTGCTCGGCGCTGGCACCCGCCGCATCGAGCATGCGGTCAGTCATCATCGGGCCGCCGGCCATGCCAGGCCCCATGCCGTGGTGCGCCATGCCGGGCCGATCCCTCGGCCCCATCGGACCACCGGCGCCCATGGGCTGGGCCTGCGCGAGCGACACGGCGGCCCCGGCAAGCGCAAACAGCAGCGGGGCCAGCGCACGACGATGCAGGGCCAGCGGCAATGCCGGGAGGGGAAGCGCAAAGCCTGGAGACATCCTGATCACCTCACTGTGAAAGTTGATGCGGCCGATTGTGGTCAGCCAGGTTGTCGCGCCAATTGTTCGCAGGGTAAAGATCGGTAAACCGTGACCTGCGGCACCAGCCAGGCGCCGCAGCGTCTGGTCGGCATCGGGTCAGCGCAAATCCAGCCGCAGCGACACGCTGCGATGCCAGTCCAGCACCATCGCACCTTCGATCCGGGCCCGCATTGTTTGTGCAATGCCGGGTGCTGGAGGTCAGCGTGGCCGGGTACCACGAGCACTTCGTGCGCAGTGCCAGCGATACGCAGCGCCGCCACCTCAGCGACGATGCATTGCTGGTGCATATCAAGGCGATCCACGCCGAGACCCGCGGCGGCTACGGCTGGCCGCGGACCTGGAAAGAGTTGCTTGCCCGAGGCATCCGGGTGGCCTTCTACTATGGGCTGCGCCTGGGCGAGTTGTTTCGCGTCGAGGTCGTCGAGAACCTGCTGGTACTGGCCGACACCAAGAACGGCGACCCGCGCGTCGTGCCCGCGCACCCGCGCATCCTGGTCTGTCTGCAGCACCTGCCCCTGACGATGAACCGCCGCACCCTCCAGGCCGATTGGCAGCGGGCGCGAGCCAAGACGGTCGGCAACGGCATCCACTTCCACGACCTTCGCCACAGCACGGCCAGCGAGCTGGTCAATGCGGGGGTGGATCTCCACACAATCGGCAAGGTGCTGGGGCACCGGGATCAGCGCTCCACAGATCGGTACACACGCCTACTGAAATCGACCCTGGGAACGGCCATCAACAAGATCGGCCGGCAGAAATCTCCACGCACCGATTCTGAGACTGACAAGAAAAAGACCGCCTAAGCGGTCTAAGTTGTTGATTTAGCTGGAGGAGAGGGAGGGATTCGAACCCTCGGAACCTTGCGGTTCGCCTGATTTCGAGTCAGGTACATTCGACCACTCTGCCACCTCTCCAGGCCGATCAGTTGCCCAGTGTCGACCGGGTCAAGCCCTCAAGTATAGCGCATCAAGCGACAAGGCAGTCAAGGCCACCGAGATAGGGCCGCAGCGCGGCCGGAATCCAGATGCTGCCGTCGGCCCGCTGGTGGTTCTCGAGAACCGCCACCAACGCGCGGCCCACCGCCAATCCCGAGCCATTGAGCGTGTGCAGCAACTCGGGCTTGGCGTCGGCCTTGCCACCGGTGCGACGGAAGCGCGCCTGCATGCGCCGGGCCTGGAAATCGCCGCAGTTGCTGCACGAGCTGATCTCGCGGTAGGTGGCCTGCGCCGGCAGCCAGACCTCAAGGTCGTAGGTCTTGACCGCGCCGAAGCCCATGTCGCCGGTGCACAGCAGCACCACCCGGTAGGGCAGTTCCAGCTTCTGCAGTATGGCCTCGGCATGGCCGACCATGGCCTCGAGCGTGGCCTCGCTGTGCTCGGGCGCGACCACCTGGACCATCTCGACCTTGTCGAACTGGTGCTGGCGGATCATGCCGCGGGTGTCGCGCCCGGACGACCCGGCTTCGGAACGGAAACAAGGGCTGTGCGCGGTGAGCTTGATCGGCAGGTCCTCGGCCTTCTGGATCTGCTCGCGCACGCTGTTGGTCAGCGAGATCTCCGAGGTCGAGATCAGGTACTGCTCGGGCTGGTCCTCGTCGCCGCCGCGCAGCACCCAGAACATGTCCTCCTTGAACTTGGGCAACTGGCCGGTGCCCTCCAGGATTTCGCGGTTGACGATGTAGGGCGTGTAGCACTCGGTATAGCCATGCTCCTCGGTCTGCACATCCAGCATGAACTGCGCCAGCGCCCGGTGCAGCCGGGCGATCTTGCCCTTGAGGAAGCAGAAGCGGGCTCCACTGAGCTTGGCGCCGAGCTCGAAATCCAACCCCAGCGGCGCACCCAGGTCGACATGGTCCTTGACCGGGAATCCGTACTGTCCCGGCGTGCCCCAGCGCCGCACCTCGGCGTTGGCGCTCTCGTCCGCGCCCACCGGAACGCTGGCATCGGGCAGGTTGGGCAGGGCCATCAGCAGAGACTGCAACTCGGCCTGTATCGCCTCCAGCCGCGCGGCGCCGGCACCCATCTCGTCGGCCAGACCGGCGACCTCGGCCATCAGCGCCGACGCATCTTCGCCCTTGCCCTTGCGCTGGCCGATCTGCCGGGAAAGGCTGTTTCGGCTGGCCTGCAAGTCCTCGGTTCGGGTCTGCAGCGTCTTGCGCTCGGCCTCCAGCGCGGTGAAGCGCGCGACGTCGAGAAAGGGTTGCGGGGTCTTGCGGGCTTCTAGCCTGGCCACCACGGCGGGCAGGTCGCGGCGCAGATGGGTGATGTCGAGCATGGGGGTCCTTGGGTCCGGAATTCAGGGCGAGACGGAAGATCTTGTGCAAACGGCACCGCGCGGGTGCCGTTCTACAGCGATTTTGAATGGCAGCCTTCAGGATCGGGCGGCGGAGAACTCGCCCATGGCCCGGTCACCCAGGCCCTTGGGCAGCGGAAAGTGCACGGTCTCCTCGACTCCGGACATGCGCCGCAGGCTCACCATGCCCAGCGCCCGCAGCCGGGCGATCACCTGCTGCACCAGGATGTCGGGGGCCGAAGCGCCGGCGGTCAGGCCGACGCGCGGCCTGCCTTCGAACCAGGCCGGCTGCAGGTCGTCCGCCGTGTCGACCCGGTGTGCCGGCGTGCCCAGGCGCTCGGCCAGTTCGCGCAGACGGTTGCTGTTGCTGCTGGTCGGGCTGCCGACGACGATCACGATGTCGACCTGCGGCGCCATCAGCTTGACCGCGTCCTGCCGGTTCTGGGTGGCGTAGCAGATGTCCTGCTGCTTGGGCTCGCGCACATGCGGGAACAAGCGCTTGACCTCGGCCAGGATGGCCGCGGCGTCGTCCACGCTCAGCGTGGTCTGCGTCACCACTGCGAGCCTATCGCCGCGCGGCTGGACGCCGGCCACGTCGGCGATGTCCTCGACCAGGTAGATGCCCTCGGAGAGCTGGCCCATCGTGCCTTCGACCTCGGGATGCCCCTTGTGGCCGATCATCACGAACTCATAGCCCTCGCGGGCCAGCTTGGCCACCTCGACATGGACCTTGCTGACCAGCGGGCAGGTGGCGTCGAAGACCTGGAAACCCCGCGCATCGGCCTCGATGCGCACAGCCTGGCTGACACCGTGGGCCGAAAACACCAGCGTGGCGCCGGGCGGCACGTCGGCCAGGTCCTCGATGAAGATCGCCCCTCGGGACTTCAGGTCGTTGACGACATAGGTGTTGTGGACGATCTCGTGGCGCACGTAGATCGGTGCGCCAAAGCGCAACAGCGCGCGCTCGACGATCTCGATCGCCCGGTCGACGCCGGCGCAAAAGCCGCGCGGCTCGGCCAGCAGCACGTCGTCGACCCGCGCCTGGGCTTCGGGCTTCATCACAGCACCCCGATCACATGCACTTCGAAGGTCACGGGCAGCCCGGCCAGCGGGTGGTTGAAGTCGAACAGCAGCCAGTTCTCGCCAGTATCGCGCACCACGCCGGCATAACTACCGCCGCCGTCCGGGGTGGGGAATTGCACCACGTCGCCGACGTTGTACTCGGCGTCCGGGTCACCCAGTTCGGCCAGCAGCTTGCGCTTGACGCGCTGCAGCAACTCCGGGTTGCGCGTCCCGAAGGCCTCGCCCGCGGCCAGTTCGAAGCGCTCGCGCACGCCTTCGGCCAGGCCGATCAGGCGCCGTTCCATCGCCGGGGCCAGCTGGCCCGTGCCCAGCGACAGCGTGGCCGGCTTGTCGGCAAAGGTGTTGACCACATCCGCGCCGTCGGGGCCCGCGAGCCGGTAATGCAGGGTCAGGAACGACCCCTCCTGAATGGTGATCACGCTTTGGGGGGATTGGATGGGGGACGCCGCGCCCGGGCCGGGCGCATAGACTTCGTCCCATTCTAAGGGTCACCACCACTGGCCTCGCCGCGCCAACCCGTCGACAACCTGACACCAACCCACCATGTCGATCAAGCAACTTCCCGCTGAAGCCCGACCGCGTGAAAAGCTGCTCGAGCATGGTGCAGCCAGCCTGTCCGACCCCGAACTGCTGGCGCTGCTGCTGCGCACCGGCGTACGGGGACAGGGGGTGCTGCAGATGGCCGGTGCGGTGCTCGACCGCTTCGGCGGCTTTGCCGCCCTGCTGCATGCCCAGGCGGCCGACCTGCTGGCGATCAAGGGCATAGGGCCGGCCAAGCGCGCCGAACTGGCCGCGGTGATCGAGATGGCACGCCGCGCGCTGGCACAGCGTCTGAGCGACGCGCCGGTGTTCGATTCGCCGCAGATGGTCAAGGACTACCTGCAACTCCACCTGGGCAACCTGCCGCACGAGGTGTTCGCGGTGCTGTTTCTGGACGCCCAACACCGGCTCATCAAGCTCGACCAGATGTTTGCCGGCACGCTGGGCCAGACCAGCGTCTACCCGCGCGAGGTGGTCAAACTGGCGCTGGCACGCAATGCCGGCGCGGTGATCCTGGCCCACAACCACCCGTCGGGCGTGGCCGAGCCGTCGCGCGCCGATGAATTCCTGACCCAGTCGCTCAAGAGCGCGCTGGCCATGGTCGACGTGCGGGTGCTCGACCACCTGGTGATCGGGCGCGGCCAGGTGGTGTCGTTCGCCGAGCGGGGCCTGCTGTGAAGGTGCGCAGCCTGGCCGACCTGGGCAGCCTGCGTGACGGGCTTCGGCTTGCGCGGCGCGAAGCCGCCGAGCGCCAGGCCCGCGCGGCCCGCGAGGCCAGCGACCTGGCTGCACAGCGTGCCCAGACCCACCACACGCCCCTGCCGCACGGGTTGTTCGCCCGCAGCGTGGGCCGGGTGCATGCGCTGCGCGACCGGCAGCAGGCGCATGTCGAGACGCCGCGCCCGGCGCCACACCCGCACCAACGCGAACTCGATGAACAGGCGGCGCTGGCCGAATCGATGTCGGACGAGGTCAACCTCGAGTCGCTGCTGCTGACCGACGACGGGCTGAGCTTCCGACGCCCCGGCATAGGCCCTGACGTGCTGGTCAAACTGCGTCGCGGCCATTGGGCGCTGCAGGGGCAGATCGACCTGCACGGCTGCAACCGCGACGAGGCGCGCGATCTGCTGGCTGGCTACATCCGCGACAGCCACCGCCTGGGTCGGCGCTGTTTGCGGGTGGTGCATGGCAAGGGCAACGGATCGCCCGGCCGGCAGCCGGTGCTCAAGGCCCGGGTGCAGCGCTGGCTGGCGCAGAGCGCCGAAGTGATCGCCTTCGCCCAGGCCAGCGGGCCACAAGGCGGCGCCGGCGCGCTGATGGTGTTGCTGGCCGGGAGCGCGCGCCCGGCCAGCGGCTGATCACCGCCTCACCCACCCTTGTTGCGCATCCAGTCCGCGGTGCCGAAAAAGCTTTCGGCCAGCCGCTGGGCCAGCGCGGGATCCACGCCTTGCTCGGCCATGGCCTGCATCATGCAGGCCAGCCACTGGTCACGCTCGGCGATGCCGATCGCAAACGGCAGGTGGCGGGCGCGCAACATCGGGTGGCCGAAACGCTCGACATAGTGGTTGGGACCGCCCAGCCAGCCGCACAGAAACCAGTGCAGCTTGTCGCGCGAGCCGTCCAGGATAGCGGGGTGCAGGGCCCGGATGCCGGCAAACACAGGCTCCAGGTCCATCAAGTCGTAGAAGCGGTCCACCAAAGCCCTGACGCCGGCTTCTCCGGCCAGGCGCTCGAAAGGGGTGATGGGCGGCGCGGCGGCGGTGTCGGGATCGAGGCTGTCGGTCATGGTGGCCGCAGTTTGCCAGCCGCCGCGGCGCTGGGTCGAATCTGGAGGAGTGCACCAAGGGGTCGATCAGCGTCTGGCCGTAGACAGTCCCAGATGCAGCGCCGGCTTGCCCGGCACGACAACGCCAGGGGCCAGGCCACCACCTGGCGGGCGCGCACGCCCGGCCGACCCAAATCTGGGTGGCGATGGCCCCTCACTTCGAGCCCTGGTCCGGGCCCATGCGCATCCAGACTGTGCAGCGGGGGGGCCGGCCTGGCCGCGGCCCTTGATTGACCCACCGCCCGGACGCCGGAACGCCACCCAAACGCCACCTACACGGCACCCCGACGCCACTCGACGCGCCCATGACCGAGATTGCTTTCCCCCGACCAAACCCCACCGCGGCCGCCCACGGCGGCATCGAGATTGCCACCAGGCGTGCCAGCGGCGACCAGGCCCCCAGCGCCGCAGCCAGCCCGGCGATCGAACAGGAGTTCCCCCTCTCGGACGCCGACTTCGGCCGGGTGCGCGAACTGATCCACCAGCGCGCGGGCATCAGCCTGAACGACGGCAAGCAGGCGATGGTCTACAGCCGCTTGTCGCGCCGGCTGCGCGAGACCGGACAGCGCACGTTCGCCGATTACCTGCAGGCCCTGCAGGCCCGCGGCGGGCCGGCGGGCGACGCGGAGTGGCAGGAGTTCGTCAACTGCCTGACCACCAACCTGACCTCGTTCTTCCGCGAAGACCACCACTTCGAGGCCCTGATCGGCGATTTGCGCGCGCGCTCGGGCCGCCCGCTGCGCATCTGGTGCAGTGCTGCCTCCACCGGCGAGGAGCCCTGCTCGATCGCCATGACGGTGGCTGAGACGCTGGGCGCGCAGGCCCAGGTGCGCATAGTCGCCAGCGACATCGATACCAGGGTGCTGGCCACCGCCCAGCGCGGCGTCTACGCCGCCGAAGCGCGCGGGCTGTCGCCGCAGCGCTTGCAGCGGCACTTTCTGCGCGGCAAGGGCGACAACGCCGGCTTCATCCGCATCAAGCCCGAACTGGCCCGCTGGATCGAGTTCCGCCCCGTCAACCTGATGGACAGCAACTGGTCGCTGGGGGATGCTTTCGACATCATCTTCTGCCGCAACGTGATGATCTATTTCGACGCCGCCACGCAGCGCCGGGTGCTGCAGCAGATGCACGGCGTGCTGCGAGGCGACGGCTTGCTCTATGTCGGCCATTCCGAGAATTTCACCGAGTCGCGGGACTTGTTCCGCCTGCGCGGCAAGACGATCTACCGGCGCGTCTGAGGTCGGCGCCCCCGCTGAAGTTCGAGCACCGGCTGCCGATAAACCGGCGAGCAAGGACATTCCGCGCATGACCCCACACCCCTCTCCGCCGCGTCCGCTGGTGACCCTGGCATCGGTGCTCAGGGGCTCGCCACGGCTGAAACGGCTCAAGGCCGCACCCCGCAAGCCAGGCATGGCCTCGTTCTTCTACTGGGATGCGCATTTCAGCAACGAGGCGGTCAAGGTGCTGCCGGGCGAATACTTCGTCCATGAGGAGGACATCCTGATCACCACCACGCTGGGCTCATGCATCGCCGCCTGCCTGTGGGACCGCGAGCGCCGGATCGGCGGCATGAACCACTTCATGCTGCCGGAGGGCATAGGCAAGGATGGCGCCGCCTCGGGCGGGCGCTACGGCAGCTACGCGATGGAATTGCTTATCAACGAATTGCTCAAGCGCGGCGCCTCGCGCCTGACGCTGGAGGCCAAGGTCTTCGGCGGTGGCGCGGTGATCGCCGGCATGAGCAGCCTCAACGTCGGCGAGCGCAACACCCGGTTCGTGATCGACTACCTGCAGACCGAGCGCATCCCCATCGTCAGCCGTGACGTGCTGGAGATCTACCCGCGCAAGGTGTGCTTTCTGCCGGCCAGCGGCAAGGCCCTGGTCAAACGGCTGGCACCCACCCATGCCGAGGCCTTCGTGGCACAGGACAGGGCGGCGGCGCAACGGGCGCTGCCCACCGCCACCGCCGGCGGCTCGGTCGACCTGTTCTGAGCCGGGACCCCATTTCAGAGACGACAAGGACATGGCAAAGATCCGCGTGGTGGTGGTGGATGATTCGGCGCTGGTGCGCGGCCTGCTGGCCAGGATCATCAGCCTGCAGCCCGACATGGAATGCGTGGGCACGGCCTGCGACCCGCTGGCCGCGCGCGAGATGATCCGCAACCTGAACCCGGACGTGATCACGCTCGACGTGGAGATGCCTCGCATGGACGGCATAGACTTCCTCGCCAAGCTGATGCGGCTGCGGCCTATGCCGGTGGTGATGGTCAGCACCCTGACCGAGCGCGGCGCCGACGTCACGCTGCGCGCCCTGGAACTCGGCGCGGTCGACTTCGTCGCCAAGCCCAGGATTGGCGTGGCCGATGGCCTGCGCCAGTTGGCCGAGGACATCACTGACAAGGTGCGCAGCGCCGCCCGGGCGCAGGTGCACCGGCTGCCCGCCACCGCAGCCGCCGGCGTCGGCAAGCCCGGGGCACAGGCCGCAGGCGCAACGACCAACGGGATCAGACCCGTGGGTGCGCCGCCAGGTTCCCCGCCAAGCCTGGGCCGGCTGTCGACCGAGAAGATCATATTCATCGGCGCTTCCACCGGCGGCACCGAAGCCACCAAGGAAGTGCTGATGAACCTGCCGGCCGACTCGCCCGCGGTCGTCATCACCCAGCACATGCCGCCGGGCTTCACCAAGAGCTATGCGGCGCGGCTGGACGGCCTGTGCCGCATCCGCGTCAAGGAAGCGGTGGACGGCGACCGCATCCTGCCCGGCCACGCCTATATCGCGCCGGGCGGATTGCACCTGACGGTCGAGCGCTCGGGCGCCAATTACCTGGCGCGGGTGCACGACGGCGAGCCGGTCAACCGCCACAAGCCCAGCGTCGAGGTGCTGTTCGAATCCGCCGCCCGGGTGGTCGGGCCCAACGCGCTGGGCGTGATGCTGACCGGCATGGGCGCCGACGGCGCTGCCGCGATGAAGGCGATGCGCGACGCCGGCAGCCACAACCTCTGCCAGGACGAGGCCAGTTGCGTCGTCTTCGGCATGCCGCGCGAGGCCATCGCCCATGGCGCGGCGCATGAGGTGCTGCCGCTGCAGCGCATCGCGCCGGTCTTGGTCGAGCGGCTGCGCGCCACGGTCGGCATGGCGCTGCACCGCTTGTGAGGTTTGCGCCTTGCTTACCCCGCGGGGCCGGGCCTTGATATTCGACAATAGCAGCAGCGCGGGTCGAGCCGACACTGGCCGCGCCGACGCCACTGCATACTGCCGCCATGTTCCGCCACCGCCAACCCCTTCGCCGCTGGGCTACCCGGGTGCTGCTGCTGTGGTTGTTGGGTATGGGCGCGGCGGTGGCCGCGGGCTGCATGGCCTCAAGCCGGAGCGATTCGACTGGGCATGGCGCAACGGCTGCAGCGGCCGGATTGCATCATCACGGGATTCACGGGACGCATCCCCAGTTGGCGCTCGATGACGGGCAGGACACGGGTTCGTCGGGCAAGACGAACTGCCAGGATTTCTGCGACAAGGCCGGTGTCTCGATTCCCCCGCTGAAGTCGGTGCTCGATGACGTTCAGGTCCACGCCCTGACGCAGGTCGCCTGCGCGGTGGTGATGCCGCCACCTGCTTTCCTGCCGGTTCACGCCTGGGTGCCGCGCCGGGATGGCGCCCGGGCACCGCCGCTTGCTGTCGCAGGGCTGCGTCTGGCGCTATAGCGCCTGCCCAGGGCGCGGCCGCCTGCGGGCTGCGCCGCGTCTTGGCGCCGCGCGCGGTCCTCGCGACACGCACGCTGGCGGCACCCGATGCCCGCCAGGTGGGTGAACCCCAAGCGTCAAGTTCGCACCTGACCCGCCACCGGCGCGAAGTCAGAACGTCCGCCGAATGTCCCATCTCCCTCCCCTGATGGAGCCCTGCCCATGACCGCTATCCGCAGGCCTTGCGCCGCCCTCATGCTGGCCGGCACCGCGCTGGCTGGCCTCTTGCTGACCCCGCTGGCACCGACCGCCGCCGCGCAGGCCGCCGCAAATGCCGCCGGCCCGTCGCTGGCCCAGGACGACAGCCTGGGCGCCAGCGTGCAGGGCCTGCTGACCTTTGCCCGGGCGCAGAGCCCGGAGCTGAGCGCGATGCGCCAGGAGGCCGACGCCGCGGCGCAGCGCATCGCGCCTGCCGGGGCCTTGCCCGACCCCGTGTTGCGGGTCGAACTGATGAACATCAACAACCAGGGAACGGACGCGCCGGTCAGCATCTTCCCGTCCAAGGTCGGCGAGACGAAATACACCCTGATGCAGACCTTGCCGCTGTGGGGCAAGCGCGACCTCAGACGCGACGCCGCCGCCGCCGACGCCAGGCAGGCCGACGCCCGCACCGACGCCAGCTGGGCCGAACTGGCGCTGCGCATCAAGACGGCCTACGCGGAGTACTACCGCGCGGCCGGCAACCAGCGCCTGGCCACCGAAGTGCTGGCGCTGATGTCGCGGCTCGAACAGGTGGCGCAGGCGCGCTATGCCGGTGGTCTGGTCGGCCAGTCGGACGCGATCCGCGCGCAACTCGAGCAGACCGCGATGCGCGGCGAACTGATCTCGCTCGACGGCGAGAAGCGCCAGATCCGGGCGCGGCTGAATGCGCTGCTGGCGCGTGACGCCGCGGCCCCCCTGGCCGACCCGCTGGCGCTGCGTGCGTTGCCGCCCTGGGCCAGCGCCGATGCCGCGTCTCTGGCCGAGCGGGCGCGCGAGCGCAACCCGCAGATCCAGGCCGAACTGGCGCGCCTGGGCGCCGCGCAGAAGAACCGCGACCTGACCCAGGCCAACCGCTACCCCGACCTGCTGGTCGGCGTGTCGCCGTCGCAGGTGGGCTCGCGCATCACCACCTGGGGCCTGATGTTCGAGCTGGCCATCCCGCTGCAGCAGGCGGCGCGCCGCGGCCAGGAGCGCGAGGCGCAGGCGATGGTGGGCGCAGCGCAGTCGCGGGCCGAGGCATTGCAACACCAGTTGTTGGGCGATCTGGCCGTCAACCTGGCCGGCCTGGACGCGGCGCGGCGCACCGAGGCGCTCGTCACGACCCAGTTGCTGCCGCAGTCCGAGCTGAGCCTGCAGTCCGCCCTGGCGGCTTACGAGGCGGGCAAGGCCGAGTTCGCGATGCTGCTCGAAGCGCAGCGCCAGATTCGCAAGGGGCGGCAAGAACTGCTCAAGGCCCAGGTCGAGGCGCAGATCCGCCTGGCCGACATCGAACGCATTCTGGGAGAAGACCTGTGAAAACCGCCACCACCTTGCTCGCCGTCGTGTTGCTGGGAGGCGTCGGCGCCGGCAGTTACTGGCTGGGCCTGCGCGCGCAGGCTGCGGCCAGCGCCGGCCCGGCGACCTCCGCATCGGCCACACCGGCTGCGTCCGCCGCGCCCAAGCTGCTGTACTACCGCAACCCGATGGGCCTGGCCGACACCTCGCCGACGCCCAAGAAAGACTCGATGGGAATGGACTACATCGCGGTCTACGAGGGCGAGGACGGGTCGGGGGCGCCGCAGACGGCGGAGACGGCGGGTGGGGCGCCCGCGGCGAACACGCTGCGCATCAGCACCGACAAGATCCAGAAGCTGGGCGTGCGCACCGAGACCGCCAGCCTGCGCCTGCTGGGCACGACGGTGCGCGCGGCCGGTCGGGTCGAGCCCGACGAGCGGCGAGTGTCGGTGATCGCGCCCAAGTTCGAGGGCTATGTCGAGAAACTGCTCGTCAACGTGACCGGCCAGTCCGTCGTCAAGGGCCAGCCGCTGTTCGAGGCCTACAGCCCCGAGCTGGTCTCGGCCCAGCGCGAATACGCCATCGCGGTGCAGGGCCAGCAGGCGATGATGGACGCCGGCGGCGACGCGCAGGCCAGCATGCGCCAGCTGGCCGAATCCAGCCTGGCCCACCTGCGCCACTGGGAACTCGCCCCGGAGCAGATGGCCGCCCTGATCAAGACCGGCCAGCCCCAGCGCAATGTCGTCTTCCTGTCGCCGGTCGCCGGCGTGGTGACCGACAAGAAGGCGCTGCTGGGCATGCGCTTCATGCCCGGCGATGCGCTCTACCAGGTGACCGACCTGTCGTCGGTCTGGGTCATCGCCGACCTGCCCGAGCAGGACATCGGCGCCGTCAAGGTCGGCGCGGTGGCGCGGATCACGCTCGCCGCCTACCCGAACGAGCGCTTCGACGGCCGCGTCACTTATGTCTACCCCAGCCTGAAGCCCGAGACCCGCACAGTGCCGGTGCGGGTGGAACTGGCCAACCCCGGCGGGCGGCTGAAGCCGGCGATGTTCGCCCAGGTCGAGCTGGCGATCGGCGGCAAGACCCCGGTGCTGAGCGTGCCGGAGTCGGCCGTGATCGACACCGGCACCCGGCGCATCGTGCTGGTGCAGTTGAAGCAAGGACGCTTCGAGCCGCGCGAGGTCGTGCTGGGGGCGCGGAGCGAAAACTGGGTCGAGATCGTCAAGGGCGTTCGCGACGGTGAGGAGGTGGTCGTGGCGGCCAACTTCCTGATCGACGCCGAGAGCAACCTGAAGGCCGCGATCAGCGGATTCGGCGCCCCGGCCCAGGCCGCCGCAGCCAAACCAACGCCACCGCCAACGGCGCCGGCTATATCCGCCGCTGCCGGACCCGCCCGCCCGCCCGCTTCGGGCGCGGCCGCCCCCCCCCACAGCGGCCACTGAGCCGAGCGCGCCATGCTGGCCCACACCATCCGCTGGTCGGGCAGGAACCCCTTCCTCGTCCTGCTCGCCACCTTGTTCGTGATCATCGGCGGCGTCGTCGCCGTGCTGAAGACCCCGCTCGACGCCCTGCCCGACCTGTCGGACGTGCAGGTCATCGTCTACACCGAATTCCCCGGCCAGGCGCCGCAGGTGGTCGAGGACCAGGTGACCTACCCGCTGACCACCGCGATGCTGGCGGTGCCCAAGAGCCGGGTCGTGCGCGGCTTCTCGTTCTTCGGCGCGTCCTTCGTCTACGTGATCTTCGAGGATGGGACCGACATCTACTGGGCCCGCAGCCGTGTGCTCGAGTACCTGAACTTTGCCGCCGGCCGGCTGCCCAAGGGCGTGTCGCCGTCGCTCGGGCCCGATGCCACCGGCGTGGGCTGGGTCTACCAATACGCGCTGCTGGCCAAGAACAAGACGCTGGCCGAGCTGCGCACGATCCAGGACTGGTATGTGCGCTACCAGCTGACCAAGGCGGGCGGCGTGGCCGAGGTGGCTTCCATCGGCGGCTTCGTGCAGACCTACCAGGTGACGGTCGATCCGCTCAAGCTGCGCAGCTACGGCATCACGCTGGCCCGGGTGACACAGGTGATACGCGACTCCAACCGGGACGTCGGCGGGCGCGTGGTCGAGATGGCCGAGACCGAGTACATGGTGCGCGGCATGGGCTACCTGCGCGGCCGCGGCGACATCGAGACCCTGGTCGTCAAGAGCGAGGGCGGCACGCCGGTGCTGATCCGCGACATCGCCCGCGTCGAGATGGCGCCCGACGAGCGCCGCGGCCTGTCCGAGCTGAACGGCGAGGGCGAGGTGGTGTCGGGCATCGCGATGTCGCGCTTCGGGCAGAACGCGCTCGAGGTCATCTCCAACTTGAAGCTCAAGATCACCGAGATCTCGGCCGGCCTGCCCGAGGGCGTGTCGATACAGGCGGTCTACGACCGCTCCGACCTGATCCACCGCGCGATCGATAACCTCAAGCGCACGCTGCTCGAGGAAAGCCTGATCGTCGCGGCCGTCTGCGTCGTCTTCCTGGTGCATGTGCGCTCGGCCCTGGTGGCGATCGTGATGCTGCCGGTGGGCGTGCTGATGGCCTTCATCGCGATGCACGCGCTGGGCATGAACTCCAACCTGATGAGCCTGGGCGGCATCGCGATCGCGATCGGCGCGATGGTCGACGCGGCGATCGTGATGATAGAGAACGCCCACAAGCACCTGGAGCGGCTAGACCGCCTGCAACCCGTGCACAGCCCGCGCGAACGCGCCGACGCGATGCTGGCGGCCTGCAAGGAGGTGGGACCGGCGCTGTTCTTCTCGCTGCTGGTCATCACGGTGTCCTTCCTGCCGGTGTTCACGCTCGAATCCCAGGAGGGGCGGCTGTTCTCGCCGCTGGCCTACACCAAGACCTTCGCGATGGCCGGGGCGGCGCTGCTGTCGGTGACGCTGGTGCCGGTGCTGATGCTGCTATTCATCCGCGGCCGGATCCTGCCCGAGGCCAGGAACCCGCTGAACCGCTTGCTGATCTGGGCCTACCGGCCGGTCATCGCGGCCGTGATGCGCTGGAAGAAGACAACGATCGCGCTGGCCATCCTGGCTGTCGGCTTGTCGTACTACCCCGCGTCACAGCTCGGCAGCGAGTTCATGCCCACGCTCAACGAGGGCTCGCTGCTGTTCATGCCGGCCTCGCTGCCGGGCATGTCCATCACCAAGGCCGCCGAGGTGCTGCAGACCCAGGACAAGATCATCAAGAGCTTCCCCGAGGTCAGCTCGGTCTACGGCAAGGCCGGGCGCGCCAACACCGCCACCGACCCGGCGCCCACCGAGATGTTCGAGACCGTCATCAACCTCAAGCCGCAGGAGGAATGGCGGGCCGGCATGACCACCGACAAGCTGATTGCCGAGATGGACAAGGCGCTGCAGTTCCCCGGCATCTCCAACGCCTGGACGATGCCGATCAAGGCCCGCATCGACATGCTGTCGACCGGCATCCGCACGCCCATAGGCATCAAGGTCTTCGGCCGCGACCTGGTCGAGATGGAGAGGCTGGCCCAGCAGATCGAAGCGGTGGTCAAGACCGTGCCCGGCACGACCTCGGCCTTCGCCGAGCGCCTGACCGGCGGCAGCTACCTCAACATCGAACCCGATCGACAGGCGCTGGCGCGCTACGGCCTGTCGGTGGGCGACTTGCTGGACGTCATCGGCACCGCGCTGGGCGGCGAGATGGTGACCACCACCGTCGAGGGCCGCGAGCGCTTCGGCGTGGCGGTGCGCTACCCGCGCGAGCTGCGGTCCAACCCCGAACAGATCGCGCGCGAGGTGCTGGTGCCGGTGATGGGTGGCGCAGGGGCTGTGGCGTATGTGCCGCTGGGGCAGGTGGCCAAGGTGGTGGTGGCGCGCGGCACGCCGGGCATACGCACCGAGAACGCGCTGCTGTCGGCCTACATCTTCATCGACATCCGCGACCGCGACATCGGCCGCTATGTGGCCGAGGCGCGCCGGGCGGTGGCCGAGCAGGTGAAGTTTCCGCCCGGCTACTACATCACCTGGAGCGGCCAGTTCGAGTACATGGAGCGCGCGGTGGAGAAGATGAAGATCGTCGTCCCGGTGACGCTGCTGACCATCTTCCTGCTGCTGTACCTGAACTTCCGGCGCCTGACCGAGACCTTCATCGTGATGCTGTCGGTGCCCTTCGCGCTGGTCGGCGGGGTGTGGCTGATGTGGGCGCTGGGCTACAACCTGTCGGTGGCGGTGGCGGTCGGCTTCATCGCGCTGGCCGGCGTGGCCGCCGAGACCGGGGTGGTGATGCTGATCTACCTCGACCACGCCTGGGCGGCCGCCCAGGCGCGCTGCCAGCTGGCCGGGCGCCCGCCCGGCGCCGCGGACCTGTACGCCGCCGTGATGGAAGGCGCTGTGGAACGGGTACGGCCAAAGATGATGACGGTGGTGGCCATCATGGCCGGCCTGCTGCCCATCCTGTGGGGCAGCGGTACCGGGTCGGAAGTGATGAGCCGGATCGCCGCGCCGATGGTGGGCGGCATGGTCTCGTCGACGGTGCTGACGCTGTGCGTGATCCCGGCGCTGTATGCGCTGGTCAAGCAGTGGGACATCACGCGGGGGGCGCGAGGGGCGGGATCGGCAAGGTCTGACGATCCGGCCACCAACCCGCCCTGAAACTGCGCCTCAGCCCGGCGGCAGGAACAGCGCCTGCAGGTCGGACAGGAAATCGAAGCCGCGCACGCTGGGCCAGACCCGGTTGAAGTCACGCTCCAGCAGGCCGCGCGCCTCGGCCTCGGCCAGCGGCTTGGCGATCGCGGTCACGGCCAGGCCGGTGCGGGCCGTGAAGTCGGCCAGCGCAAAGCCCTCGCGCAGACGCAGCGCGTTGAGCATGAACTCGAAGGGCAGTTCCGCGCGCGGCACCTCGTCGTCGTTGCTCATCGCCGTGCCCGCCAGCGCCTGCTCCATATAGGTGTTGGGCTCGCGCCAGCGCACTTGCCGCACCACCCGGTGCGGGTAGCTCAGCTTGCCATGGGCACCGGCGCCAATCCCCAGGTAATCGCCGAACTGCCAGTAGTTCAGGTTGTGCTTGCAGCGGTGGCCGGCCTGGGCGAAGGCCGAGATCTCGTAGCGCTGCAGGCCGACGCCGGCGGTGCGCTCGACGATCGCGTCGAGCATGTCGCTGGCCAGGTCGTCGTCGGGCAGGTTGGGGGGCGGGCGGACGGCGAACCGCGTGTTGGGCTCTATCGTCAGGTGGTAGATCGACAGGTGGGGCGGCTTGAAAGCCAGCGCGCTGTCCAGGTCGGCGTGCAACTGGGCCAGGGTCTGGCCCGGCAGCGCGTACATCAGGTCGAGGTTGAAGGTGTCGAAAGCGGCCGCGGCCTCGGTCAGCGCGGCGCGGGCCTGGGCGCCGTCGTGCACCCGGCCCAGCTTGACCAGCATCGCGTCGTCGAAGCTCTGCACGCCCACCGACAGGCGGGTCACCCCGGCCTTGCGGAAATCGCGGAAGCGGTCGCGCTCGAAGCTGCCCGGGTTGGCTTCTAGGGTGATCTCGCAGCCCGGCAGCAGCGGCAGGCGGGCGCGTATCGCCGCCAGCAACTGGTTGATGGCGTCGGCCGAGAACAGGCTGGGGGTGCCGCCGCCGATGAAGATGCTGTGCACCGGCCGGCCCCAGACCTGCGGCAACGCGGCCTCCAGGTCGGCGATCAGCGCGGCGATGTAGCGCGCCTCCGGCAGGCGGCCGGCGGCCGCCCCGGGCCGCCAGACGATGGGCCGCTCCGACCCTGCCGCGCCCTCGGGTGGGGACGACGCCGCAGGCGTCTCGGGGGTTAGTACATGTGAGTTGAAGTCGCAGTACGGGCATTTGGCCAGGCACCAGGGCAGGTGCACGTACAGCGCCAGCGGCGGTGATTCACCCAGTTGTAGCGTGCCGGGGCGCAGGTAGCGCTCAACGAGATCCATCGCGCGCCGCCCTTCAGGACCCGAGATGCCAGGCGTCGGCCAGCATCTCGCGCATCAGCGCCGCCGAGCGGGCGCGGTGGCTGTGCTGGTTCTTCTGCTCGGCGCCCAGCTCGGCCACGGTGGCGCCGAGCGCGGGAATCAGCATCAAGGGATCGTAGCCAAAACCCTGGTCGCCGCGCGCCACGGCCAGGATCTCGCCCGGCCAGCGGCCCACCGCCACCAGCGGCTCGGGGTCGTCGGCGTGGCGCACCGCCACCAGGGTGCTGATGAAATGGCCGCGTCGGTCGGCGACGCCGCTCAGCCGCGCCAGCAAGGCCGCGTTGTTCGCCGCGTCCTGGCGCCGGCGCCGGGCTTCGCGGTCCTCGCCGGCGATCACCGGCAGCTCGCCGGCGAAATGGGCCGAGACCACCCCGGGCGCGCCGCCCAGGCTGCCCAGGCACAGGCCCGAGTCGTCGGCGATGGCCGCGCAGCCGCTGGCCCGCGCCGCATGCCTGGCCTTGGCCAGTGCGTTCTCGATGAAGCTGTAGTGCGGCTCGTCGGCCTCGGCGATGCCCAGGCTGCCCTGGGCCACGAGGGTGATGGGCAGCCCGGCCAGCAGCGACTGCAGTTCGGCCAGCTTCTTGGCGTTGTTGGAGGCGAGGACGAGCTTCATCGCGGCCTCACCGGGCCAGCGCCGAGGCGATCGCCGCGCGCTGCGCCAAGACCAGCTCGCGGATGCCCTTGTCGGCCAGCGCCAGCAGCGCGTCCATCTCGGCGCGCGAGAAGGCCGCGCCCTCGGCCGTGCCCTGCAGTTCGACGAAGCCGCCCTGGGCCGTCATCACCACGTTCATGTCGGTGTCGCAGGCGGAGTCTTCGGTGTAGTCGAGGTCGAGCAGCGGCACGCCGTCGACGATGCCCACCGAGATCGCCGCCAGGCCGTCCTTGATCGGGCTTTGCTGCAGCTTGCCCTGGGCCATCAGCCAGCTCACCGCGTCATGCGCGGCCACCCAGGCCCCGGTGATCGCCGCGGTGCGGGTGCCGCCATCGGCCTGCAACACGTCGCAATCGATCAGGATGCTGCGCTCGCCCAAGGCTTTCAAATCGAAGACGCAGCGCAGCGAGCGGCCGATCAGGCGCTGGATCTCCTGAGTGCGGCCGCTCTGCTTGCCGCGCGCGGCCTCGCGGTCGCCGCGGGTGTGGGTGGCGCGCGGCAGCATGCCGTATTCGGCGGTGACCCAGCCTTCGCCGCTGCCGCGCTTGTGCGGCGGAACCTTCTCCTCGACCGACGCGGTGCACAAGACCCGGGTGTGGCCGAAGCTCACCAGCACCGAGCCCTCGGCATGGCGGGTGTAGGCGCGCTGGATGCTGACCTCGCGCAAGGCGTCGGCAGCGCGGCGGCCGCTGCGCGTGCCAGCGCCTTGAATCACGCTCGCGCGCTGAATCTCACTCATGACCAATCCTCAGGATTTCTTGTGGGCCGAGCGCCGAATGGCGTCGTTGATTTCGCGGATGGCGCGCTCGATTTCAGCGTCGTCCAGTTCGTCGGCGGGGGGGTCGCCGCAGGCCAGACCCGCCTGGATGGTGGAGGCGAACACCTCGTCACCCAAGCTGCGGGTCGATACCGTCGGGACGGCGTCGGCCGCCTCGGCACCCGCCCACTCCACGCCCAGCACGGTGACGTTGTCGCTGCGCGGGCCGGCATGGCGCAGCGCCTGCTCGGCCAGCTCGGGCACGGCGTCCGAGATCGGCCGCTGCGACAACTGTTCGACGATCTCGGCATCGCTGACCGCGCCCCACAGGCCGTCGCTGCACAGCATGATCCGGTCACCCGGCTGCAGCGGGGTCGGGCCGGCGGTGTCGACCACCGGCTTGCCAGGGCTGCCCAGGCAGGTGAACAGCACGTTGCGGTTGACGGGCTGGGCGTCGGACGCCAGCGCCTGGGCCGAGCGCACCAACGCGCCGTGCAACTCGGTGTAGGAATGGTCGCGGGTGCGCGCCAGCAATTCGCCGCCGCGCAGCAGGTAGAGGCGGGAGTCCCCGCAATGGGCCCAGTAGGCAGCGCCGCCCTGCAGCACGCAGGCCACGATGGTGGTGCGCGGGCTGTCGAGCAAGGCCCGGTCGCTGGCGTAACGCAGCAACTGGTGGTGGCCGGCCAGCACCGCGTCCTGCAGAAAGCGCAGCGGATCGGCCAGCGTCGGCCTGGCGTCGCGCTGGAACAGTGCGGCCAGCGTCTGCAGCGCCAGTTGCGCGGCCACCTCGCCTTCGGGGTGGCCGCCCATGCCGTCGGCCAGCGCGAACAGGCCAGCCGCACGGGTGTAGCAGTAGCCCATGCGGTCTTCGTTCTTGGGCCGCCCGCCGCGGCGGCTGACCTGGTAGACCGAGAACTTCATGCCGGACCTCCCAACGCCGCAGCCAAAGTGAATGCACCCCGCGCAGCCCGGCTCAAGCCTTGGCCCCGGTCTTCAGGCTCTCGATCTGCAACTTCAGGCGCTCGGAGAAACTGAGCTTGGTGTAGTGGCGCTCGGTTTCGCGCGCCAGTTCCTTCTGCAGCGCGAACACGCTCTGCGGGCGCGACAAGGGGTCGAGCGACATGCACCATTCCGTCACCTCGATCAGGTTGTCGGAATAGACATTGCGCAGCCGCGACAGGCTGAGCGCGAGCCGGTCTTTCTCGATCCGTTGCGGCGCCTCGTTGGGCGGATAACCCTGCATGCAGGCGTAGAGGCAGGCGCCGATGGCGTAGATGTCGGTCCAGGGGCCCAACGTACCGTCGCGGCGGTACATCTCTGGCGCGGCAAAACCCGGGGTGTACATCGGCCGGATGAAATTGCCCTCCTTGCTCAACACCTCGCGCGCCGCGCCGAAGTCCAGCATCACCGCCTTGTTGTCATTGGTGATGAACAGGTTGGCCGGCTTGATGTCGAGGTGCAGCATCTTGTACTGGTGGACGATGCGCAGGCCGCGCAGGATCTCGTCGAACAGGCTGCGGATCGTGCTCTCGCGAAACACCTTGTCGCGCTTCAGGTCGCGCGCCGTGACGATGAAATCCTGCAGCGTGTCGCCCTGCAGGTAGTTCATCACCATGTAGACGGTTTCGTTCTCGCGGAAGAAGTTGAGAACGCTGACCACGCTGGGGTGGCTGATCTGCGCCAGCGACCGCCCTTCCTCGAAGAAGCTCTTCAGACCGAGCCGGTACAGCGGCTGCTTCTCGGGTTTGACGCGCGGGGTCAATTCACCCGGCGAGCGCTCGGCCAGCGAGGCCGGCAGGTACTCCTTGATCGCCACGCTGTGGCCCTCGGGATCCTCGGCCAGATAGACCACGCCAAAGCCGCCGGCCGCCAGTTTCTTGATGATCTGGTAGCCGCCCACCACGGTGCCCGCAGGCAACGGGGCTGGCTTGGCCTTTGACATAATCCGTGGTTTCCCTGAGGGTGAAAACGATGGCAGTTTACAGCATGACCGGTTTTTCCCAGGCCACCCAGGGCAGCGCCAACGGGTCCGACGAGACCGCCCCGCGCACCGCCGGCGCGGCGGGTGGCGTGACCGTCGAGGCCCGGTCGGTGAACAGCCGCTTCCTCGATGTCGGCTTGCGTCTACCCGACGAGTTGCGCGGCCTGGAGCCGGCCTTGCGCGAGCTGGTGGGCGCCCACTTCAAGCGCGGCAAGATCGAGTTGCGGGTGGTCAGCCAGCGCGAATCCGAGAACGCCTGGCCGCAACCGCAACCCGACCAGCTCAACCGGCTGTCGCGGCTGGAGTCCACCATCACCGGTTGGCTGCCGCTGGCACGGCCACTGAGCGTCAACGAGGCGCTGCAGTGGTGCCGTCAGGGCGGCAGCGCCGAGCGGCTGGACGAGGCCGCGCTGGCGGCGGCGCGCGAGGCGGTTGCCGGGCTGCGCGAGGCCCGTGGCCGCGAAGGCGCCAGGTTGGTGGCCATCCTGACCGAGCGCATCGCGCACCTGCGTGAGCTGGCGGTGCAGGCCGCGCCGCTGGTGCCGGCGGTAGTCAAGCGCCAGCAGCAGCGCTTTCTCGAGCGCTGGCAGGAGGCGCTGCAGAACGCAGGTGCCGGCGGCGGCAACAGCAACGCGGGCAGCGGCATGACCGCCGACGCGCTGCGCGACCGGGCCCTCAACGAGGCGGCGGCCTACGCGCTGCGCATCGACGTGGCCGAAGAGCTGTCGCGCCTGTCGGCCCACCTCGACGAGCTGACGCGGCTGCTGGCGGCCGGCGGCGAAGTGGGCAAGCGGCTCGACTTCCTGATACAGGAACTGCAACGTGAAGCCAACACGCTAGGCTCGAAGTCATCGGCGCTGGAACTGACCAACATCTCGGTGGAGATGAAGGTGGCGATCGAGCAGATGCGCGAGCAGGTGCAGAACATCGAGTGATGTCCGCCGGGACCGCTAGGCAGCACCGAGACCCGGGCGGCCAGCAAGACCCCGCGGGTCAGCGCCGGCCTACCGCAGCAGGTGCACGGCCAGTCCGGCCAGCGCGCAGCCCGCGATGACCTGGATCACGTTGCGCTTGAAGCGGAACAGCGCGACGCCGGCCGCCAACGCGATCAGCGCCGAGGCCGGGTCGAGGCGGCCGCCGAAACCGGTCGGCCACAACACGTGGTAGCCGAAGAACAGCGCCAGGTTCAGGATCACGCCCACCACGGCGGCGGTGATGGCCGTCAAGGGCGCGGTCAGGTTCAGGTCGTTGTGGGTGGCCTCGACCAGCGGCCCGCCGGCCAGGATGAAGATGAAGGACGGCAGGAAGGTGAACCAGGTGACCACCGTGGCGGCCGCCGCGCCGGCCAGGAACAAGCCGCCGGGGCCGGTCAATCCCAAGGCTGACTGCAGAGCCGGGCTCTGCCAGCCACCGACAAAGCCGACGAAGGCCACCACCATGATCAGCGGTCCCGGCGTGGTCTCGCCCAAGGCCAGGCCGTCGATCATCTGCGTCGGCGTGAGCCAGCCGTAGTGACCCACCGCGCCCTGGTAGACATAGGGCAACACGGCGTAGGCGCCGCCAAAGGTCAGCAGCGCGGCCTTGGTGAAGAACCAGCCCATCTGCGTCAGCGGCCCCTGCCAGCCCCACAGCCCGGTCAACAGCGTCATAGGCAAGGCCCACAGCAGCGCGCCGGCCATCAGCACGGCGGCCAGTCGCGTCCAGCGAAATCGCGCATGGGCAGGGGTGGGCGTGTCGTCGTCGATCAAGGCCGCGCCAAAGGATTTGGCCGCCTTGCCATGGCCCCCGCCGGCCCGGAAACGCGCCGGCGCAACCCGGCCGCCGACGAAGCCGACCACCGCGGCAGCAACCACGATCGCCGGGAACGGCAGATTGCCAACAAAGATCGCCACGAACGACGCCGCGGCGATCAGCCACAGCAGCGGGTCCTTCAGCGCGCGCGAGCCGATGCGGTGCGCGGCCTGCAACACGATCGCGGTGACGGCCGGCTTGATGCCGTAGAACAGCCCGGCCACCAGCGGCAGGTTGCCGAACGCGATGTATATCCAGGACAGCGCGATCAGGATGAACAGCGAGGGCAGCACGAACAAGCCCCCGGCCACCACGCCGCCCCAGCTGCGGTGCATCAGCCAGCCGATATAGGTGGCCAGCTGCTGGGCCTCGGGGCCGGGCAGCACCATGCAGTAGTTCAGCGCATGCAGAAAGCGCTTCTCGCTGATCCAGCGCCGGCGCTCGACCAGTTCGGTGTGCATGATGGCGATCTGCCCGGCCGGCCCGCCAAAGCTGATGAAACCCAGCTTGAGCCAGAAGGCGAAGGCCTGCCAGAAGCTCACTGCGGGCGGCAAACCAAGGGCATCGGTTGGCGCCGTTTCGGTGCGCTCGGAAGGCACAAGGGCACCGGCTTCGGTCATGCGGACGTCGCCATGTCGAAGGCGGCAGGCAGGACGTCGAACAAGGCGCTGGCGGGCCGCCGGGCACGCGCGCGCACGGTGGCGATCTCGGTCAGATGAGAAGTGATCAGTGGCGTCAAGGACATGCTTGAAGAATACCCCAGCTGCCGGTCAACTGAACGTCATCGCCGGCTTCGCTCAAGGATGCCGCACAGGCAGCTTGGAAGCGACGCGGCGCGGCCGTCGCAGCCTCACCTTCGTCCCGAACGGTATATTCTCAGCCGCAATGCCGTCATCGCTCAGCAGCCAAATCACCGGCCAGCCCGGGACACTCTCGGGGTATCTGCCGAATCCGTCCGTCGCGTAAATCACGACGGTACTGGCGCCGGTCCACTGCCGATCCAGCCAGTCGAAGACGGGTCTGAAATCAGTTCCGCCACGACCGAGAACTGCCATGGCCTTGGGCACTTCCATGCCATCAAGCGCCTCGTATTCGCGCACCTCCTGTACATCAGCATCCGCTTGGATTACCGTCAGTCGGCAGGGGAATGTATCCCTGAAGCCGCGAATCTCCGCAACGATATCCCCGATCAACGCTGCCGACATTGAGCCCGATGTGTCGATCGCGAAGACGATGTGGCCCGGCGACTCCACGCCCATGGAAGGCATGTACAACCCGAGATGGATGTGCTTCTTGGAGAACGGGTAAGTGCTCCAGTCATTCTTTATCCGATCTTGTAGCCACTGCCGCAGCAATCCACGCCAGTCGATCGTCGCGCCCTCGCTGGCCAGGCACTCTTGCTTGAAAAAGCCGGCGGCGGCTCCGCGCAAATGATTGGCAGCATCCTCCCGCAAGCTTGCACGCAACTCGGCCATCTGCTGTCTGTCGGGCGTGTCGGCATCGCGCAGAGGACTCACCCTGGGGTCGTCCGGCGCCAACAGGTCTGTACCGATGTCGGGTACCGTCCCCGACGGGTCCTGATCTGCGCCGTCGCCGGAGGCTGAGTTTCGCCAGCCGGATGGCTTGCTATCGGTGTCCGTGGGAATTTGCTCATAGATGTCTTCGGCGGCAAGCCCGGCAAATCTGAGCGAGACCAGGCCTCCAGTAGGCAGTGTGAAGCCCTGCTCCAGCAGCAGCAGGTTGATGGCGTAGTCGCAAGCCACGTTCCATTGCCGGCTGTTACGGTCTTGCATTCGCTCGCCATGCGCAAAGAGCACGTGCAGCACTTCGTGGGCCAACACGCCGCGCAGTTCAGCGTCGTTCAGGCCGGAGGTCCAAGTTGGGTTGAAGAAAATGTGGTATCCGTCGGTGGCCATCGTCGGGCACCAACTCATGCCGCTGCATTCCCGAAACGGCAAGCGCATCAGGGATGAGGCCAGAAACGGCTGTTGCATGGCCAACTGAATCCTCGCCTTCAGCAGCCGCTGTACGAAGGCTGAGCGCGGCGCAGTATCAGCGGACAAGTAGGTGACCATGTTCCTTGAGGAAAGTCCGGTATCCGGGCTGGCGTGCAAAAGCGGGACGGGCTTTGAGCATGTCCCGTGCGAGCACGACACCGAACTCTGGCGGCAAACGCGTCAGCAACACCGCGCTGGCGCCGACCACCTCGGGACGTTCCACACTGTAGGCCAACCACGATGTGAGCATGTAGATGCCGTCGAGGGCGGTCGGCAATTTGGCATTGGAGGGATCGGCTACGATCCTGAGCATCTCGCGTTCGTTGAGCGAGCGCTTCAGGAAACCGGCAAACTCGATGGCCGCGGCCTCGCCGACGATACCGGGCACCAGGTCGGCGCATTCCTTGTAGCCGCCAAAGCTGCGGATGACGTCCGACAGCATCTGCCATGACCGGGGTGTGGCGTAGGCGGGCGAGTCTCCAGGTGACTGCACCAGCAGTTCCGGGCGCACGCCGATGAAAGAAACCACCATGGGGTCGAGCCGGTGCTCGATCGCCCAGTCGCGCCAGTCGTTGACATCCGGACCCAACTCCAGGTGGATAAACCGGTTGACGAGTGCAGAGGACATGCGAAACGTCACCGCTCTGTCCTGCTGCCGGTTTCCCGCCGCGACGATCCACCACCCGGGCGGCAGTTCGTACTCGCCGATCCGGCGGTCCAGCACCAACTGGTAGAGGCTGGCTTGCACCAGTGGAGGTGCAGCATTGATCTCATCGAGGAAGAGAAGTCCTGGTGCCTGGTTCGGCCTCGGTAGGAAGGCCGGCGGGCACCAGGTGGCCAAACCGTTCGATATCGAGGGGATGCCGCGTAAATCGGTCGGATCCAACAATGATGCGCGCAGGTCAATGACCGGCAGGCTCGCCTTCTCCGCGATGTCGCGCACGATCGAACTCTTGCCGATGCCGGGCGGGCCCCATATGAAGGCCGGCCAGCGCTGTTGCATCAGCGAGGTCAGGACGTTGTGCAGGCGTGATGGCTTCATGGTTTGGAGAAGACTTCTTCCGAAATGTCAGGCGCGAGGTGTTGAACGGCCGAGAACCAGCGAGTGGCGTCGATTGGCGCGAACCAACGGTGGCGTTGCATCAGGCGCTGGGCAAGCCTGGTGTCCAGTTGAACGGTTGCTGACGACCTTTCACCCAGTGCCCTGCCAAAGGCCTGAGTCGGTTGCAACCAAGCCTCGACACCCGCGCCCTCTTGCGAGAAGTCAGGCAACGGGGCGAGAAGGCGGAATTGCGCCGTTTCCACGAGCAGCCAGTGCCCCGCCATGGCAGCAGCGTGCACCTCCATCGTGTGCTCAGTGCGCAGGCGGATTTCATGGCTACCTTGTGGAGCCTGCTGGGTCTTGGCCGCAGCCAGGCGGCGCCGAACTGCGCCGGAGGGTGATGCCGAGTCCGCTCGAACCAGGAAGACTTCGACGTCCAAGCTCGAGGACCCGCCAGCGTATTCGCCCATCACGGCGTCGCTGATCTCGAACAGCGCATCTGAGGCGTCCGTCGGCAGCCGCACCATGACCGATCTCTCGTCGAGGTTCACCAGTGTGGTCAGCAGTTCGACCACGCGCGCCGGTTCAAGCAGTTCCGGTGCGGCCTTCAATTTTTGCTCAGTAACCGGCAACTTATCCAGGTAGACGGCCCCGTGACGACCTACCCAGAAAAAACCCACATCGATGAAGGACGCCTCGCTGAAGAACCGTCCCGTTGGCATGCACGCACTGACCACATGCACGTCCAATGCGTCACGCAGGAAGGGGATGAGTGCCTCTTGCATGCCCGATGCCGCCATTTTCGAAAAGCCCAAAGCCTCGCCCTTGAGGGGTATGCCGGCCAAGGCTTGCAGCAGCGCGTCCGCGTCGCCGGCTCGGCCTTCGCGCCGCGCTACAAGGCAGGCGCCATAGGCCGCCATCAGGGGCACCTCGATGAATGCGTCGCCAGCGTCCTCATGGGTTTTCACGTCCGCCCCTCCTGGGTCAGCGCAAGGTTCGCGCGACCGAGGTCATAAGACATGGGATCAATCTCATAGCCCCACGCCGTACGGCCGAGCGCGCGCGCCACCACCAGCGATGTGCCTCCCCCGGCAAACGGATCGACCACCCGGTCGCCCGGACGAGAGTGGGCGCGAATCAACGCGCGGAGCAAGGGGACTGGTGCCTGAAATCGGTGGCCCTTGGTCAACACACCCGGATGTGTGCTGCAGATGTCCTGCTCGAGCATGTCCATGTCCGCCTGATCGGCTTCTGCAGCGCCACCATCTGGTTCGCCGGTAGTTTGCTTGCGAATCGCCAGTTCCCCGCTGCGCACGTCACCCGGCTTCCAGAAAACGAGGAAGACTTCGGGGTCGAATGGGGCTGGCCCAAGTCCGGCAGACATCGTCGTGGCAATTCGCCTGCGGGCAAGCGTGGTGAACCGAGGGCGCCAAAGATGCCGTGTGTACAGCGTCAGGCCGATGGATTCAAGAATGTGCCGATGGATCCCTTCCACAGGCACCAGCAGGTGGCGCAGTCGAACGTCGCGTGTCTGCACCACCATGCGGCCACCGGGCATCAGTACGCGATGACACTCAGTAAAAACCGGCCGCAGCGACCAGGCGAAGGCCTGAATCTCCAGCCGCAAGGCTTCAACGTCGGCATCAGGCTCCAAACCTTGCCGCAAGTTTGGCTCCAACCCGTCTGGAAAATAGGGCGGGCCCGTCATGACGAGGTGTACCGAGCCGTCCTCGAGACCAGTCATTCGGGCGCCAGTGCCGTGGACGAGATTGATCTCAGTCGCCATGATCGTCCCCCATGGCCTCGGTTTCGTCATGGCCTTGTTGCTGCACGGCGGCGCTGGAAGCAGCCCGAGCAGTCTTCAGGCGCACGGCCAAGGGTTTTGCCTGCAAGGGGTTGATCGACTGCACGAAAGCCAGCCTGCCCTGCAAGGACGTGATGGGCTCCTCCTGTCCGTGCCACAGCGGACTGCGGCCCTGTTCCACCGCGTGTACGGCGGCACGGATGCGGCGACGCAGGCGCCGCGGCACGCTGACCCGCTCATTGACGACCAGGCCTGTGACGATCTGGCGTCGGCCAGGGCGGTAGATGTTGGTCTTCTTGGGGTCCAGCACCAGGCCGATCTGGCTCAGCGTCCTCTCGGCAACGCCCAGTAACCTCACAGCGCCATGATCGCCGGAGAAGGTCAGGTCGTCGGCGTAGCGGGTGTAGCGACAGTCCAGGCGCAGCGCGGCCGCTTGCAGCACCTCGTCTGTGCGAACGAGCACGCGATTGAGCAATGCCGGGCTGGTTGGCGCACCTATGGGTAGCCCGCCGTCGGCCGTGCAGATGTCGACCAGCAGCGAGATTGCGCCGGGGCAGAGCCGGTGCCCGAGATCACGCCTAAGCGCGCCCATCACCAACGACCACTTGACGCTGGGAAAGCAGTTTTTAACGTCGGCATTGGTCACGATGGGCTGGCCCACATGCACCAAGGCATTGCCGCCAATGGAGCGGCCCGGAACGAAGCCGAATGCACAATCATGAGCGCCCAGCGGTTGGATCAGGTGATCGAGAATCGCACGCTGAATGCGCTTCAGATGCGGGTGTGGCGCCGAGATGACCCTTGTGCCGCCCGACTTCTTGGGCAGCAGGTGCCTGCGGTAGGCAGCGTCGAGTTTGTGACCGGCAGCGGCGTCGCGGTCCGCCATCGCCATCACTGCCGAGAGGTATGGGATCTGGTGAGCACCCAGGGCGGCAATCAATTGAAGAAAACCTTGGTCACGGCGCGCCGTTGGCGGCAAATAGGCTGCGGCCTGGCGCAGTGCCGCAAAGAAATCATCGGCTTCGAGGCCGGCTGTTACCTCCCGCAGGCGCTTGGGGTCACGACGACCGGCCAGCACCAAGGCCACCGCCCGGTCAGTTGAATTACCAGCGATAGTCAGCCATCCGTGATGCCAAGGCACAACATCGCCGTTACCCGTCCGTTCCAGCAGCATCCGCCTCAGGCTGATGGCCGTGCCTGCCCGCATCAGTCTGCAGCGCCAAACCTCGGGCTTGAGTTCTTCAGCCACAGTGAGGTTGAAGCGATCAAGAATCGGCATGGTCATGCTGCCATCCGTGAGCAGCGAGCGCAATTTGCTGACCGACATGCGCACCGCCACCAGGTCGACCGCTGGGAGATCCGCGGCCAGGTAGCTCCGAATCGAGTCGTTGACCTGGTCGCTGCGCATTTGCTGTCGGACCAAGAGATCGACCACCGCCGACCTGAAGCCTTCCTCGTGCAGGGGCACCTGGCCGGATTTGAGTAGATCCAGTGCATGTGCAACCGGGTGCGAACCCGCGGCGGCCAGCGAGGCGTTTGCATGCCAATCGGGGGTGCCGATGCACCTGGCGACCCAGGCACCCCAGTTCTTGGGTTGGTTATTGAGCGCAGGCGTCCTCAACGCCTTGCAGGCCAGCGCCTTGATCGCCGCCCCGTCCGGACATGCCAGCAATGCAAGCAGTGGTCTGGCATCAGGCAACGCACGCAATCTGCCTGCCACCACCTTATGACCCTGGCGATGCACCATCGCTGCACGCAGCAGTTCCGGCAGCGCCAGGCTCTGCCAGAACAGTGCATCCAGGGGCAGCAGATCGAAACGGCCGGCCGCAGCAAGCAAGTCGAATTCCGGGGCCGCCCAGGTCTGCTGAATCATCGCCAGATCGGTGGCACCAAGGGCGACCTCGCCTGGCGCGGTGCCCCATTCGCCCTTGGCCAGTCGCTGCGCTACCGCAGCGCCAGACAATGTCCACCATGCGGGCAGACTCAGTCCATCGACGTAGGAGGCAAGCAAGGCCGCCGTTGCGTCAGGCAGTGGAGTCCAAGTGCGAGACGCAACCGCTATACCGCGCACTTTGGCTGTGGCGCGACCCCTTCGACCGGATGCCAAGCACTCGTTGGCGCTCAGCATCTCGGTCGCAATGCGACGGGTGATTTCGGTATTGGGCAATCCGGCTATCAACGGCACGGCGCTGTCAAACGCGCGCGTCTGCAGCAGCCTCAAGATGTCAGCCAGCGCCTTGCGCGTCTGCTGCTGCAGGCGCCGTGAAGCTTCGATAACGGTTGTCAGGTCCGGCAACTCTGCCAACGACTGCGGCAAGGCAAGCGCCCGCAGTTCGGGTGTAGCCAAGGTCAAATTCTGCAAGTCCGGGTCGAGCATCAGAAAATCGGGCTCAGACAACGGAGGCACGCGGGGCCGGCCCCTGTGATTGGCGCGTAGCGCACGGGTGAGTTCACGCGTCCGCAGGTAAGCGTTGGCGTTGGGCTGCAACTTTGCAACCCTCAACAGGGTCGCGGTCGGCGCGCCCTGAGCCCAATGGTGCGCCAACGCATAGCGCAGGCGCATGCCCGGCATGATGTCCGTTCGCTTCCCCAGGTCGGGCGGGATAGGCAGGCCAGGGCCATCGGCGGCCATCAGGGCGGCAGACGCAGCATCGGCTTCGAGGACCTCGAGTGCGCCGGCAGAAGCGGTCATAAGCCGGGTGGCAACTTGTTGCAGAACGGCCTGTCCTGTGGTCATGGCACACCGGTACAGCACCGCCATACGACGGGAACTCTGCAGAGCCGCACCCCAAGCATTGGCCAGAACCAACGATGGCTGAAGCCCCGCAGGCAGGGCGAGGGTGAGATTGATCCACAGTCCTGAGACCGCGACCTCGGATCGACGGAGCAGTTCTGCACCATAGTCCGCGGCGTAGGGATCGAGGCCGAGAAAGACATCGTGGAAGCCCGGCACGGCCTCAAGCAACTGCTCTAACTGCTTGCGGCGATCAACCCGACTGTGCGCCGGCAGTTCAACCCTGGGTGTCATGGTCTTGGACCTGTGCAACGACGGCTGGCGGCATGGGAGGCCTTCCTCTCAAACTACTTTAACAGCGCGATCTGAAGGGCTTCGCGCGGAGAGACCGCTACGAGACCCGTCGAGGACCGCACCCTGCGGGCTGAGGCGGGGTGAAGAGCGGTCTCTCCGTGTGAAGCACGAGATGGAGAGACCCTGCGCAACCCTGGCGATGCACCAGGTGACCCTAATCGAAGAGAGGAAGGCCTGATCGATTATCGTCCTTTCCGTCGACTTGAGGTGGCAGTCTGCTAATTTTCGAGAATTTTACTGTTTAATTCGTGAAAGTGAACGATTTGGGTGGTGTGTGTTTGGATTGGATGAAGGTGTCGATCGGGCGTTCGCGATGTCATCTTCGTTTGTTATCGTATTTACTATTTTCATGGCAAGATCTTGGCCGATTTCACTTGCCTGTATCAACGCGCGAGTCCGTGTCTTGCCGGGTGTAATGGGTGCGGTGGTCTTCAGCGTGACCTCCAGGCTATAGCCGTTGCGGCGGGCCCTGACACCGGCCGAGCGGCAGGGCTTGATCGAGCGGCCCAGCCCAGCAGGAACGGCCTTGCCAGCCCATCTTGTGCGGCGTGCGCACCTGGTGAGCCAGGGTGCGCAGAAACTTCAGTTACCATGTCGTCAGTATCCAGAGTTGGGCCGACGCCCACGCCAACCTGCCCTCCCGGGCAAGGTGGACACGCGAAAGCGGATGCGGCCCTTCAAGGGCAATCCAACGGGAGTAGCGTCGGCCCTCCCAGATCGGAGGGCTTTTTGTTGTCTGAATCGAGCATCGACCCCGGCACCGTGCAGGCCTACCGCGAGACCGAGTACCGGGTGCTCGGCGACGCGCCGTTCTCGCTGCGGGTGGGCCAGGTCAGCCCCGCGCTGGCCGCCGCCCACCAGCGCCACCGGGTGGACTGCAGCGCCTAC
>CANGHK010000012.1 GCA_947453625.1 Burkholderiales bacterium
AACCGCGGTGCAGGTAGCCGCAGTGGATGTCGGTTCGCAGCACGCGTTCACCGTCCAACTCGGCAATGATCTGCACTGTGCCGTGGGTGGCGGGGTGCGATGGGCCGATGTTGACGAAGACCGAGTCGGGACGCTGGTTGCCCTCGAAGATCGAGCGCACGGGGTTGGGGAAAGGGTTCGCCAAGGCAGTCTCGTCAGTTGCGGTAGGGCACGAGCGGTTGCTCCTGCTGCTTGGGATAGTCCTTGCGCAGCGGGTGGCCGACAAAGCCCTCGTAGAGCAGGATGGGACGCAGGTCGGCATTGCCCTGGAAGACGATGCCGTACATGTCGTGGCATTCGCGCTCCATGAAACCGGCCGAGCCGTAAAGCGACACCAGCGAGTCCACCCACGGGTCGACCTCGGCGACACGGGTCTTCAGCCGCACGCGCACCTTGTGCAGGGTGGAATAGAAGTGGTAGACGAGCTCGAAGCGCAGTGTCTGGCCAGGCCAGTCCACTGCGGTGACGTCGAGAAAGATATCGAAGTTGAATTCACGCTGCAGCCGCCGCACGGTCGGCAGCAACTCGGCGGGCTCGAGCAGAAACACCAGCACGCCGTGCGAAAGCTGCGCGGTACCCGCTGCAGGCAACAGTTGCCCGACCAGCGTGTCGAAGCAGGAAGGCGCTGTCATCAGAAGGTCCGCGTCAGGATGGGGTGGCTGGACCGGGCGATCTTTTCCTGCAGTTGCATGATCCCGTCTATCACCATTTCAGGGCGCGGCGGGCAGCCGGGGATGTAGACGTCGACTGGGATGATGCGGTCGATGCCCGGCAGCGCGGCGTAGTTCTGGTAAAAGCCGCCGCTGGTGGCACAGACGCCGAAGGCCATCACCCATTTGGGCTCGCACATCTGCTCGTAGACTTTGAGCAGCACGGGCGCCTGCTTGTGGGTGACCGTGCCCACCACCATCAGCAAATCGGCCTGGCGCGGCGAAAAGCGCGGCAGCGCGGCGCCGAAGCGGTCGGTGTCGTAGGGCGACGCGCTGACCGACATGAACTCCATCGCGCAGCAGGCGGTGACGAAGGGGTAGGGAAAGAGCGAAAACTTGCGCGCCCAGCCGATCAACTCGTCCTTGCGGGTGGTCAGGATCTCGAAAGCGCCGTCCTTGGCGCTTCGGCCGGTGTTGGCCAAAGCGCCGTCCTTGGCGCCGTCGATGCGCGGGCCGACCGGCACGATGGGAATGGTGCGTGCGTACATGGCTTACTCCGTCACGGCCTCGATCAGCCGCGCCTTGTAGACGTACAGCAGGATCAGCACCAGCAGGAAAACAAAGAGGAAGAAGGTCAGCAGCATGAAATTTGTCAGCGGCTGCGCGGCCAGCGCCCAGATGAAGAGGAAGACAGTTTCGAGATCGAACAGGATGAAGATGATCGCCACCGCGTAGTACTTGATCGGCACCGCCTTGACGTTCAAGGTGCTGATGGGGGTGGCGCCGCACTCAAAGGGCTCCATCTTGGTGGCCGAGGCCACTGGCTTCGGACCGAATATGCTGTTCATTGCCAGCGTTATTGATACGAACCCGAGGATGGCCAGCAGATAGACGAGGAAGACGATATAGGGATTCACGGTGCGCCTCTCAAGCGTTCAGCGTCCGTGCACTCGGCAATGGGCTCACCGCGACAGGGGCTTGGCGGCCGAGTCATCCGGTGCGTGGGTGAATAGGCACTGCCACCCATGCACTGCCGTCGATGCCCAGAGATTCCCAAGCGCCATGCCACGATGTTCATCCTTCTCGTTGTCGTTCCAAGCGTAAGCATCATGCTGTTTTGGCGTCTCGGCCAAGCAGAAAACTGATAGAACGCAGGCTAACGTTTACACGGGGATGTGACTTGAGCCAGATCAACCACCACCCGGCCCGCCAGGGAAATAGCCGCGCTCGCGAAGTGCGCACCACGATGCCGTGCGCAATGCCCTCGCATGGCGTCCAAATGGCGTGTCAATGGCGAGGCAATAGCCATCAATGGCTAGAACCGCGCGCACAAATGGCAACGCAGCCGGCACGAAAAAATCGTGCCGACTGCGTTGCCATCATGCCGGTCTAGAAGCGGTAGCGCAGTCCCAGTCGGACGACGTTCTCGTTGTAGCGCGGCGGCTGCACGCCCAACGCAAGCAGGTTGTGCAGCGTGTCGGGCGCAACCCCGTCAAGGGCCCAGTTCACCGAGTCGTAGTGTTCGTACCAGTAGCTGCCGATCAACGACAGGTTGTCCTTCAGCTGGTAGCTGGCGTAGAGCTTGAATCGGTCTGTCGTCGTGCTGACGGTCGGGAATGACGGGCCGGACGTGGCGGCGTCGACCGTCAGATTGCTGTGCGAGCGTGTGAACGACAGATCGGCGCCCAACTCGAGCTTGCCCCCCATCGCGAGATGCTTGACGCCCATCCCGAGGATCTGGAACTGGTCCTCAATGCGGTTCGACCAGTCCGGTTTGGCATAGGACTCGCTGCCGGCTTGCTGCGACCGGATGTTCTCGCCTTGCGCGAAGAGTCGCAGTTGTGTCTGCTCTGAAAGCGCATAAGCCAGATCGCCGCTGATGCTGTAGCTGTGGCCGCTGGTCAGGCCGATGGTGGAGTGGTCGTAGTTGTCGTTGGTCGCATCGAGGCCGACGCCGATGGTCAGCTTTTCGTTGGCCGTCCAGTCGGCGCGCAACTTGGCAGCGTCGCGTTGTCGCTGGGCCAGGTTGTACTTGCGCATCAGCGGGTTTTCGGATGGATCGACCCAGGTCGAGACCCCGTAGCCCAAGTTGTTGCGATCGGCATGCGTGAGCTTGAGCGACATGGCGAGCCCGGCGGTCGGCTGCCCCGCCACCGAGCCCCACAGCGTTGTCTCGCGCGTGGTCACGACCTCCTGGTACGAGCGTTCGCGGTTGTCCTGTTCCAGGCCGACGCTGGTCCTCAGGCTGCCGGGTCCGCGGTAGTCACCGATCAGTTTGAAGCGGTCCTGCCAGAAGCTGTAGGGTTCGTTGCCGCGGGGCCTTGCCCACAGGAACATGTCGGTCGACACGGCGGGATAGCTGCCGATCGCCGTGCGGTTGTCGCGAACGTCCCGGGCGTAGCTTGCATTCAAGCGCAGGCCATCGACCGGCGTAGCCGTCAGCTTCAGGTTCGCATTGAAGGTATCGGCCCGCCCGTTCAGCGACGCCGCGGACAGGTCCGACAGCTTGGGCAGGCCCGCTGACGGATCGGTATTCAGGGTCGGAGCCAAGTAGGCGGCGTTCTGCGTCATGCGCCCAACGGCGATGTCGGCGCTGGCGCGGATCTGCGGGTTGAGCTGGTAGCCCGCCGACGCCGAGATCTGGTGGAACTGGTTGTCCGGAGCGAGCGCGAGCTGGCCGCTGTTGGCCCCTGCCACCACCGGGGTGAATGGGTTGGTCCAGGTCAGCCCCTGCTGGCCGTTGCGGAAGAGTGAAACATGGTAGGCCAGGGTGGCCTGCAGTTTGCGGGTGGCATACGACGCGGCCAACTCGATTTGATCGGTCACCTGATCGACAGGCATCGCCAGCTGCGACGCCGTCGAATAGAACGATCCCGAACCCGGTCGGGTGCCGTCGCGCACGTCGTGCCGGGCATTCAGCCGGTAGGTCAGGTTTTCTCCGGCGATCCATGAAACGCCGGCATCGAGCAGCGAGCGCTTGAAACCCAGATCGACCGGTTGCAAGGTGCTTGCCAACGGCATCCCGGCCGTGGTGCTTGCGGGGAAGCCGGCCGGCAGCGACAACTGGGTGCCGCCGTTGCCCAGGAACGGCGACACCGCGCCGCCCGCAAAGTGGCGCGGCAGTTCGTCGTAGCCGAGGCGCAGCGTGTAGAGACCTTCCTGGCCCACCTGGCCGTACAGGGTGCGCGAGTCTAGCCCGAGGTCCCTGGCCTGCAAGCTGCCAAAGAATCCGCCCTCGTTGCGGTAACGGGCGCTGCCGTCTGCAACAAGGTAAGTCTCCTTGTCCAGCCCGCTGAAGTCGCTGAACTTGGTCGATTGCTGCGAGACATTGCCCGCACCCAGATCGACCGTGCCGCTGGCACCTTTCTCGAACGGGCAGGACTCGCATTTCCACTGCGAGGTGTCCACAGGGTCGGCCAGGCTGGCCGTCGAGGCTGTCAGTGCGCCAAGTGCACCGATCAGAAAAATGGGGTTGGAAGTTCTCATGTTCGGATCCGGTTTCGGTGGGTCGTACCGCGGCGGCCATGGGCCCTGGCGGCGACGGTCAACGCATCAGCTTGGCACCCGAGGGGTGGTTCGATCCGTGCACCTGCGAATGGCAGTTGGTGCAACTGCCGGCGAGCAGGAAGATCGAGCCACCGCCCCCGCCGCCGGGAAGGCTTGCGCCGGTGCGGGCCACCGACGGGTGCCCTGTCACCGAGTGGCACTGCTGGCACAGCATCGGCGGGCTCTTGGTCAGCAGGGCGGGGCGGACTGAGCCGTGCGGCGAATGGCAGAGCGAACAATCCTCGGCCACCGGGGCATGTTCCCAGAGCATGGGTCCGCGCTTGTCGGCGTGACAGCTGAAGCAGGTCTGGTTCAGCGTGGGCTTGGCCAGCATCGCCGGGGCGCTGGAGCCGTGCGGGCTGTGGCAGTCGCTGCACGCCATCTTGCCGGAGCGCAAGGGGTGGGCTGAGGTGTTCTGGAAACTGGCCCGCTGCTGCGCGTGGCAGCGGTAGCAGGTCTCGGGCTGTGTGACCTTGGCCAGCACCGGGTCCTGCTCGACGTGGATTCGGTGGCAATCGGTGCAGGCGACGTTGTTGCGCTCATGCGTGCCGGCATGCCAGCCCGTGCGCGCGCTGCCCTCGTGGCAGGTCAGGCAGGCCTGGTTGCGCTGACCAGCGGACAGGAAAGAGTCCGCCTTGAAGTTGTTGATGGTCAATGCTTTCTTGCTGCCCTTGGCGGCATGTCTGGCGCCGGGCCCGTGGCAGGCCTCGCACTGCAGACCACCGGCACCAAAGGGTGAGCGCGGATCGCCTCGATGCGCATGCCGGGTCTTGAAGATGGGGTTGACCGAGAACGTGACGGTCGAACTGTCTTCGTCGTGGCAACTCAGGCAGGTGTCGGCGCCTTGCTCGGTGTACTGCGTGCCCTGGCCACTGGCTATTGATGCCGACGCGGCGGCGCTTGGCGCCGCCGCCGCACCCTGGGCTTGGGCTAGCAATTGCACTGTCAGTCCTGCCAGCAGCAGCAGTGCGGAAAAAATTCGTCGGGTGGTTTTCATATTTTTCGCCTGATCATCTGGGTTCGTATCGATCGATTTCGCCGCATTCGTCTGCACTGCTGGGGGCCGTCTTTCACAACCCAATCAGCCGGGTGATTCAACGGTCAGTCCTCGTGCGGGAAGATACCTTGGTTCACAGGTCCAGGGCAAGCCTTGTCGAAGAACATCGACAACCGCACCGAAATTGCGGCCTGCTATTTACTGGATTTAGGTGGAATTTTCTGCATTGCAATAATTCTGTTTTTGAGCGACAGGTAAGGTCCAGTCGGAATCACTTTCTTGGTGACGAGCTCGGCCTTGCTGAGGTAAGGCCGTCCCGCGATGATCTTGTCGACCTCGGCATTGCCGACGCCAGGCAGAGTCTTCAATTGCGCCCGGCTTGCGCTGTTGATGTCGATGAGCCTGATAGGTACTGCCGGCGATTTCTTCGTCTTGGCTGCTGCCGAGGGATGTCCTGCCGCGGTTGACGCGCTGGCGCTGGCGGGCTCGGCAGCGCCGCACAGCGCAGCGCCGGTCATAAGCGCCAGTGTCAGCAGCGCAAGCCCCGCTCTGCAGCCTGGCAGGTGCTGCATTCTGTTTCTGCTCATGGGGATCTTCTCTATCGATAGGCAGGGTCAGCGACACCTGCAGTGCGATTTTTCTTACACGAAAAAACCCGGAGGCGTTGCCGCTTCCGGGTTGCCTGTTGCGCTGCCGAAGCAAGATGTTGCCACCATGCCCAGGCATCGCCACTTTCGCAAGGTCAACCGTTTACTTTGCGTGCATTGTCGAGATGTCGGCGACACGACCCGTGCCATGACAGATCAAGCAGGTCTCGTTGCTGCCTGTGATGGCGGAGCCGCGCGGCTGGTAGACCGCGCCCCCGTTGATCGTGAAGTGCGACTGCGCGTCAGCAGAGTCATGGCAGCCCAGGCAGGCATTGACCGTCGGCGAATTCACCAGCGAAACCGGATCTGCCGCTAGAGTGCCCCCCGCCGCGATGGTGTAGGGCGTGCCGTCGGGCTTACACCCGCTGGAGGCCGTGAGACCTGCGTTGAACGTGAATCCCACGCCGAAGTTGTTGCCGGTTGCACCGCTGGCGTTGGCCAGTGGCAGGATGTTCGGCGACAGCGCGAACGCACCAACATCGGTCTGCGCTGTGCTGGACCCCAGCGTCGTGCAGGCCGCGCCCGAATAGGTGGTGTAGGTGCCACCGACCGTGCTGGTGAACTTGCCGGTCGCTACAGTCCGGAACAGCCGACTGTCAGCGGCCGCTGCGGATACCGACGCCTTGAAGTCGTAGGTGCCCGGCAAGTGGCAGGTCTCGCATTGGTTCAGCACGCCCGGGTAGCCGATCTTCCAGAAACCGTCGGTCGTGGAAGCAGCATGCCAGGTGAACTTGTTCGTGCGCTTGGCAGCGGCGTGGATGCCGTGGATGAAACTGGTGGAGTCAGCCGACCAACCACTGCTGGTCTGGTTCGGCTTGTGGCACCAGGAACAGGTCGTGCCGTCGTTGCGCTGACCAGCGTGGAACGCGTCCTCGGTGAAGGTGCCCAGTTCTTGGTGGCAGGCGTTGCAGCGTGCATCCTCGACGATTGCGCGGCGACCGGTGTAATCCGTGGCCACCTTCTGCGAATTCGGCGTGATCACGATCAGGCCACCTTGCTTGTTGGTCTGCCCGGCCGCGGTTGCGGCCGTCACCGGATAGTCAGCCAGGTTGGTCTGTGTCAACGGCAAGGTGCTGGTCACGGTGTAGGTGTAGCCGACACCACCGGTCAACATCACCGCGCTGTCGGGCACGGTGATGCCGGTGAGCGTGACGGTGTAGTAGCCGTCGGCGTCCGGAACGGAAATCGTGCCCGCGCCAGTGCCGGTGGCTGAGCCATTCCAGATCTTCTTCAACCAGCCCGAGGCCGAGACGTTGAAGTCAGCCGGTTTGGTGATGCCGTCCTGCGGAACCGCGAACACGAAGTACGCGCTCGGTGCTCCCATGTAGTTGTCCCAGATCTCCTTGTCTCCGGTGGCCGGGTTGACCGTGGCGGTGGCGAAGGTGTTGAGGTCCTTGCGAATACCGTTCTGCAGCATGCGGAAGTCGATCACCGGCTGCTTGGCGGCATTGCGTGACACGCTCTTGATGTCGTACGAGACCTTGATGGCGCCCGCAGGCAGACGTGACGTGTTAGACGCGATCCAGGCTGCATTGGTATTCGCGTTGGATTGGCCGGCCAGCAGCGCGTTGCCCGGATTGGGTGGTGTCACGGGCAGGTGGTAGACGTCGATCGTGTCGGCTTTATGGCACAGCGCGCACAGCGAGTCGTCGGGCTGGGCGCCCGCCGGATGGGCGAAGGCGCTGGAGGTCAGGCCCTTGACTGCGTCGCGCAGCTTGACACCGGTGCCAGTGGCGAAGTTGATGCCATCGTGGCAGGATCCGCAGGCCAGCGCGCTGGGCGCGGCCTTCCAGTTGTTGCCTTGAGCCGTCTTGGCAGTCGAGGTGTCGGACCCATCATGGCACTTGGTGCAGTTGCGGATGTCCTGCGAGTACTTGGTCTCGTTCATCGCCACACCGCCGTAGCTGTAGTTCTGGTTCACCAACAACTCACCTGCGTGGATCTTGTGGATGTAGTTGGGCAGATTGCCGACTGCGCGACCATCCAGAACGCTGGTGCTGCTTGTAAAGGTCTTGATTGCGCCGTTGGTCGTCGCCGTTGCCTCGGTGTTACCGTACTTGCGCTGCTCGGTGTGGCAGACCACGCAATAGGCCACGTTGTTGCGGCTACCGCCGTGGAAGGCAGCGGAATCAGCTGCACTGCTTACTCCCGGAATGCCCCCCAGTTTGCGGTGGCATTCTTCGCACTTGGCGTTGGCGACGATGTCGCGCGTGGCATCCGCCGAGGTCACGGCCTTGCCGGTGGCGGGGATGAAGTCGTAGGTCAGGTTCAGCGGCGCCTTCATCGGCACGGCGGCGACCGCAGAGGTCGCTGCTGTCGGGGTGTTGGTGCCCGTGCCCGGCGCATTGCCCGACACGACGATCGTCAGGCGGTGCGTCAGGTTGGCGTTGTAGGTCAGGTCACCCAGGTCGGCCTTGTTGTTCGGCGCGGTTACCGCGGGCATGGCCGCGATCTGGTCCTTCATCGTGACGATGTCACGGTAGAAGGTGTACTTGTAGCTGCCGTCCTTGTTGTCGACCAGCGTGCCGGTGTTGTCGGTGCTGGGTCGGGTGGGTGCTGCTGCGGCGGTGGTGGTCGGGACCGTGGTGACGATATAGCTCACCCACTTGCTCGGGCTGCCGGCGGAACTGGGGACGAGTTTGGCAATCGAGAAGGCCAGATTCGGCAGGCTGGCAACAGTGGCCGTGCTGCTCTTGGTGGTGTTGCCCAGGCCCACCACAGGCAAGCCGGCGGCGTCCGTGACCGTGAAGTTGACGACCGGTGGGCTGCTGATGGTGACACTGTTGACAGTGACCACGGGTACCAGGGCTTGCCAGGCGGCCGCGTTGGCCGCAATGACTGTCGGGGCCGTTGCCGCGTTGCTGCCGACATTGACCGCGCTGCTACCACTGGCACCGGGTGGACCGCTGGGGCCCGCGGGGCCGGCGGGGCCGGCTGAGCCGTCCTGGCCGGCGGGCCCGGTGGCGCCTGCGTCACCACCGCCGCAGCCCGAAAGCGCTACAGCGACCAATCCGGCGGCGATGATGCCTAGCCAGCGTCTGTTGCCAGTTTTTTCCATATTCAGTCCCTCTCTTTTACACAACACATGGCGTTGTGGCGACGAGTCTACGTACCGAGTCCGTGCCGAATTTGATCCACGTCAGAAACGGTGGTGAACCATGAAGCCAGATCAGGATCGCCTGATCTGGCCGGCAGACAACGCCTGTTTTAAAATAAATACGTTTCAAAAAGAGCGACAGGAATTAAAGATTTGGCTGCAATTTCAGTCTTTGGGCGTTCCCGTGACTTTCACTGCCGTTCCACAGCATCGCGATCAATTGGCCTGGAGTTTCGACCATTCGAAGCGGCGGATTTTGCAGACCTGGCCCTGCTGGTGATTTGACATGGATCAACCATCAGGTCCCGAATCACAAAGTGCTGCTGTGCCTGTTCGGGCGGGTCGAAGCGATGGGCCGCTATCTTTTCGGCGCTGCCGGTGTCGGGGTTGAATTGGCTGCGGCGTTGACAGCGGGTTGACTGGCGATGACGCGCTGCTTCAGGCCTTCGTAGACCAATGGCTCCAGCACACCGCGCGTTTCGAGTTGGGCTTTGCTGCCGTAAGGCCGCCCGGCAATGATTTTGGCCGCATCGCCGGCGCCTATGCCGGGCAACGCCTTGAGCCCCGCTGCCGTGGCGGTGTTGATGTCTATCAGCGGGTTGGTGGGCCTTGTTGGGGGCCGGGTGTTCTGGAGGGGCTGGCTGATGGCATGGGCACTGGATGCCGCATTGCCTGCCGTGTCGGCCCTGGGTTTGTCGGCTGCGCCGGATTGACCGGATCCCAGCAGCAGCACGGCCGCCGCCAGGGCGGCCAGGGCGGCCAGGGTGGATTGGTAGGTCATCGTTTCCTTGAGGACAGGTCAGGCGCAACACGCACGGCGAGTTCGCTTGCAAAAAGAGGAAGACCCGAATGCGTCGCCGCATCCGGGTCGGTTGTCAGGCCCTCGGGTCGGGGCAGATGCTGCCTTGCCCCGGTGTGGCCTGTGTCAAGTGGTTGAGATCACTTGTGAACGGCCACCACGTCCTTGTCCTTGCCTGCGCCGTGGCAGACCAGGCAGGCTTCACCGTTGTTGAGGTTGGTGCTGCCTGTCACATAGTTGTTGGCGCGCGGCGAATAGATCGCGCCGCCCTGGGTCCGCATGTGGTTCTTGGCCGAATCGGTGTCGTGGCAGGCAAAGCAGGCCGAGGCAATCGGCGAGTTCACCAATGTCGTGCCCGCTGCCTGGGCGGTGACGCCGGTAGCCACGGCGAACGAGAACCCGGTGCCATACGCCGTGCCGGGCACGATGTAAGGTGAGTTCATGTAGATCGCAGAGCCCGTCGGCGGGTTGGCAACCGTGCCCGTCGCGGTCGTGCTCCACAGCAGGTTGGACGCCAGGGCCATGCCATTCGCACCGAAGTTGACGGTGTTGGGCAGGTGGCACTGGTTGCAGTCCTTGATCACGCCGGGGTACTTGACCATCGAGTAGTTGTCGGTGGCCGAAACTGCTGCCCAGGTGTAGGCCACGGTGCGCTTGCTGGCGGCGTGGATGCCGTGGATGTAGGTGCTCGAATCAGCCGACCAACCGTTGCTCGTGCGGTTGCCGTTGTGGCAGATATTGCATGCCGTCGGGTCGTTGCGCTGTCCACTGTGGAAGCTGGGGTTGGTTCCGAGTTGGTCATGGCAGGCGGCGCACTTGGATACATCGGTGATCACGCGTCGTGCGGTGAAGCCAGTGGCAACCAACTTCTTCAACACGCCAGGACGTCCGAGGCCACCCGAGGCGGAGGTCGTCGGGTTGACCGACACATTCGCCGCGACATAGGGGGTGGCTGCCAGACCCTTCTGGGTGAAGGAACCAAGGATCACGCCAGTGACCATCGTCGCGTTGGCCGGGATCGTGATCGGGCTGGCGGCGACTGCGGTGTTGACGCAACTTGCCACCGCCGGCGCGACAGGCTTGACGCATCCGGACCCCAAGGGCTGGCCGACCAAGTCACCCGTCAGCGTTGCCGTGAAGTAGCCGTCGGCGTCCGGACCGGCCACCGAGCCCGCCTTGGGCGAACCGGCGGCGACCAGCAGGTTGGTCAGGCTGGCGCTGGACGATACGTTGAAGTCGGCCGGTGCGGCGATGCCGTCCTGGGGAACGGCGTAGGCGACGTACAGACTCGGCGCACTGGCAAACCCGGGGATGGGCTCATAGGCGGGCGAGACCACTTGCTGGCCATTGGTGGCATTGGTCACCAGCGTCGGCACGGCGAACGACGTTATTGCAGTCCCGTCCTTCTTGATCTGGAAGGTGATCGTCGGTTGCCCGGTGGCCGCATTGACGGTGACGCTCTTGATGTCGAACGCGAAGTTCACTACACCGGCCTTGGTGACCAGGTTGTTCGGGGTGGCGAAGTTCGTCCGGTGGTAGACCGGAATGGTTGCTGCATCATGGCAAAGGTTGCAGGCGGTGTTGTCACCGAATGAGCCACCACCATGGCCCGACTTCGTCGTGCCGGCGGCCCTCTTTGCGGCGATGTCGGCAGCCTTGTCGGCCAGGGTCACGCCCGTGCCGGTGGCAAAGTTGATGCCGTCGTGGCAGGCGCCGCAGGCCAGCATGCTGGGGTTGTTCATCCAGTTGTTGCCGTCTTTGGTGACCGCAGCGACCAGCGTGCTCGCGCCAACGGTGCCGGTATGGCACTTGGTGCAGTTGGCCGGATCCTGTGGCAAGCCGACGGTGTTGAACATCTGTGCGCCACCGTTGTTGTTGAAGTTGTAGCCCTGCTTGACCAGCCCGTCCCCCATATGGGTCTTGTGGATCAGGTTCGGGTAGTTGCCGACAGCGCGGCCGCCGACGATAGCCTGGGCTGGGCGAACGGTGGCACTGGTGCCGCTCTGGACTGCAAAGGTGACGCCATCGGCCAGCATCGGCGCATCGCCGTTGTTGAACGAGTACTTGATCTGGTCGGTGTGGCAAGTCACGCACAGCCTCGGATCGTTGCGGCCGACGAACGCGCCCGGGGGCACCCCGTTGGTGGCCGATGCGGTGCTGACATGGCCTATGCCCTTGCCGTCATGGCAGTTGCTGCACGAGGCCTTGACGACGATGTCGCGCGTCGTAGTCGGCGTGCCGCCGGCGGGAACGAAGTCATACCCCATGTTGAAGGTATTGACCATCGGCACCGGCGTGGCGGTGGCGGCATTGGCTACCGTCGTGGGCGTGTTGGTGCCCGTGCCTGGCGCGCTGCCGCTGATGATGATGCCCAGGCGGTGCGTCAGTGCCGGGTCAAAGCTCAGGTCACCCAGGTCAGCCTTCTTGGTCAGGCCGTCGGTCGAGTCTGTCAGGCCGGCCACAATGCTGGCCACCAGCTTGATGTCGCGGTAGAAGGTGTACTGGTAGCTGCCGTCCCCGTTGTCGACCAGGGTGCCCTGGCTGTCGCTGGTGGGGTAGGTACCGCACCAGGTGGCCGCTGCGGTGGCCGTTTTGTTGCACGAGTCGGCTGCGCCAATCGTGCCCGCGGCTTGTGCCACGGTGACGGGCTTGGTGACCAGGTAGCTGACCCACTTGCTGGGCTCGGTGTTGAAGGTCTTGCCGCTGGACGTCAGCGTGGTGCCGGGCATCAGTTTGGCCAGGGTGAAGGCGATGTTGGTCAGGCCGGCGACGGTGGCGGTCGCGCCCTGCGATTTGTTGGCCAGACCCAGGACCGGGTTGCCATCGGCGTCCTTGACCGTGAACTTCACGACCGGCGGGCTGGCGATGGTGACACCGGTGATAGTGACCTGCGGCGCAAGCGATGCCCAGGCGGCGGATGTCGCCGCCGTTGCCGGCGTCGCGTTGCTGCCCACATTGACCATGGCGGTCAGGTTGGTGCCGTTCGTGCCGTTGCTGCCATTCGTGCCGGCGCTGCCGTTCGCTCCGTTGCTGCCTGCAGCGCCGGCCGGGCCGGCGGCGCCATCACTGCCGCCACCGCAACCTGCGAGCGCGATCGCCATCAAACTGGCTGTGGCAAATTGGCGCCAGTGGGGCGAGGGTCGGCAACTACCTGCCTGGTCTGAATGCTTCACTGATTTTCTCCTGGTTTGTTTCGCTCGAAACTCAACACCGCGCGTGTCAAGCCATGCGCCAGGGGATTCTCAGAGTGTCATCGGCGGCCGACCTGTGCTGGATCAAACAAAGAACTCATTTTACGAAATTTAGATCTTAATGTTATTAATAAAATTAAAATGTAGATAAAGTTTTTTGACATAGTAATGTCAAAAAAGGTATCTTATGAAACTTGACTGTTTTGTGCGCAGAGCGCTCGCTGTAAGCTGACGCGAATCCACGCCTGTGACCAAGCTTGACCAGAACCCGCGACGGGCAAGCGCCCGCCCGACACATTCAGGTGTTGAGGCACAAGCTGTTGACCGTGGCGCGATGACCAGCCAGCACTGCATGTCCGCCTTCACAGGTGCTGCTGGCAGGGCAGAAGGGCGTTGACGCGACGTCGCAAGGCGGCAACGCAAACGGGAGCGTGACCACTCCAGCGGGCCAGGCCTACTTCGACGCGAGCACGGCGGCGACCATCGCCTTCAGGTCGGCATCGCTGGCCGTGATGGCCTTGTGATCTTCAGTGCCGAACTTCAGCATCTCGACCAGTTTGACCGACTTGGCGGCGTCGCCCTTGTATTTTTCAGCCAGCGAGGCAAACGACGGCGCCTTCTTGGTGGTCGTGGCGGTGTGGCACTTGCCGCATTTGTTGGCTTCGATCAAGTCTTCGCCTGGGCCGGCGATCGCAGCGCCGCACAGGGCAACGCTGCTGACCAAGGCAACGAGGGCAGATTTCGATTTCATCTTGACTCTCCATGTCGAGGAATGGCGGACTCGACATGCAGGGTCGAGGACCGTCGGGCGCCAAGCTTGGCCTGTCGCCAGCACGATATGCAACAGACCTTGGCGTCAAACTCTCGTGATGCAGGACCATGTCAAGCCGCTGCGAGGCGTGACCGAACCCGGCTGGCCCGCTCAGGCCGATCAGCTTTTTTTCCGAACGCGACCTACTTCGTGGACAGCACGATCGCCGCGATGGCCTTGATGTCGGCGTCGCTGGCCTCGACCTTCTTGTGGTCATCTTCGTCGCCGACCTTGCCGCCGTTCTTGAGCTGCACGAAGATCTTATTGGGCGCGTCGGCGTTGCCCTTGTACTTCACCGCCACCGAGGCCCAGGACGGACCCTTTTTCGTCGTCTTCTCGGTATGGCACTTGTTGCACTTCTCTTTCGCAATGATGTCCTCGGCCGAGCTTGCGAAGGCGCTGCTGCAAAAGGCCATACTGACCAAGGCGACGACGGTAGTGAGGTTCAGCTTCATGGAATTCTCTCCAGAGGTTCAGGATCGGGGCCGTACGGTCAGTCAACTCATTCAATGCCCTTCGGATTCGAAAGGTCCATTGCCAAACGAGTTGTTTACCACCGCCGGTTGTTGAAAGGAGTTTCGCGAAGAGTCGCTATCGTCGGCTTGCCGTGTGTCAATCATTGGCAGGGTTGTCGCGCCAGATCCGGGCACATGGAGCCGGTACATCACCCGACGTCCATCTTGCAATGTGATGGCGGGTTCAGGCTGTTGAGGCTCTGAGGCATCCAGTGGATGCACATGGTTCGGGGCTGGGCAGGCGGCAGCGCTCAGCAGATGCGCGGCAAGGGGTCGCCTGTCAGCCAGTCGACGATGCGTTTGCCACCGAAGCGGGTGCGCATCTGCACGAAGTGGTGCGGGTCTGCCATCACCTCGCCGATGATCGCCGCGCCGCGTCCCAGCGGGTGCGCGCGCATGGCTTCGAGCAACTGGGCCGCGTCGTCCGGGGCGCAGATGGCGATCAGCTTGCCTTCGTTGGCGACATAGAGCGGGTCCAGGCCCAGGAATTCGCAGGCCGCCTGCACGGCGGGCTGCACCGGCACGGCGGCCTCATCGATCACCATGCCCACACCCGACTGGGCTGCGATCTCGTTGAGCGTGGTGGCCAGACCGCCGCGTGTCGGGTCGCGCAGGCAGTGCAGGCCGGGTACGGCCTGCACCATCGCGGCCACCAGACCGTGCAGCGCCGCGGTGTCGGACCGGATCGTGGTCTCGAAGCACAGGTTCTCGCGCAGCGACATGATCGCCACGCCGTGGTCGCCCATGGTTCCGCTGACCAGGATGCGGTCGCCGGAGCGGGCCCGGTCACCCGAAATCCGTACGCCATTCGGCACCACGCCGACGCCGGTGGTGGTGATGAAGACGCCGTCAGCCTTGCCTTTTTCGACGACCTTGGTGTCGCCGGTGACGATGGGCACGCCGGCCTGCTTGGCCGCGTCGGCCATCGAGTCGACGATGCGCTTGAGGTCGGCCAAGGCGAAGCCTTCCTCCAGGATGAAGCCCACGGCCAGGTACAGCGGCACGGCGCCCGACATCGCGACATCATTGACCGTGCCGTGCACTGACAGGCAGCCGATGTCGCCACCCGGGAAGAACAACGGCGAGACGACATGGCTGTCGGTGGCCATCACCAGCCGGCCGGGCGGTACGGTGAAAGTGGCCTGGTCGTTGCCCTGGCGCAGCCAGTCGTTGTCGAACGCGCGCTTGAACAACTCATCGATCAGCTGCGCCATCGCGCGGCCGCCGCTGCCGTGCGACAGATCGACACAGCCGAGCTTGAAGTCGATCGGGCGGATATAGCCCTTGCGGACGTTGGTCACAGCGGTCCTCTCGGGCTTGCGGCAAGCTGACGCGAATGTTGCCCGGCCATTCGGCAGCGCGAATGCTGATTCAGGGCTTGAGCGTCTTCAGGATTTCCGGATCCTTCTCGTCGTCCGCCAGCACCGCATGGCAGAGCTTGCAACTGCCGCTGATCTTGTCACCGTCCGGCGCCACATGTTTCTTGTCGTGGCAGCGGAAGCAACCCGGCGCGTCGTCGTCATGGCCGAGGTTGCTCTTGTAGGTGCCCCAGGTGACTTTCATCTTCGGGAACACGTTCCAGGCATAGATGTCACCGAGCGAGTTGCCCGCCTTCGTGATGGCGGCAGCCTTCGACGTGGACAAGTCGGCGTACGACGTCTTGTAGAAGCCGGCCACTTCGCGCGCGATGCCGACCCGGGCCTCTTCGTGCGACGCGTACTGGCCATTCAGCACCCGCATCCCCTCGCGCTTGATGAAGGGCAGGGTCTTGTCTATGCGTCCATCCTCGAGCGCGTTGTCGATCTCCAGCGAGGGCATCTTGAAGGTGTGCGACGGCCGGTTGTGGCAGTCGACGCAGTCCATTTGCCGCCACTCTACCGGGCCGGTGGCGGCCTCCCTGGTCTTGAAGGTGCGCACCTTGCCGTCGGCGGCTGTCATCTCGACGTCAAAGACGTTCTGCCGGCTGGGGTCGGACTGGAAGCGGATCTTCACCCCCCGGTCCACGTGCCAGTGGATGCCTGAAGATGCCATCCCTTGCTGGCCGCCGACCTTCATCAGCAGCACGGTCTTGGTCACGGAATTGGCTTCATCGTCGGCGAACTTCGTGCGTACCTGCAACTTGTCGCCTACATGCCGAGTGGGCCAGTGGCACTGCTCGCAGGTGTCGCGTGCCGGACGCAGGTTGTGAACCGGGCTGGGTATCGGAGTCGGGTACAGGTGCAAGGCCACCGACACCATCTGCCAGGAGCCCGAGATCTTGGACTTCACGAACCAGTCGGCACCGGCGCCGATATGGCAGTCCGCACAGCGCAGTTTGCTGTGCGATGAACGCTGGAACGCGGTGTGCTCAGGCTCCATCACCGTATGGCAGACGGTGCCGCAGAACGGCACCGACTCCATCACCTCGACGCCCTTGTAGGTCGCGCCTGCCACCACCACCAGGCTGACCATGCCGATCGCCACGCTGGCCAGCAGCACGCCACGGGTGCGTGCGTCGTTGAGGTCGATGACGGGCAGACCCGCAGGCGACGCCTGATGGTGGTTGGCCGCGGCCCTGTCGATCTTTCGTTTGCGCAACACGCCGATCGGGATGAGCGCCAGCCCGAACAGGATGCCCATGGGCAACAGCATGTAGGTCAGGATGCCGAGGTAGGGGCCGCCGTGGTAGCCGGCCAGTTCCATGCCGAACAGCATGACGACCAGGACCAGCGCCACCAGTGCAATCACCGACCCCAGCAAGCTGATCCAGTGGCGCGTGACGAGCGAGAAGAAGCTGTGGATCATCGGTTTTGCCTTGGTTGTGGGCGCCCACGCCCGTCGTGTCTGGCCATGCTCAGTGTCCGTTCAGCAAGCCGCCCAGCAATGCCCAGAAGATGAAGATCGCCAGCAATACGCCGAAGCCCAGTGCAGCGAAGCCGAAGATGTAGGCTGCCTTGAACTCCGCCGGTGACGGCGCCGGGGTCATCCGTTCCTGCAACTTGCCCTGGGCGACCAGCCGTTCGTATTCGAGCGGCCGCTCTTCTTCCAGCGTCTCGAGCGGCATGCGCCCGGTGAACACCACAGTGTCCATCGGGAACGATTCCGGCCGCAGGTGGGTGTGGAAGAAGTGGAACAGGAAGATGAAGCCCGTGGCGAGCAAGGCCTCGTCGCTGTGGATGACGTAGGCCGCGTTCAGCGCCCAGCCCGGCAGGAAGGTGGTGGCCAGCGTCGGCATCCACAGCACCAAGCCGGAGACGCCGATCACGCCGACGCCCCAGAACACACCCATGTAGTCGAACTTCTCCCAGTAGGTGAAGCGGTCGAACTTGGGCCGCGGGCTGATGTACAGGAAGTACTTCACCATGGCCCACAAGTCGAGGATGTCGCGGGGTTGCGGCACCATGGAGCGGGGCCCCCAGAAGTAGCCGCGTTCCTTCTTGACGATCCAGTCGTAGGCCAGCGCGCCCAGGTGCCAGGCGAAATAGCCGAAGGTCACCACCCCAGCCAGACGGTGCAGCACCCCGGCCGCCTCCGAACTGCCGAACACAGACATCAGGCCAGACGCCCATGGGGCGGCTGCAAACTTCAGCGGCAAACCGGTGGCCGCCAGCAGCAGGAAACTGGTGACGATCGTCACATGCAGCGCGATCTGCATGCCGCTGAAGCGGCGCACGTAAGGGCCTTTCGCCTTGGGCACGGCAACGAACTCACCGCGCAGTCTGCCCACCAGCGTGCGCTGCAGCCACAGCAGGTCGTGCAGGCCGAAGAAGCCGAACACGCCTAGCAGCAAGGCGGTCATGCCCAACCAGACCCAGTAGACATAGATATTGCGCTTCGGGTCCTTAGGATTGGCGTGTGGGTCGAAGGTCAGGAAGGCGGCGTTGACGTTCGGATGGCAGGCTCCGCAAGTCTTGGCCAGGTTGTCCGGATGAACGCTGGAGCGCGGGTCGGAGGCCGGCAGGTTGTGGTGCGGGGTGTGGCAATCGGCGCATACCGCCGCCCGGGCGTTCTTCAACGACGTGGCCTTGCCGTGGAAACTGTCCTTGAAGGATTCGATGACTTTCTCATGGCAGTGGCCGCAGCGGCCTGCCACCTGGTCGCGCACGATGGCCGTGTCGGGGCGCTTGATCGCATGCGGCTCGTGGCAACTGGTGCAGACTGGCCCTGCACTGGCTTTGTTGCCGTCCAACCCGCTCTTGGCGTCGCCGTCCTTCTTCCACAGGGTGCCGTGGGCACTGTCTTGCCACTCGCGCAGAATGCCTGAGTGGCACTTGCCGCAGGTGTCGGGTACCCTGGCGTGGCTGGTCGTGGCTGCGGCCTCGGTCTTCTCGTGGATCTCATGCTTGCCATGGCAGCTCGAGCAGGACGGTGCGCCTTCGGCCAGACCCGACTTCAGCAGCGCGCGTGCATGTTCGCTGCGCTCGTAGTTGGCCATCATCTCTTCGTGACAGGCGCCGCAGGTCTTGATCTGGTTGACCGCCGACAGCGTGGAGGCGGGATCGCCCTCCTTGCGGACCTTGTGCAGGCTGTCGTGGCAGCCCATGCAATCCTTGATCGCTTTGTCGCCCTTGCTGCGCCGTCCGTGGATGCTGCCCGCGACCGCCTTGAATTCGTCGGCGTGGCATTCCTGGCAAACCTGGGGCTTGACCGTGCCGAGCGCTTCGCCTGGATGCTTGATGCCGAGGGCGGCGCCGTGGCACTCGGTGCAGTCGAGCTTGCGGTGCGCCGAGCGGCCGAACTCGTCGGCATGCACGGCGACCGACTTGCCGTCCGCGCCCTTCAATTGGGCGTCGTCGTGGCAGTCCAGGCACTTCGCCTTCGGCGCCGGGGTGGCAGCAACCGTGGCCGCCAGGGCCGGTGCAGGTGCTGCAAGCACTGCGAACAGCAACGCAATCAATGCGACCGCAACAGCGGCGACGAAGCGGAAGCCTGTCACTGCGTCTTTCATTGCGCTTGTCCCAGAGGATCTGGTTGGCGTTCGCTTCATCGCAAGGTTTCCGTCGTTGTGCCCGGCAGCGCCAGGCAATCTGCTGATCACGCAGCGAAGTCATTGTGTCCGGCGAAGTCGCGCCGCATTTGATCTCTGGCAAGAAGTGGCGGGGCGCTGAAAGCGGCCAAAGAATCCGCTGCCAGAGGCCGTTTCCGGGTCGGCGTGTCGGTCTTTGCAGGGAATGACTCAGCGAATCGATGGTCGAGGTTTACCTGATCTGATGTCTCTGGGCTTGACATAGATCAGATCGATCCAGGCGCTGTTTGGGGATCATCACCCAGTGACTTTTAGGTCTGAGCTTTGAAGGTGTCAGGTGGCTGCAATGCGGGGTGGTCTCGTTTGTCGCCGCCAGTCTGAACCTTCGTTCTGTATTTTTCGCCAATCCCACTTTTCTTGAGGAATACATGCGTACGCTTCTATCCGCCAATTTGCTCGCGGCCGCCTTGACGGCGTTGGTGATGTCGACCGCGTCCAGCCCGGTGCTGGCTGTCGATGCCGAAGCCGCCCAGACACTGGCCAAGCAAAACAAATGCTTCAAGTGCCACGCGATCGACAAGAAGAAGGAGGCGATCCCATGGAAAGAGGTGGCCGCCAAGTACAAGGGCAAGCCCGATGCCGAGGCCAAGTTGACCAAGCACGTCACGACGGGCCCCAAGGTCAAGCTCGATGACGGGACGGAGGAGGAGCATCCGATGGTCAAGACCAAGAACCCGGATGAAATAAAGAACCTCGTCAACTACATATTGGGCCTGTAGCGTCGCTTGCCCGGCAGTGCTTCCTCGGCGGGTTCGCGTCGCTGTTGACCGTTCTGGAAGCCGGGTCTTGGCTGTCCTCCTTCGCATGAATTTCGCGAAGCGCTCACTTCTCATCAGCCTCGAAAATGACTGAATCTACTCCCCGTCCATCCCGCCTGTCTCGCCTGCGAAATTTTCTGTTCCGGCCATCGACGCTCTCGCTCACAGCCGTCGTCGGTATCGGGATGTTGTCGGGATTGATCTTCTGGGGCGGATTCAACACTGGCATGGAGAAGACGAACTCGCTCGAGTTCTGTACCTCCTGCCATGAGATGCGCGACACGGTGTTCCAGGAGTACAAGGAGACGATTCACTACAAGAATCGATCCGGCGTGCGCGCCGCGTGTCCCGATTGCCATGTGCCCAAGGACTGGGTCCACAAGTTCGTGCGCAAGGTGCAAGCCAGCAACGAGTTGTACAGCAAGTTCATCACAAAGTCTGTCGACACGCCGGAGAAGTTCGAAGCTAAGCGCATGGAGTTGGCCACCCATGTCTGGGAGGCGATGAAGGAAAACGATTCGCGCGAGTGTCGCAACTGCCACTCCTGGGACGCGATGGACCCGCACAAGCAGGGTGCCCGCGGCCGCAAGAAGATGGAAGCCGCGCAGAAAGAGGGCAAGACCTGCATCGACTGTCACAAGGGCATTGCCCACCTGCTGCCCAAGGAATACAAGGAAGATGATGAGTGATATCCAGACTGTTGCAACGTCGGCCAGGAGGAGCTTCTTATGGTGAATGCAATCTGGACGGGGCTCACCGTCATGGCCTTGGGTGGCATGTTCGTCACCTGCGTTTTGGTCGTGGTCGTGGGGGTTCGCGGGTTCGAAAGTTGGCTCGCCAAACGCGGTCGGAAAAACTCGGCGTAACGGCTGCGCTATTCCGGCGGCGCGAAGCCATGCCGGCTTTAAAATTTCAGTGAGGCCGAATTGAATTCAGCGATAAAGCCTGAACGGGCGAATCCATGGGCCGCGCTGGCCTGTGCGGCATCCATAGTGCTTGCCGCCGCCGATTGCGCTGCGCTAGAGGTGATCCCGGCGCAGACGCTCGCGCGCCAGAGCGGTTGCCTGGAATGCCACAGCGTCTACCAGAAGAAAGTCGGTCCGGCATGGAAAGACGTCGCCTCCAAGTACCACGGTGAAGCCGATGCCAACCAGAAGCTCTACGCCCATGTCACGACCGGGCGCAATGCCAAGTTCGACGATGGCCACGAGGAAATCCACCCAGTCGTCAAGACCAGTGATGCCAAGCGAGTCCATAACCTCGTCGACTGGATTCTGGCGCTGCCTGTTGCAGCGCCAGTCGACGTGGCGTCTGCCGAGAAACTCGCCAAGCAGAGCAACTGCCTGAAATGCCATACGGTCGGTGCCAAGAAGGCAGGGCCCGCCTGGAAGGACGTCGCGACCAAGTACTTGGGCAGCGTTGGCGCCGAGGACATGCTCTACCAGCATGTCACGACGGGCCGCAAGGCCAAGTTCGAAGACGGGCATGAGGAAAGCCACCCGGTTGTAAAATCGGGTGATCGTGACCGCATCAACAACCTCGTGAACTGGATCCTGTCGCTGAAGTAGCGTCTTGCCCGAGATCGGTTGGACGCCCAGAGCGACAGCGACTGGCCGCGCTGCTATTAGTCACCGGTTCCGGCCATGTTGGGTGCGGTGACCGTCACGTCCTTGAATCGACCGTAGCTGTAATGGGCCGCGCAGGCCCCCTCGGACGACACCATGCATGACCCGATCGGGTTTTCGGGCGTGCAGACGCTGCCGAACACCTTGCAGTCGCGCGGTTGCTTGACGCCGCGCAGGATCGCGCCGCATTCGCAGGCCTTGTTGTCGGCCACCGATTTCGTCTGCAGGTCGAAGCGCCTTTCGGCGTCGAATGCCGCGAAGGTGTCGCGGATGCGCAATGCGCTGTACGGCACCTCGCCCAGGCCACGCCATTCGAAGGTGCGCCGCAATTCGAAGACTTCGAACACCAAGGCTTGGGCTTTGAGGTTGCCGTCTCGCGTGACGGCGCGGCTGAACTCGTTTTCGACCTCGGCCCGGCCCTGGTTGATCTGGCGCACCAGCATCAGGATGGCCTGCATGACGTCCAGCGGCTCGAAGCCGGCGATCACCACTGGCTTGCGGTACTCCTCGGCGAACAACTCGTAGGGCTGCGTGCCGATGATGGTCGAGACATGGGCCGGGCCGATGAAGCCGTCGAGCGGCAAGGTGCCGAACTCGCGCACGTCGGGCGAATCCAGGATGTTGCTGATCGCCGCCGGTGTCAGCACATGGTTGGCCAGCACCGTGAAGTTGGCCAGCCCCAGCCGCGCCGCCTCCAGGACGACGAGAGCGGTGGGCGGCGTGGTAGTCTCGAAGCCGATCGCGAAGAACACCACTTGCCGGTCGGGGTGAGCCCGTGCGATCTTCAGCGCATCGGCAGGTGAATAGACCATGCGGACGTCACCGCCCCTGGCCTTGGCCTTGAGCAGCGACAGATGCTTGGACGCCGGCACCCGCATGCAGTCACCGTAGGTGCACAGGATCACGTGCTGTTCGAGGGCCAGTTGGATCGCCAGGTCGATGCGGCCTATCGGCAGCACGCACACCGGGCAGCCCGGGCCGTGGATCAGGCGCACGGTGGGGGGCAACAGGTCGGCCACACCGTAGCGCGAGATCGCGTGGGTGTGGCCGCCGCAGAACTCCATCAGGTTGTAGCGCCGTCCCGGCTCGACTTCGGCGGCGATCGCCGCGGCGAGGTTTTGCGCCAGCGCCGCATTGCGGAACTCGTCGATGTATTTCACGATGACTGCACCGCGGGCAGCGCGGCGAACAAGGCCAGTGTGCGCTCGGCTTCATCGGGGTCGAGCTTGGCCAGGGCATGACCGACATGCAGGATCACGTAGTCGCCCACCTGGATGCCGTCGACCAGCGCCAGGGAAATCTGCTTGCGGATACCGTCGAGGTCGACGATCGCGGTGCAGGCGTCGAGCAACTCGACCACGCGCACGGGTAGGGCCAGACACATGGTTCAATCTCCTTGGTGTTGGCGGCACATCGCCACCCAGGCTTGGCCCAACGCGATGCCGCCGTCATTGGGCGGCGCCTGGCGGGCCTCGAGCACCTGCAGGCCTTGGGCCGTCAGGCGCGGCACCAGCAGGGCGATGAGCAGCGCGTTGAGAAAACAGCCACCACCGAGCGCGACGCGGCGCAGACCGGTGGACTCGGCTGCGGCGATCACCCAGCGCGCCAGACCGTCGGCGATCGCCTGGTGAAACAGGGCCGCGGCGCGGGCCGGGTCGGCGCCGTGGGCGGGGTCTGCCAGCATGGCGATCAGCGGCGTGGGGTCCAGCGTGTTGCCAGGTGCTATCGGCACCCAGTCGGCCAGCGTGGCGGCCGGCACCGGCGCGCCGCCATCGCCGGCCAGGGCTTCGAGCAGCATCGCGGCCTGTCCCTCGTAGGCACTGGTTTCGCGCACGCCCAGCAGGCCGGCGGCGGCGTCGAACCAGCGGCCCAGGCTGCTGGTGGGCGGGCAGCGCAGGCCGCGCGCCAACATCTGGGTCAGCGCCGCGGCGCCGGACTGGCCGGGAAATCTTGCTTCGATGCCGGCGGCTTGGCCGGTGCGTTGCAGCGCGGCGGCGGCCATGCGCCAGGGCGCGCGCGCGGCGGCGTCGCCACCGGGCATCGCCAATGTCGCCAGATGCCCGAGACGCTGAAAATTGTCGCCCTCGACCCGCAGCAACTCGCCGCCCCAGGCGCCGCCGTCAAGCCCCATGCCGATGCCGTCCAGCGCCAGGCCCAGCAGCGGACCCTGCACGCCATGTTCAGCGGCCACCGCCGCTACATGGGCATGGTGGTGTTGCACCGCGTGCGCCGGCAGCGACCGCGCGGCGGCGAACTCGAGCGCGAAGCGGGTGCTGAAGAAATCGGGATGCAGGTCGTGCGCGACCGCCTGCGGCCTGACGTCGAGCACGGCGCACAAGTGGTCCACCGTCTCGACCAGCGCGCGGCAGGTGGCGGCGTTGCCCAGGTCGCCGACATGCGATGACAGGAAGGCCTCGTCGCCGCGGGTGATGCAGACGGTGTTCTTCAGCCATGCGCCCACGGCCAGCACCGGCGGGCCGGCGCGCGGCAGTGGGATAGCCAGCGGCGTGTAGCCGCGGGCGCGGCGGATGAACTGCGGCGCGGCGCGGGCGCCCAGCCGCAGCACCGAGTCGTCGCAGCGCGCCACGATGTCGCGGTCGTGCAGCAGCCAGGCGTCGGCAATGCCCCGCAGCCCGTCCAAGGCCTCCGGGTTGGTCGTTACCAGGGGCTCGCCGCCGGGGTTGGCGCTGGTCATCACCAGCACCAGGTCTTGCGCCTGGTCCAGCCAGGCGCAGCCGTCGGGCCGGCCAGCGGCTTCGTGGTACAGCAGGTACTGGGCCGGGGTGGCCGGCAGCATCAGCCCCAGCACGCCCAGTCCGGGGGCCACGCCTGGCCACAGGTTCGGGCGGTCTTCGCGCCTGGGCAGCAGCACGATCGGCCGCTCAGCCGATTGCAGCAGGGCTTGCTCGGCGGCATTGGCCCGGCACCAGCGGGTGGCTGAGGCGAGGTTGGCCAGCATCAGCGCGTATGGTTTTTCCTCGCGCTGTTTGCGTTCACGCAGCAGCGCCACGGCGGCGGGATGGCGGGCGTCGCAGGCCAGGTGAAAGCCGCCCAGCCCCTTGATCGCCACAATGCGGCCGGCGCGCAGCAGCGCCAGCGTGGCGGCGATCGCGTCGCCGGCGATCGCCTGCTGTCGCTCATCGACCAATGCCAGCCTGGGGCCGCATTGCGGGCAGGCGTTGGGCTCGGCATGGAAGCGCCGGTGTGCCGGGTTTCGGTACTCGGCCAGGCAGCGTGGGCATTGCGCGAAGGCCGCCATGCTGGTCTGTGCACGGTCGTAGGGCAGGGCGCGGGTCAGGGTGTAGCGCGGGCCGCATTGGGTGCAGTTGATGAAGGCATGACGGTGGCGCCGGTCGGCCGGGTCGAACAATTCGGCCAGGCAGTCGGCGCAGGGGGCGGTGTCGGGTGGGATGGCGGTGGTCACCGGCCCCGACAGGCTGGGCAGGATTCGGAAGCCCTCGCCGTCGGCGCTGCGCGCAAGCCGGGTGGCGTCGAGTTGCGCCACCCGGGACAAAGTGGGGGCGTCGGCGCGCAGCCGGCGCTCGAACGCCGCCAGGTCGACGGGCCGGCCCTGCACCTCGATCGCCACCCCATCGGCATCGTTGAGGACCCAGCCGGCCAGGCCGAGTTCGCAGGCCAGGCGGTAGACGAAGGGGCGGAAACCCACGCCCTGTACCGCGCCGCGCACGCGGATCGCGTGGCGCTCGGGGGTGACGTCGGCCAGGGTGGGCATGGTGGCGGGATTCGGGCGGGTCGAGAGTGGGCTAGGGGGTGGACTGGCCTCGCCTCAGCGTGGCTGAAGTCGCGCCACCTGGGCTTCCAACTCGGCCACCCGGGCCTGCAGCGTGGACACCCGGTCCAGCCGCTGCTGGCGTGCCGCGCCGGCGCCTCGCGCGATCCAGTCCAGCCAGCGGTCCAGCCCCACGCCGCTGCGGGCCGAGACCTCGATGATGGCGATGGCCGGGTTGACGCGGCGCGCGTTGGCCAGGCAGGCCGCGACGTCGAAATCCAGGTGCGGCAGCAAGTCGACCTTGTTGAGCAGCATCAGCGAGGCGGCGGCAAACATATCGGGGTATTTCAGAGGCTTGTCCTCGCCTTCGGTCACCGACAGCACCACCACCTTGTGGGCCTCGCCGAGGTCGAAGCCGGCCGGGCAGACCAGGTTGCCGACGTTCTCGATCATCAGCACCGAATCCTCCACTGGCGCGAGCCGGTCCAGTGCGGCATCAATCATGGCGGCATCGAGGTGGCAGCCCTTGCCGGTGTTGATCTGCAGCGCCGCCGCCCCGGTGGCGCGGATGCGGTCGGCGTCGACGCTGGTCTGCTGGTCGCCCTCGATCACCGCCACCGGCAGCCGGCCGGCCAGCGCCTGGATCGTGCGCACCAGCAGCGAGGTCTTGCCCGAGCCGGGGCTAGACACCAGGTTGAGCGCGAAGATGCCGCGCTGCGCCAGCCACTCGCGGTTGCGCTGCGCGATCGCGTCGTTCTTGGCCAGGATGTCGCGCTCGATCTGCACCAGGCGCGACTGCGTCATGCCCGGCACGGCGTTGCCCGCCGCGCCCTTGCCGTAATGCAGGTGGGCGTGGTCATGGTCGTGTTCGTGACCATGCGAATGCCCATGGTTGTGCCCATGGTTGTGCGCGTGGGTCGTGCCGTCAGCATGGGTATGTGAATGGGCGGACTTGTCGCTCTCGATAGAGGTCTCGCCGGTGCCGCAGCCGCAGGTCAAACACATGATCGATCTCCTGGTCTCATTCGATTTCGATGTCCATCACCCGCATGCGGTCGCCACCGTTGACCTGCAACTGGTAGCTGCCGCAATGTGGGCAGGCTTGGCCGCGCTGGGCGATCAGCGCCGGCTGTGAGCAACCCAAGCACCAGGCGCTGCCGTTGACTTCGATGATCTCGAGACTGGCGCCCTCTGCCAGAGATCCGCGCTTGACCACGTCGAAGGCGAATTGCATGGCTTGCAACTCGATCTGGGCCAGCCGGCCAATCTCCAGGCGCACCCGGGTCACGCGATGCGCGCCGTTGCCACGGGCGGTCTCGTCGACGATCTCACGCACGCTTTCAGCCAGGGACATCTCATGCATCGTCGAACTCGACATGGCAGGCCACACAAGGGTCCAGAGAATGGACTATCTGCTCGGTGTGGCGCTTGACGTCCGTCAAGTTGGCTGCAGGGGCGCCGATCAACGCCGAGGCCAGCGGGCCGTCGGGATGGAAGTTCCATTCGGTCGGCGCAACGATGCGGTAGTGGATGACGTGGTCGGCGTGGTCGGCGCGGTCGGTGTCAAGCCGCACCTGGTGCACCAGCAGGCCGCGGGCGTTCTCGACCCAGGCGATGCCGCCGCCCGAGGGCAGGGTGACCGCGCCGGCCTCCGGGCCGGCCCTGCCGGCCAGCAACTGCGCCAGTGCCCGCAGTCTGGCCACGAAGCGCGCCGGCAGGCGTGATGCAGACCGCTGGCGCAGGGCGATCAGCAGCGGGTCGGCCTGCCAGCGCGCGAGCGCGCCGGTCTCGGCCGGCGCGCCTTGCCAAGTGGGATGGCGTGCAAATTCGGCGTCGCCGTCGCAAGCCTGGGCCAGCGCGAGCATCGCGGCGGTGTCGGGCCTGGCGGGCAGCAGCGGCGGGTCGCCGGACACCGTGACGGGGGCGACAAGGGCGGCGTCGTCGGCGCACACCTGGCGGATGAAGCGTGCCGCGGCACTGCGGCCGGCAGCGGTCCAGCGGTCGAGGTCGGCCAGCGAGTCGAGCGCCAACCAGTCGTAGGCCGGCATGCCGAAGGCCGCCAGCGCGATGGCTTGCAGCCCGGCCTGGTCGGGCGCCAGGTCGGTCAGGGCGAGTGAGCCGCGCGCGGCGTCGACCGCCGCGGCGCTGGGTGCCTCGTTGATCCAGACCGGCCAGTCCAGCAGCGTGCGCCAAGCGGCTTCGCGCACGATCTCGGCGCCCACGGCGTCGCGGTGGCGTGCCAGGAGCGTGGTGCTGGGCAGATCGCCGGCCGCGGCAATGCAGGCCAGGTCACCGGCGGCGGCCTGCGAGCGGGCACAGACCGAGAACAGTCGGGGCAAGGCCATGACGGCCTCGGTGCGGCTGCGGCCCTGCAGCAGTTTGCGGGCCAGGTCGGGCCGGGTCGAGCGGACGCTGGCGCGGTCTATGCGTCCGTCGGTCACGCCCAGCGTGATCTGCAGTGCGCCTTCAAGGCCCACGGTCGGTGCGCGGCGGCTGCCCGAACAGGAAGCCGCGCTTGCTCAGCGTAGGCGCGGCCGGCACCGGCGCGGCCACGGCGCTGTCCGGGGTGGATGGAGTGGGCGGCATAGGCGGTGTGGCGGTCAAGGTGGGCCCGCTGCCGACGTCACCCGGCTCACGGCTGGCGACGTCGAACAGCGCGTCCATCGACGCCAGCGCGGTGTCGCGCGCGGCCTGGCCATCGGCGAAGTCGAACATCGGTGAAAACAACGAGCAGGCCTGGTAGTCGCCCAGCACCGCGTCGCGCCCGCCGATGAACTCGAACACACCGGCCGGAAACACATGGTGGCGGCTTTCGCGCTCGGCAATAGTCGACCAGCCAGCGACCAGCCGGGGCATCAGCCACAGGTTCATGAACCAGGGCGTGATCAGGATGCCCAGCCAGTGGTCGCGCCAGGGGCGGAATCCCACGGCCTCGACCGCCAGTGCGGAGTTGACGATGGGTACATCCTGCATCTGCTGCAGCCAGATGGCCCGAAAGCGCTGTTCCAAGGCGCTGGCCGGCGAGGGCCGATCGGTTTCGGTCATTCAGTCATCGAGCAGCAGGAAGCTCGGTTTTTCAGCCGCGCAATTCGGGCAGGTCCAGTGCGGCGGCAGGTCGGCAAAAGCGGTGCCTGGCGGGATCTGCCAGACCTCGTCGCCGAGTGCCGGGTCGTAGACCGCCCAGCAGATGCCGCATTCCAGCCGCGTCGTGGCGGCCAGGCCAGACAGGCGGTCCGTGCCTGGGCCGGTGGGGCGCTTGGGCTCGTTCATCGGTTCAGGCGGGGGCCAGCGAATCACCCATCCACGACACCAGGTCGGCCAGTCGGCCGCGCGTCTCGAGCAAATCCTCATGTGCGGCAATGGCCACTTCGGGCATCTCGACGACCTCGATCGTGTTCAGGATCAGCGTCTGCATGTTGTTGAAGTACTGCACGCGCCAGACGTTGCGTGCTGCGGTGCTGCTGATGCGGCAATTGCCGAAGCCGCGCGACAGGATCACCACCGCGCCGCCGGCTAGCAGGGCGTCGAGGTGGGCCGCGTCCTCGGGTGACAGCGGCAGCAGCGTCAGATTGATCACATGGGCAGCCACGCCGGGGCCGCTGTGGTCCATCGCCTCCTGCAGTTCATGCACCAGCGCCGGCACGTTCATCGCACCCTGCGGCAGCGCAAGCGCGCGCAACACCGTGCTGGCCTGGGCCTGCGCCAGGTTGGCCACCCGTGGCGGGATGGGCGCAGCCAGCAGGTAGTCGTGCAGCAGCACGTTGGTGGCGGCCAGATGCTGCTCGCGCCAGAGGCCGGAGAACACGGTCTCCTGGACCCGGATCTCGATTCCGGCGGTGGCGCCGGTGTCGACGATTGCCGCCACCTCGCCTTCGCCCAGGGTCTCGTTGAGCACCCGCAGCGTGTCGGGCGCCAATCCGACCAGGTCGAGTCGGGGCGGCTCGCCGCCGGCCGCCAGCCAGGCGTTGACATGCGGCAGGAAGGCCTGCATTACCTGATGGGCGCCGGCCAGGTCGTTGCCCGGGCCGGGCTCGGGCAACTGCGGCATCTCGAAGGTGCTCATCTCGCGCGGCATGGGCATGAACTCGACTGCCTCGGCGGGCTCGGCCATCAGGCTGCGGATAGGGATGAGGAAGGGCGTGCGACCGTTGGCGGGGTTCATGCGCAGTCTCCTCGGGGGGCGTCAGTGGCAGGGCGGTTCGGTGGACGCGCCGGCCGCCAGCACCGGAATGCCGACCGTCGGCGGCCGGCTGGGCTCGGCCGCCAGCAGCCGGGCCAGTTCGGCGACATAGTCGTCCCAGTCGCGGATGCCGTCGACCGCGCCCAGGTACTGGCCGTCGCGCAGCATCACGAAGGCCGGCCAGCGGGTGAAGCCGTAGCGCGGGGCCAGCGTCCGCGACGCGGCCGGCGGCAGCAGCGCGACGCGGAACCCGCGCTGCGCGGCGGCGAACAGTTCGGGCACGATGACGGCCAGGTCCAGGGTTTCCTTGAAGCGGTCCGGGTCCTCGGCGAACACGACCATCGCCGCGCCGGGCTGCTGCGCCCAGCCGTCGTAGGTCGATGGGTCGAGCAGCGCGGCGCCGGTCTCGGTCACCAGCCGGGTGAGCAGCGGGTGCAGTGCAGGGCTCAGTGCCGTGTTCAGCGCCGGGTCAGCGAGCGAGGGGTTCATCCGATGGCCTTTCTCAGGTGGGCGGGCAGGGTGGGTTGTCGACCGACCAGGTCGGCAAAGAAGCGGTCCAGGGCTGCGCCGGCGTTGGCATCGCCGCTCAGCACCGCGGCCAGCGCCTGGCGCGCGGCACGGGCCTGAGCGGCATCCAGCGCGCTCATCACCTGGCGGGCGGCGCCGGCAAAGCCCAGTACCCAGGTGCCGACAGCCTGTTCGCCTATCAGCCGCATGTCCAGGCGCTCGCGGTCGGGGCCGTCGGCGCACCAGGCAAAGCTGCCCTCGATAGCGACCACCTGCAGCGGCACGCCTATGCACATCAGCCGGACTCCGCGCAAGGTGCCGTGTTCAGGAAACGGGCGTCGCCGATGCGGCAGGCCTCGGCCGCCGACGGCCGGCCGGACTCGTAGGCCTGCAGCGCCAGCGCGCCGGGGCTCAGCGGCTCGGCAGGGGGCTCGGTGCGCGCGATGGCGGTGATGCCCCAGGAGCCCAGCTCGGCCACCGCCAGCGCCACCGCTTCGTCCAGGCGGGCCCGCACCAGCGGGCTCAGGCTGCCGCCGAGGTCGTCCAGCACATCGGGCTGCACGCCGATCAAGGTGATGCTGTCGGGGAAGCGGTCACGCAGCCGGGCCAGCGAGAGCAACTCCTGAAATGTCGCCTGGTGCAGGCTCACCGCGGCGTCCGACCAGACCGGCACCTCCTGGTCGCGCAGCACGCGCAAGGTGCCGGGTGCCAGCCGGTAGTCGATCGCGTCGAGCACCAGCACCCGGCGGGCCGCGCAAACCGCGGCCAGCAGGTAGAGGCCCTGGGTGCCGCCGTCGACCACCGACACGTTGTCGGGCAGTTCAAAGCGCTGGTGCAACAGTTCGACGGCGCGCACGCCGAAGCCTTCGTCGGCCCACAGCAGGTTGCCTATGCCCAGCACCAGCACGGGTTGGGCCGGCGCTGCGGTGGCCCCGATCGCAATGGTGCCGCTCACTTCTTGGACACCCGCCAGCCGTTGACCATCGTGCTGATCACGGTTTCGCCCGAGCAGATGTCCTCGCGCACCACCATATACAGGTGCACGATCGTGAACAGCAGCAAATACCACATACCGAGGTGGTGAACGGTGTGGGCGTTCTGGCTGTGCGAGAACATCGGCAGCACCCAGGACGAGAACAGCTTGAAGGCCCAGCTTTCCCGGCCCAGCCCCTCGCCGTAGAGCGCGAAGCCGGTGAAGATCATGAAGACCGTGCCCAGCACAAACATGAAGAACATGCCCGACATCGCCAGCGGGTTGTGCCCGGCCCAGGGCCGCACCTCACGCTTGATGAAAGCGTAGTGCAGCACCTGATCGATCATGCCGCGCAGCCACGCTGGATCCAACATCTTCAAGGGCACCAGAAAGATCTCGCGCGAGAAGCGGTTGCCGAAGAAGGCCCATATCAGGCGCACCGCAAAAGTGATGGCGAAGATGTAGGCCGCCGCGAAGTGTGCAAAGCGGATGGTGCCGAAGCCGAAATGCGCGCTTGCCTCACCGCCCACCGAGGGCAGCGGCGAGCCGATCAGGTAACCGGTGACCGCCAGCACCACCATGCAGCCGGCCATCACCCAGTGCCAGATCCGGACCGGGACTTCCCAGACGTACAGCGGAAAGACTTCTCTGACTTTTGCGCTCATGGTCGCCTCCCGCGGGTCAGCGGACAGTGACCTGCGCGATCTCGTCACCCTGCGGCGAGATCACATGGGTGGAGCAGGCCAGGCAGGGGTCGAAGCTGTGGATGGTGCGCAGGATCTCCAGCGGCTCGTCGGGTTTGGCCATGGCCGTGTTCATCAGCGCGGCCTCGTAGGCGCCAATCTGGTTTTGGGTGTCGCGCGGGCCGGCGTTCCAGGTCGTGGGCACGACGCACTGGTAGTTGTCGATCTTGGTGTCCTTGATCTTGATCCAGTGGCCGAGTGCACCGCGCGGCGCCTCGCAGTAGCCGGCGCCCTGCGCTGTTGCCGGCCAGGTGCGGGGCTCCCAACTGTCGATGTTGGCGGTGGCGAAGTTGCCAGCCTTCAGGTTGCCGATCAGCTTGTCGAAGAAGTAGCGCATCTTGTGCGCCGCCCACGACGCTTCCAGCCCGCGCGCCGCGGTGCGGCCCAAGGTGGAGAACAGTGCCGGCAGCGGAACATCCAGGGTCTTGAGCACCCTGTCGACCGGTTCCTTGAACTCCGGATTGCCCATCGCGTAGCCGATCACATAACGTGCCAGCGGGCCGACCTCCATCGCGTGGCCGCGCCAGCGCGGCGACTTGATCCACGAGTACTTGGCGCTTTCGTCGATGGACTCTATCGCCGTCTTGGTGCCCTTGGTGTCCTTGCCGAGCACGAAGCTCGGGTCGGTGACGCCGTCGAAGGGGTGCAGGCCCTTGGACTCGTCGGCGTACTTGTACCAACTGTGGTTGACGAACTCCTGCACCTGGGCCGGGTCTTTCAGGTCGACCGGCAGGACCTCGCCGAGCTTGCCGTTGATGATCGCGCCGCGTGGCATCAGCAGGCTCTTGTTCGAGTCGTCGTTGGCGATGTCGGGGAACTCGCCGTAGGACAGCAGGTTCTGCCCCGACAACCCGCCGCCGATCGCGCCCCAGTCCTTGTAGAACGAGGCGATCGCCAGCAGGTCGGGGATGTAGACCTGGTCGATGAAGGTGATGGTGTCGTCGATGATCTTGGACACCAGGTTCAGGCGCTCCATGTTGATCGCGCCAACGGCCCCGGTGGCCTCGAGGTTGATCGAGCAGGGCACGCCGCCGACCAGCCAGTTCGGATGCGGGTTCTTGCCGCCGAAGATGGTCTGGATCTTGACGATCTCCTTCTGGAAATCGAGTGCCTCGAGGTAATGCGCCACCGCCATCAGGTTGGCCTCGGCCGGCAGCATGTAGGCCGGGTGACCCCAATAGCCGTTGCGGAAGGGGCCGAGTTGGCCCGATTCGACGAACTTCTTCAGACGGTTCTGCAGGTCGCGGAAGTAGCCCGGCGACGACTTCGGCCAGGCGCTGATCGACTGCGCCAGCTCCGAGCTGCGCTTCGGGTCGGCCGAGAGCGCGCTGACCACGTCGACCCAGTCCAGCGCATGCAAGTGGTAGAAGTGCACCAGATGGTCGTGCGCGTAGAGCGTCGAGTGCATCAGGTTGCGGATGATGTTGGCGTTGTCCGGGATCTTGATCTTGAGCGCGTCCTCGACCGCGCGCACCGACACCAGCGCATGCGTGCCGGTGCAGACGCCGCATATGCGCTCGACGAAGGCCCAGGCGTCGCGCGGGTCGCGGCCCTTGAGGATCACCTCCAGGCCGCGCCACATCGTGCCGGTGGACACGGCATTGCGGATGACGTTCTTGTTGTCGAGGTTGACCTCGATCCGCAGGTGGCCCTCGATGCGGGTCACCGGGTCGACGACGATGCGCTTGCCGCCGTTGTCGAGCTTGAAGCCCTGGGTCTCGATGACGGCCATGATCAGTTCTCCACGGTATTGCTGTTATCGGCCTGGGTCTTGCTGCGGTTGGCGGCGCGCTGGATCGCGCTGACCGCAGCGTGCGCCACCACCGCGGCGCCGGCAACGCCCGCAGTGACCAGACCCACCTTGTCGGCATTGGCCTCGATGCCGAATTGGCTGATGGTGGTCAGGCGGTCGTAGAACGAGCCCTTGTCCCAGAAGCCGTCTTCAGAGCAACCGATGCAGCCGTGGCCCGAGGCGATCGGGAACGAGACCCCCTCATTCCAGCGCGTGGTCGAGCAGGCGTTGTAGGTGGTCGGCCCCTTGCAGCCCATCTTGTAGAGGCAGTAGCCGGCTTTGGCGCCGTCGTCGTCCCATTGCTCGACGAACTGGCCCGCGTCGAAGTGCGGCCGGCGGTAGCACTTGTCGTGGATGCGCTGGCTGTAGAACATCTTGGGCCGGCCCTGGCGGTCAAGTTCGGGGATGCGGTCGAAAGTGGCGATGTAGGTGACGACGGCAGTCATCACCTCGGCGATAGGCGGGCAGCCCGGCACCTTGATGATCGGCTTGTCGGTGATCACCTTGTTGATCGGCACCGCGGTGGTCGGGTTCGGCTTGGCGGCCTGCACGCAGCCCCAGGACGCGCAGGAGCCCCAGGCGATGACGGCCTTGGCGTCCTTGGCCACATGTTTGAGCTTCTCGACGAAAGGCTTGCCGCCTGGCATGCAGAACATGCCGTCCTCGCCCAGCGGCGGGTTGCCCTCTACGGCCAGAATGTAGTTGCCCTTGTACTCTTTCATCACAGACTCGAGCGCGGCCTCGGCCTGGTGGCCGGCGGCAGCCATGATGGTGTCGTCGTAGTCGAGCGAGATCATCGACAGGATCACATCCTTGGCCAGCGGGTGCGCCGAGCGGATGAACGATTCGGTGCAGCAAGTGCATTCCAGCCCGTGCAGCCAGAGTACCGGTGTGCGCGGTTTGGTCTCGAGCGCGTGGGCGATGGTCGGCGCGAACGACGGTGCGAGGCCGAGTGACGCAGCCGTCAGGCTGCAGAACTTGAGGTAACTGCGACGGGTGATCCCCTGCCGGCGCATCACTTCGTAGAAGGTCTCGGTCATCGGGCTGCCCCTTGCGTTGTGGGTTATGGTCGCCACCTGTCGGGTGGCGTGGCATCAACGGGCATGAGTCTGGGCTTTCCTGTTTGTAGTCCACTGATCCATGTCAACCCGCGCTGCAGGCAGCGTTGTGGCGGCGCGGCGCACGCTACACTTTTTCCAAGCGGGACTACAGGGGGAGCAGGTTGGAGATCAGGCGGTCGGTGTTGGTGCCTTATTCGGTTGAAAGCATGTTTGACCTGATTGAGCAGGCTGAGGCCTATCCGCAATTTCTACCTTGGTGCGTGGCGGCCCGCATCATCGAGCGCAGTGATGACTGTGTTGCCGCGCGCATCGATTTCAGCTATCTGCAAGTCCATTTCGGCGTCGAGACTCGCAACCCGAAGCGGCGTCCCGAGTGGCTGCATGTTCGCCTGGTGGAAGGCCCGTTCCGTCGCTTCCAGGCCGATTGGCTGCTCACGCCGCTGGGCAGCCAGGGCTGCAAGGTCAGCTTCACGCTGTCCTGTGAAATCTCTCACGCGCTGCTCGACCGGATCTCGGTGCCGGCGGTCGAAAGAGTCTCGCGCTCGATGATGGATGCGTTCGTCCGGCGCGCCGAAGACACGCTGGACAGTCTGGAGCCTGCCCGGCCGGTTGCGCCTGTCGCGCCGCCTGCATCCGATCCCCTTCCCATGTCAACGACAACGGAGTTTCACATGACCAACCCCATCGATCCGGCCCTGCTGGCCGCCGTGCAGGCCTGCCCTTTGGCGCAGGACTTGAGCCCTGAACAAACCTTCCTGCTCGCCGGTTTGCTCCGCCTGGAGGCGGTGGCGCCGGGCCAGGTGCTGGCGCGAGAGGGTAGCAGCGACAACCGCCTGTACATGGTGGTCGACGGCGCGCTCGGCGTCGTCAGGTCGGTCGGCACGCCCGAAGAAACGCTGATTGCGACGCTCAATGCCGGAGATTTCGCCCATGAGTTGGGCTTCCTGGACGGCAGCGAGCGCTACGCCTCGCTGGTGGCATCGACCGCCGCGCGCGTGCTGGTGCTCGATCGCGAGCAACTCGAGAGCCTGGTCGACAACCAGCCACGCCTCCTCTACAAGGTGATGTGCGCGATCGTCCGCACGGTGCATCGGGTGCAGACCCGGCTGGCGATGCAGGCGGCCGAGTTGTCGAACTACGTCTTCAAGCAGCACGGCCGGTACTGACGGACGGCGTCGAGCTTGGGCTGCGGCGCGAGGTCATAATCTGCGCCCCGTCCGCCGCGGACGGTGACAGCAAGGCATAGGCCCGTTGCCGGGGTGGCGTTGTTTTTGCGAGCGGGCGATGTCGGTTCCACGCCATGCCGGCGACGCAACATCAGGCAGCAGTCAAGATCCTCTACACCAACGCGGGCGCGGCGCCACTTGGCTCTCGGGGAGCGGCGCGGATCCAACGCCGGCTGGGTCTTGACATGGATCATTCGGCGCGGGCGCTGCGGTCCCTAGAGTCAAGCCAGACCCGGCACCTGCGCCTTGTCGGCAGCCGGTGCGTGCTGCCGTGAGGACGCTCACCCGCCGCGGACCGACGGAAGATACCCATGAGTCCTGTTGGAATTTCGCTGCTGATGCTGCTGGCCTTTGCCGGTTTTCTGGCGCTGTGCTGGCGCAAGTTGCAGATCGTGCTGGCGCTGCAGTCGGTGATGCGCTGGGATCAACCCGTCCAGCGCCTGCGCAGCGTGCTGGTCAACGGCTTGCTGCAGCGCCGGATGGTCTCGCGCGAATGGCGACCGGGCTTGATGCACGCGGTGATCTTTCTCGGCTTCATGTCGCTGCTGCTGCGCAAGGTCCAACTGATCGCGATCGCCTACCAGGAAAGCTTCACCTATCCCGATGCCTTTGGCGGGCCGTTCGCGGCGTTCAAGGACGGTATCGAGACTGCGGTGACGCTGGCCGTGCTCTACGCCTTCTACCGCCGCTTCGTGGTCAGGCCGGCAAGGCTGGAGCCCAACCGCGAGGCCACGCTGGTGCTGTCGCTGATCCTGGCCATCATGGTCACCGATTTCGCCTTCGACGGTTTCCGCTTCGTGCTGCTGTCGGGCAGCGTGCCGGGGGTGGCGCATGAGCGCGACTTCGCGTTCGCGGGCGGCGCGGTGGCGCGCTGGTTTTCCGGGCTGTCGCCGGCCGCGCTGCAGGCCGGCTACTGGCTGTCCTACTGGACGCAGATGGTGGTGGTGTTCTCTTTTCTGGTGCTGCTGCCGGCGGGTGAGCATTTCCACATCGTCACCGCCTTGCCCACGCTGTTTTTCCGCCGCGGCCGGCCTGCCAACCGGGTGCCCGGCGTCGACATCGACAAGCTGATGGAGGCCACCGAAGAGGCCGACATGAAGGCCGGCGTGCGCAGCCTGCGCGACCTGGTCTGGAAGGAGGGGCTGGATGTCTTCACCTGCACCGAATGCGGCCGTTGCAAGGACGCCTGCCCGACCCACCTGACCGGCAAACCCCTGTCGATGAAGGCCGTCAACGACAGTCTGAAACAGCAATTGCTGTCGCATCGCGGGCTGGTCATCACGCGCGATCCGGGCAACGAATTGCCTGCGCTGGTGGGTGGCGCGATCAGCGAAGACACGCTGTGGGCCTGCACCACCTGTGGCTACTGCGAGGCGGCCTGCCCGATCGAGCTTGAGCACCTGGACCGTTTCTTCCGGATGCGCCAGCACCAGGTGATGATCGTCGGCGAGTTTCCGCACGAGCTGAAGAAGGTGTTCGAGGCCTACGAATCCCAGGGCAACCCCTGGGGCCTGCAGTCTGGTCAACGCGGCGACTGGGCGCAGGGCCTGGGCGTGCCGCTGGTGCGCAGCGTGGCCGATGCGGCCGGGCTGGACTACCTGTTCTACGTCGGTTCGGCGATGTCCTACGACCCACGCGGCCAGAAGATCGCGCGCGCCTTCGTCGCCATCCTGCAGCAGGCGGGCGTGCGCTTCGGCATGCTGGGCGAGCGCGAGGGCTCGACCGGCGAATGTGTGCGCCGGGTCGGCAACGAGATGCTGTTCCAGCAGTTGGCGAGCACGCTGGTGGGCACCTTGGGCCAGCTCGGCGTGACGCGCATCGTCACCTGCGACCCGCATGCGATGAACTCGCTGCGCAACGAGTACCCCGAGTTCGGCGGCCACTATGAACTGGTCCACCACACGCAGTTGATCGAGGCCTTGCTGTTGCAAGGCCGCATCCGGGTCAGGCAGGCGCTGCAGCGGGTGGTCTACCACGACCCCTGTTATCTCGGGCGGCACAACGGCGAGTTCGACGCGCCGCGCGCCATCCTGGCCCGGCTGTGCAGCGATGCGCCGCTGGAGATGGCCTTGTCGCGCGAAAAGGCAATGTGCTGCGGTGCCGGCGGCGGCCGCATGTGGATGGAGGAACACATCGGCATGCGCATCAACATCACGCGCGTCGAGCAGGCGCTCGCCACCGCGCCGCAGACGGTGGCCACGGCCTGTCCCTACTGTGCGGTGATGATGGCCGACGGCCTGGCCGTGGCCCAGCCCGGCGGCACCACCCTGTCACGCGACATCGCCGAACTGGTGGCCGAGGCGATGGTGGTGGGGCCGGCCTGAAGCGGGCGCGGCAGCCGCGGAACCCGCGTCGGCTGGATCAGACCGCTTCGTCGGGCCCGTAGTGGCCCATGCGCCGCGACTTGGTCTGCAGATAGGCCCGGTTGTGCGGATTGGACGGCATGTGCAGCGGCAGGCGCTCCACCACGTCTATGCCCAGGCCTTGCAGCGCCTCGACCTTGGCCGGGTTGTTGGTCAGCAGGCGCACCTGGGCCACGCCCAGCTGGCGCAGCATCGAGGCCGCCATGGCGTAGTCGCGGGCATCGTCGGGCAGGCCCAGCAGGCGGTTGGCTTCCACCGTGTCGGCGCCGGCCTGCTGCAGCGCGTAGGCCCGGATCTTGTTGACCAGGCCGATGCCGCGGCCTTCCTGGCGCAGGTAGAGCAGCAGGCCGCGACCGGCCTCGGCGATCGCGCTCAGCGCGCCTTCGAGCTGGGCGCCGCAATCGCATTTCAGGCTGTACAGCGTGTCGCCGGTCAGGCATTCGCTGTGCAGGCGGGTCAGCACCGGCGCGCCGTCGTCCAGCTTGCCCAGGCTCAGCGCCGCGTGCTCGGCGCCGGTTTCGGGGTCGACCAGGCCGTGCAGGTCGAATTCGCCCCAGCGCGTGGGCAAGCGGCAGCTGACCAGGGTGCCGGGCGCGGGCGTGGCCGGCGCGCCGGGCAGTGCAGCGGCGGGTGCGGCGGGTGCGGCGGGAGATGCGTCGGTTGCCGCGGTCATGGCCGGATTGCCGGCAGCAGCCGGCAGGAAGCGAGCGTTCATTGCTGGGGCCGGCGCCTTAGCCAGGCCAGGGTGGTTGCAGGGTACTTCGGCATTGTCGGTGATCGGGGAATCCGGAATTCGGCAGCTCGGCCAGGACGGCCGGGCCGGTGGCTCAGACGATGCGGCTCTTGTGCCCGGCCCAGTACGGGTCGCGCAGCAGGCGCTTATAGAGCTTGCCGGTGGGCAGGCGCGGCAGCGCGACGCTGAAGTCGACCGAGCGCGGACATTTCTGGCGCGACAGGTGCTGGGCGCAAAAGGCCATCAACTCGGCCGCCAGCTCGGGGCTGGGCTCGACGCCGGGGATGGGCTGAACCACCGCCTTGACTTCTTCGCCCAGGTCGACATTGGGCACGCCGAACACCGCCGCGTCGGCCACCTTGGGGTGGGTGATCAGCAGGTTTTCGCTTTCCTGAGGATAGATGTTGACGCCGCCCGAGATGATCATGAAAGTGGAGCGGTCGGTCAGGTAGAGGAATCCATCGTCGTCGATGTAGCCCATGTCGCCCACCGTGCTCATCTCTCCGTCGGCCGAGCGGGTCAGCGCGGTGCGCTCGGGGTCGTTGAAGTAGACGAAGGGCGATGCGGTCTTGAACCAGATCTCGCCGCTCTGGCCCATGGGCACGGGCTGCATCATCTCGTCGAGCACATGCAGGTCGCCCATCAGCACCCGGCCCACGCTGCCGCGGTGCGCCAGCCATTCGGCGCTGTTGCAGGCGGTGAAGCCCAGCCCTTCGGTGGCGCCGTAGTACTCGTGGATGATAGGCCCCCACCAATCGATCATCTGCTCCTTGACCTGGGCCGGACAGGGTGCGGCGGCATGGATCGCGATCTTCAGCGACGACAGGTCGGCCCGGGCGCGGACTTCTGGCGCCAGCTTGAGCATGCGCGAGAACATCGTCGGCACCAACTGGCTGTGGGTGATGCGGTACTTCTCGACCAGCGCCAGGTACTGCTCGGGGTCGAAGTTCTCCATGATCACCACCGTGCCGCCGTGGCGGATCGCCAGGCTGACATTGGCCAGCGGCGCCGAGTGGTAGAGCGGGGCGGGCGACAGGTACATCATGCCCTCCTCGCACTGCCAGAGATTGCTCAGGAAGCCGAACAAGGCCAGCGGCTGGCTGGGCGGGTTGTCGGGCAGCGGCCGCAGGATGCCCTTGGGCCGGCCGGTGGTACCCGACGAATACAGCATCGCGGTGCCCAGCCACTCGTCGGCCACCGGGGTGGTGGGGAATCCCGCCACCGCCGTCTCGAAATCCTGCACCTGGGCCGCGCCGGCCTGGCCTGCCACCGCCGCGCCGCCGCCCACCACCAGGCAGAGCGTGACCTTGGGGCAATCCTGTAGTGCCTGGCGCGCCACCGCCAGCTTTTCGACCGAGGTGATCAGCAACTGCGATTCGCTGTTGTTCAGGATGTAGGCCAGCTCCTCCGCCGTCAGGTAAGCGTTGACGCAGGTGTAGTACAGCCCGGTGCGTTCGCCGGCCATGCAGGCCTCGACGAAGCGGCTGTTGTTCTCCATGAAGATCGCGTAGTGGTCCAGCCGCTGCAGGCCGCGCGCGCGCAACAGGTGGGCCAATCGGTTGCTGCGCGCCTCCAACTCGGCGTAGCTCACCGCCTCGCCGGTATTCGCCATGATGAAAGCTGGCCGGTCGGCGTGCTGCTGGGCGTATTTCCCTGCGTACATGGGGGACTCCTGGTCGGGGGGTGATGCGGGTGCGCAGCAAGGGCAGCGCGGTGGTGCGCATTGTCCGGGCGCCTTGGCTGGCGGGCAACGGGGATTGCCCGCTGTCGTGCTGTCGCCTTCGCTACAGGCCGCGGCGGCGCTGGGCCAGCGCGGCATGCGCTGCCACCCAGCCGTCGAAGGCCGCCAGCAAGGGCGCGTAGCGGGCTGCTTGCGATTCCAAGCCGCCCAGCGCCAGGCAGGCGGCTTCCAGCGTCGACCGCTGATCGGGCGCCTGGGCCTGGCGGATGGTGTAGCGCGACGGCGGCGGCGCGGCCAGCGCCCAGCGCGGCAAGGCCTGCAGCAAGGGATTGAGCGCCAACATCTTGCGCGTCTTGCGCCAGGTGCCATCCAGCAGCACCAGGCGGAGCGTGGCCGATGCGCTGTCCGACAGGGTCATGGCCGCCGGGCATGACGGGGACGGCGGCGAATGCGGCGAGGGTGGGTACAGCAGCAGGCTGCGGGCCGTCCCGGCCGCGGTCGGCGCCTGCAGCCAGCCCGCCAGCGCCCGGGCATCGAAGGTCTCGCCCATTTCCACCTGGCAAGAGCGCAGGCTCAGCTGCAGCAGGCGTGCGCTGCCCTTGGCCTGGTCCACCTCCATCGGATGCTGCAGCACCAGCAGCGACACCCGGTTGGCGGTGGGCGTGATCCAGCGGCACAGGCAGCCCGGCAGCGGCCGCGCGCAGCGCGGGCAGGTCGGGCGGGCGTCGGGCGGGGTGGTTGGTTCGGCGGCGGGCATGGTTGGCCCAAGCTACCACAGGCCGGAAGCCGACCCGGTACCCGCAGTCAGCCCACGAAAGCCCGGCCGTACACTGAGGCGGTGACCGAAACGACTGAAACACCCTCCGGCTTTGCCCCGCTCGGCCTGCTGCCGGCCCTCGTCCAGGCGGCGTCCGACGCTGGCTGGACCGCCGTCACGCCCATCCAGGCGCTGGCCGTTCCCGCCATCCTGCAGGGCCGCGACCTGCTGGCCACCGCGCCCACCGGGTCGGGCAAGACGGCCGCTTTCGCGCTGCCCTTGCTGCAGGCGCTGCTGGCTGACCCGCAGGCGCTGGCGCGGCGGCCGCGCCGCCTGCACGCGCTGGTCCTGGCGCCGACGCGCGAGCTGGCGGCGCAGATCGGCGAGGTGTTGCAGGCCTTGGCGCGCAGCGCGGCGCCGGCGCTCAAGACCGTGGTGGCGGTGGGCGGGCTGTCGATCAACCCGCAGATGATGGCCTTGCGCGGCGGCGCCGATGTCGTCGTGGCCACGCCGGGCCGGCTGCTCGACCTGGTCGACCACGGCGCGCTGCAACTGACCGACTTGGCGCTGCTGGTGCTCGACGAGGCCGACCGCCTGCTCGACCTGGGTTTTGCCGATGAGGTCGGTCGCTTGCTGGCCCTGTTGCCGGCGCGGCGCCAGACCCTGATGTTCTCGGCCACGCTGCCGCCAGCGGTGGCCGCGCTGGCCACCCGGCTGTTGGGCGCCCCGTTGCGCCTGGACGCCGGCGAGCCCGACACCGGCGAGCACGCCGCCCCCGACATCGTGCAGCGCGCGGTCGAGGTCGACAGCGACCGCCGCACCTTGCTGCTGCGCCACCTGATCCAGAGCGAGGGCTGGCAGCGGGTGCTGGTGTTCGTCGCCACCCAGTACGCCAGCGAGCATGTGGCCGACAAACTGCGGCGCGCCAAGCTGCCTGCCGCGGCGCTGCACGGCCAGCTCAGCCAGGGCCGGCGCACCCAGGCGCTGGCCGATTTCCAGGCCGGCCGCTTGACGGTGCTGGTGGCCACCGACCTGGCCGCGCGCGGCATCGACGTGGTGGGTCTGGCCGCGGTGGTCAACCACGACCTGCCGCGCTCGGCGGTGGACTACACCCACCGCATAGGCCGCACTGGCCGGGCCGGCGAGCGTGGCGTCGCGCTCAGCTTCGTCACCCCCGACCTGCCCGGCAGCGAGGTGCATTTCCGGCTGATCGAAAAACGCCAGGGCCAGCGGGTGCCGCGCGAGCAGGTGGCCGGTTTCGAGCCCAAGCTGGCGCCGGCGCTGCCACAGCCCGACCTCAACGGCAGTCTGGACGGCGGCATCAAGGGCAGTCGCAAGAGCAAGAAGGACAAGCTGCGCGAGGCGGCCGCAGCCCCCCGCGCGACCCGAAACAGCGGCACGCGCTCGGGACGCTGATCGGGGCGTGTAGCGCTGCGCACCGCAGCGGCCCGAGTTCGGTGCCGCAGGCTTGACGTGATGACTCAGCTTGTCCTGGTCAGCACTTCGGGTGGCGGTTCCCGCAGTTGGCCACTTCCGGCAAATGCCATTGTTTGCAGGCTGGCCGGACGACGGACCAGACCGCCAGCGGCCGACCAAGACGCCGCACTCTGGACCCGCGTACGACGCCGAGCTGACCTTCGTTCCATCCGATTCGAGAACGCAAAGCGGACGGCCGAGAGGCGATCTTGATCATTACCCACTGGCTTCCCCAATCGCGCAGCCGTGGTGCGAGGTGAGCTTGGGGCCGATCAGCTTTGACTTGCCATGTCAGCAGCATTGCTGTGGAGCTGCTTGTCTAATTTGGGAACAAGCAAGTCCGACAGCCTCAAGTCGCGTCAAAAGGCCAGATCGTGTTGCCCGCCGGATTGCGACGCCATCTCCGGGATGGGTGCAGGCGCCAGGATTGAGATGCTCGAGGAATCGGGCCGGCTGAAACTGCGCGTTGTCCGTTCGGTCGCCACGGCCGACTTGACCGTTATGGCGGATGTGTTGGCCACCCCAGGCCGCTCAGGCTGCGCCGGCAGCCCAGGCCTCGCGAAGTTCGCGCTTGAGCACTTTGCCGATCGCGCTGCGCGGCAACTCGTCGACCCAGCGCAGGCCGGACAGGCGCTGGGTCTTGCCGACCTGCTGGTTGAACCAGTCGCGCAGTGCCTCGGCGCTGTCGGCGTTGCCGGCCTGCCGTACCACGAAGGCCACCGGCGTCTCGCCCCATTCGGCTGAAGGGATGCCCACCACCGCCGCGTCGGCCACGGCCGGGTGGCCGCGCAGCACCGCCTCCAGATCGCTCGGGTAGATGTTGAAGCCGCCGGAAATCACCATGTCCTTGCGCCGGTCGTGCAGCGTCAGGAAGCCGTCGGCGTCGAAGCGGCCGACATCGCCGGTGCGGATGAAGCGCTGGCCTTGGGCGTCGAACCACTCGGCCTCGGCGGTCTTGGCCGGCTGGTTGTGGTAGCCGGTCATCATGCCGTTGGACCGGCCCACCACCTCGCCGCTCTCGCCCACCGTCGTCAGTTCGCGGCCGTCCTCGTCGATCAGCCGGATGTCATGGCCCTCGGCTGGCTGGCCCACGGTGTGCAGCTTGGTCGGGTGCAGATGGGCATGCAGGATGCAGGTGCCGCCGCCCTCGGTCATGCCGTAATACTCGACCAGCCCGCCCGGCCAGCGCGCCAGCACGTCGGCCTTGAGCGGGGCCAGGAAGGGCGCGCTGGTGCAGAACTTCATCCGGAAGCTGCTCAGGTCGAAGCTGTCGAAATCGGGCCGCGCCATCAGCCGCTGGTATTGCACCGGCACCAGCATCGCGTGGCTGACGCGCTCGGCCTGGGCGATCCGCAGGTAGGCGGCGGCATCGAACTTGGGCATCAGCACCAGGCAGCCACCCCAGGCCAGCGTGGGGATCACCGCCACCAGCGAGGTGTTGCTGTAGAGCGGGGTGGCGACCAGCGTGACGGTTGTTGCGTCGTAGCCCGACATCGCCGCGCGCTGGATATGGGCCCAGCGCATCGCATGCGACTGCACGATGCCCTTGGGCGTGCCGGTGGTGCCCGACGAGTAGATCAGGTTGAACGGCCAGGCCGGGTCTATCGCCACCGGCGTGGGCTTGGCGCCAGCGCCCATCAGCCAGGGCGCGAGTGGCGACTGGGCGTCGACCGCATCGAGCCGGGTCAGCGGCAGGTCGGCGGGCAGATGGGCGCCACCCGCGGCGAGTGCGGCCAAAATGCCGCCGTCGACGAAGAAACGGCGCGCGCCGGCGTCCACCGCCATGTCGACCAGTTGAGCCGGGGTCGAACTCGGCGCCAGCGGCGCCACCGCCAGGCCGGCGCGCAGCGCGCCGATAAACACCGCCACATACTCGACGCTGCTGCCGCCACAGACCGCCACCACCGCGCCGGGCAGGGCGCCGTCGCGCTGCAGTGAGGCGGCCACGCGGTCGGCCAGCGCGTCGAGCTCGGCGTAGCTCAGCCGGCGCTCACCCACCACCAGTGCGGTGGCGGCTGGGCGTTGGCGGGCCTGCGCTGCCACCAGCGTCGGCAGGTCGGAGAAGGGCAGTGATTCCGGGGCGGCGGGTGGGGTCATGGCGGCAGATCCTGGGTGGCTTGGCGGGTTCGGGGGGCCGGCCACGATAGCAGCGTGCTGCCACCGCGGCTTGTCACCCAGGTGCTTGTCGGACCGGCCCGCTGGCGTGCCGAATGCGGGTTCGACAGCCAACAGCGAGTGTGACGTGATGGACTTCCAGGGCAAGGTGGTGGTGGTGACTGGCGGGGCCTCGGGCATAGGCCAGGCGCTGTGCCGGGCATTCGCTCAGGCCGGCGCGCGCGGTGTGGTGGTGGCCGACCTCGACGCGGCGGGCGCTGCCGCGGTGGCAGCCGAGATCGGCGGCCTGGCCGTGCCCACCAACGTCGCGGTCGAGGCCGAGGTTCGGCAACTGGTCGAGCGCGCCACCGCGCAGTACGGCCAAGTCGACATTTTCTGCAGCAACGCCGGCATCCTGTCGCGCAGCGACGCCGACGCGCCCACCGCGGTCTGGCAGCGGCATTGGGACGTCAACGTGATGGCCCATGTCTTCGCGGCCAACGCCGTGCTGCCGCAGATGCTGGCGCGCGGCCAGGGCTGGCTGCTGCAGACGGCTTCAGCGGCCGGCCTGCTCAGCCAGGTCAACGCGGCGCCTTATTCGGTCACCAAGCATGCGGCGGTCGGCTTTGCCGAGTGGCTGTCCATCGCCCATGGCGACGCCGGCATCCATGTCAGTTGCCTGTGCCCGCAAGGCGTGCTGACGCCGATGCTGCTGAGCGCCGACAGCGACACCGGCCGGCCGAGCTTTCTGGGCGATGGCGCGCTGACGGCCGAGGCAGTGGCGCTTTGCGCGCTGCAGGGGCTGCGTGAAGACCGTTTCCTGATCCTGCCGCACGCCGAGGTGCTGACCTTCTGGCAGCGCAAGGCGCAAGACTGCGAGCGCTGGCTGCGCGGCATGCGCCGGTTGCGTGCCAAGGTGATGGGCGGCGCGTCCTGAGCCGGATGCGCTGCAAGCACCCCAAAAAAAAGGCTGGGAAATCCCAGCCTAGAGTTTCCCGGCCGATTTCGGCCGGAGAACAGTGCAGATTACTTGGCGGCCGAGGCAGCCGACGCACCAGTGGCGGCCTTGGCAGCCTTCTTGTCATGCTTCTTGGCATGTTTGGGCTTGGACGCCGCATCGGCCGGGGCGGTTGCGGTGACGGTGGCCGCCGCGGCCGCCGCCGCCGGCTTGGCCGGGGTTTGGGCGAACGACAGGGCGGCAACGCTGGACAGCAGGACGGCGACGATCAGGGACTTGGTCATGGTGAATTCCGGTTCAGGCAAGATTCGCGGGGGGCTCCGACTCTCTTGAGCGGGCCCTGCATCTGCCGGGCTTGGAAGTTCAACGCCGGGTTAACCCGGTGGGTTGACCGCCCGGACGCGCAGACGCCAGGTAAAGCTTTGTTGCGCGGCCAGCCGACGGGCGTCAGAGCAGCGATTTCAAGGCCACCGCCGGGTCGCAGGCCTGCGCCGGTGCTGGGTGGCGGCCGGCTTCCAGCAGTTTGCGTGACATCACATGGTCCATCGCCGCGTTGACCGACTCGACGCAGACGAGACGCTCGTCCCGGTAATGCAGGATCGAGAAGCTGGCCGCGTTGGCACCCGGCCGGCGGTGCCGGCTGACGCCAGTCGCGTCGGCGGCCGGCATCAGCCCGGCCATCTGCAAACGCATCGCGCCCTGCTCGGACCAGAACCAGGGCAGCGCGGCATAGGCCGCCGGCAGGCCTTGCAGCGTGGCGGCGGCGGTGCGGGCCTGGTCGTTGGCGTTCTGCACCGACTCCAGCCGCAGCCTTGTGCCGGGCGGGGCCCAGGCCTCGGCGACCGGGAAATTCGCCACGTCGCCGATCGCCAGGATGGCCGCATCGCTGCTGCGCATCGCGCTGTCGACCCGGATGCCGTTGGCCAGGGCCAGACCCGCCGCTTCGGCCAGCGCGGTGTCGGGCTCGGCGCCTATGCCCAGCAGCAGTTGGTCCACCGCCATGGCCTGGCCGTCGACCTGCAGCGCCAGCAGACGCTGGCCGTCATGCTCGACGTCCACCGAACCGACGCCGAGGAAAAATTCGATGCCCGCCGCCTGGTGGGTGGCCAGCACATGGGCGGCCAGTTCGGCCGACACCGAGCGCGCCAGCAAGCGCGGTGCGGCTTCGATCACCCGCACCGCCAGCCCCAGCGCGCGTGCGCTGGCCGCCACCTCCAGGCCGATGAAGCCGCCGCCCAGCACGGTCAGCGACGCGGCGCCGGCCAGCCCGGCGCGCAGTGCCAGCGCGTCGGCGGCGTTGCGCAGCACCGCCACATTGGCCAGTTCGACCAGCAGTTGCGGCAGGCGCCGGGCCCGCGCGCCGGTGGCCAGCACGAGTTGGCCGTAGTCCAGCGCGCGGCCGGACTGCAGCTGCAGCCGCTGGCCGGCCCGGTCTATCGCCAGCGCCGGGTCGGCCCGGTGCAGCGTGATGCCGGCCTCGGCGTACCAGGCCTCGGCGCGCAGGGCTTGCAGTGTTTCGGCCGGGTTCTTCAGAAAGGCCTTGGACAGCGGCGGGCGCTGGTAGGGCAGTTCGGGCTCGGCACAGACTAGGTGCACCCGCGCGCCGAGCCCGGCCTCGGCCAGCGACGCGCACAACTGGGCGGCAGCATGGCCGCCGCCGACGATCACGATCTTGTTCATGAGCGCTATTGTCGGGGTGTTGCGAGCGAACTGGAGCAAGGCGTCGCGCGGGTCGGGCTTTGCGGTCAGCCCCTGGCCTGCGCGTCCTCGGCCGCCAGCAGCTTGCGCAACTCGGCCTTGGCGATCTTCTCCAGCGTCGAGCGTGGTAGCGCGCTGACCAGTCGCACTTCATGCGGACGCTTGAAGTCGGCCAGTTGCGCGGCGCAGGCCGCGCTGATGCGATCGGCCAGGCCGGGCGGCGCGCCTGCTGCCGGCAGCACGAAGACCACCGGCACCTCGTCGAGCATGCGGTGCTTGCGCGCCACCACCGCGCATTCGTGCACCCCCGCAACCGTGGCGATCACGCGCTCGATCTCGCTGGCCGCGACGTTTTCGCCGCCGACCTTGAGCATGTCCTTGGTGCGGTCGCCAAAGCGGATCGAGCCGTCCCCCAGCAAGTCGACCCGGTCGCCGGTGCGGAACCAGCCGTCGGCGGTGAAACTGGACTCGGTGGCCGCGGCGTTGCCGAGGTATTCCTGGAACAGGCTCAAGCCCCGCACGCCGCGCACCAGCAACTGTCCCGAGCCGCCTGGCTCGACCGCGCGCGCCTGCGCCACCGGCACCTCGTCGTCGTCGACGATGGCGATGCCGTATTCGGGCGCCGGCCGGCCTATCGCCAGGCTGGGGCTGGGCCAGTGCAAGTCGCTGACGATGCCGTGGGTGATGGTCTCGGTCATGCCCCACCAGCCCATGGTCCGGACCCGGAAATGCGGGTCGGTGGGCAGGTCGCAGGCCGCGGCACCCCAGCGCCGGTAGGGGTGGGCGGCGGGCACCTCCAGCGTCATCAGCGCCTTGATGCAGAACGGGATCATCGAGACCCAGGTGCAGCCATGCTTGATCGAGACCGGCCAGAAGCGGCTTGCCGAGAAGCGCGGCAGCACCACCGCCGTGCCGCCGGCCCACAGCGTGGCCAGCACCGAGTAGGCCTGCGCGTTGGTGTGGAACAGCGGCAAATGCACCAGGTGGACGTCGCTGGGCTGCAGGTCTTCATGCGCGGCGTTGATGCGTGCGCCCCACAGCGCGTTGGCATGGGTCCACAGCACGGCCTTGGGCCGCGAGGTGGTGCCCGAGGTGTACTGCACGCTGCAGGGCGCCAGCGGGTCGGGCGCGCGGCGCGGCGGCGCCTCGGCGTCCAGGGTCTCGAAGCGCTGGCCCGGCTCGACCGGCAGCGCCGGCGGCGCGCCGTTGTCGGTGGCGGTGACCACCAGCCAGCGCAGGTGCCGGCAGTGGGCGGCCACGCGCTCGGCGAAGCGCGGCTGGGTGATGGCCGCCACCGCGCCGCAATGCTCGGCGTAATAGGCCAGTTCGTCGTCGGCGGCGCGGGCGTTGGTGGTCACCGCCACCGCGCCCAGCCAGCCGCAGGCATACCAGGCCAGCAGGGTCTCGGGGCAGTTGTCGAGGTGGATCAGCACCCGGTCGCCGGCCACCACGCCGCGCCGCGCCAGGCCCCCCGCGATGCGGCCGACCTGGTGGTGGAAGCGGGCGTAAGTCCAGGTCTCGGACTGGCCCTCGAAGGGCTCCCAGACGATGAACGGGTGGTCGGGCCGGGTAGCGGCGCGGTGCGCCAGCAGCGTGGGCACGTCGAGCCGGTTGAAGGGGTGCAGGTCGGTGCGGCTGAGCTGGGGGGGCATGGGCGGGTCCGGGTGGGTCAAGGCGGTCGGGGGCGGGCTTCATGCTGCCGGGTCGGAGGCGGTTGCGCCATCGGGGCGGGCCCAGCCCTGGGCCCGCTGCCCCACCGCCCAGTCCGCCTCGCCGCAGGGCGCTGGCTTATCGACCACCGGTCGGAACCGGATCGTGCGGTTCGTCGCGCGCGAGATCTGGCCGAACCGCATCCCCGCCGTGTTGTCGGGCCAGCCAGCGCGGGCTGGCCGCGCCGAAACCCGCTGGTCGAAACGGACTACTCGAAACCCACCACCGCATGCGGCAGGTAGGGCGCTTCGAGCAGCGCGGCCTCGTCGTCGCTCAGCGCCAGCGTCAGCGCGGCCAAGGCGTCGTCGAAGTGTTCCGGCTTGGAGGCGCCGACGATCGGCGCGCTCAAGCCCGGCTGGCGCAGCAGCCAGGCCAGTGCCAACTGGGCGCGCGGCACGCCGCGCTGCGCCGACAGCAGCGCCAGCGCATCGGCCACCCGGCGGTCGGCCTGCTCGGTATGGGCGAACAGCCCGGCGCCGAAGACATCGCTGGCGATGCGCGGCGTGTGCTCGCCCCAGGGTCGGGCCAGCCGGCCGCGTGCCAGCGGGCTCCAGGGGATCACGCCCACACCCTGGTCGCGGCACAGCGGGATCATCTCGCGCTCCTCCTCGCGGTAGAGCAGGCTCCACTCGGGCTGCATGCTGACGAACGGGGTCCAGCCGTTTTGCCGCGCCACCTGCTGGGCCTTGGCAAACTGCCAGGCCGCCATCGACGAGGCGCCGATGTAGCGCGCCTTGCCTGCCTTGACCACGTCGTGCAGCGCCTCCATCGTCTCCTCGATCGGGGTGTGCGGGTCCCAGCGGTGGATCTGGTACAGATCGACATAGTCCATGCCCAGCCGCTGCAGGCTGGCGTCGATCTCGAACAGGATGGCCTTGCGCGACAGCCCGCCGACGTTGGGTGCCTTGCGGGCGGCATAGCGCACCTTGGTGGCGACGACGAGCTCGTCGCGCCGCCCGAAGTCACGCAAGGCGCGGCCGACGATCTCCTCCGACGTGCCGTCCGAATAGGCGTTGGCGGTGTCGAAGAAGTTGATGCCCGCCTCCACCGCCTGGCGGATCAGCGGGCGGCTGGCGGCCTCGTCCAGGGTCCAGGGGTGGGCGCCGCGCTCGGGGACGCCGTAGGTCATGCAGCCCAGGCACAGGCGGGAGACGGTCAGGCCGGTGTGGCCTAGACGGGTGAACTGCATGGTGCGTACTCCTGGGTGTGGCGGAAAGCACAGCCTAGCAGCCGGCGCCGGGTTCAGTGTGTCGCAGAGGTCACGGTGATGCCGCGAGTCAGGCGCTTGCTGACGACGGCGTTGCCTCACGGGGCTTGCAGCGCCCAGGGGTCTCCCGCCTGCTGGGTCAGGCGACTTGGTGCCCGACCGGCGCGTCCGGCAGATGGCGCAGTTGCTGCGGCATCGCCGCCAGCAGCGCCATCTTGCGCCGGTGCATCGCCCGCCGCTTGGCCGGCACGTCGCTGGCATCGCGCGTTGGCCGCAGCAAGGGAATTGCCCACCGCCCGTCGGCCACCTTGCTGCCACCCAGTTCAGCCCAGAAGCCGCAATAGTCGAACGCAACCTTCAAGCGGCGCTGGTGCCAGCGCCGCTTGACATGGTGCTCCGGGTCGACCCCGACCAAGGTCATGTCCCAGCGTCGGCACAGCGCACGCAACACCTCCACCAGCAGGAATGCCGGTCGCAGGCCTTCGGCAGCATGGGTGAGGTCGCGGATAGCCTGCATCGCCTGCCCGTCCTGCGCCGGCGCGCCCTGCACCGACCCGATCATCAACTGGGCCTGCGGCAGGAAAGCGAAGCTGATCTGGCAGACCCGCAAGCCGTCGGTGTGGTGCAGCCCGAGGACCCAGAGGCCTTCGCGTCGGGACACGGTATTCAGGCCCAGGCGGACCGTGCCGCCGCCGGGCAGGTCCCACAAGCTGACCTGCTCGCCCAGCGCGATGCGGGCACTGGTTGCCAAACCCAAGGCGTGGGTCGCCGTCGCCAAGTCGTGCTGCAGGTGTTTGAAACGCTGGGCCATGCTCGAGCGGCGGTCCATGAAGGACTGGACCAGGGGCTCGAAGCTCTGGACCTCGCGCTCGAAGACCGGCTGCCAGTGGCCGTGGCGCGCCAGCACCTCCCTGAACTGCCCCCGGTGAGGCAAGGTGCCGAGCAAGGCCCAGGCCAGCTTGATCTGGCGACCCAGGTTGCTGGGCCGCGTGTGGGTCGCGCTGCGCATCCGGGCCAGGCCGGGCCAGCGCAGGCCGGCGTCGGTGTTAGCCGACCAGACGCTGAATCCCTGCAGTGTGAGGTTCGACAAAGGCATGGCATTCAGCGCAAGGGAAGGACGACGAGCCCGGTGCAAGTCCGCTCGGGCTGGCTGCCGGGGTGAGGCTTGGGCATCGAATGTTGCCGCTGGATGATTGTATTGTTAATGATTTGTAAGCGGACTGCTTGTCGTCGCCTTGATGGCCCGGCGAGGCCGGTGCCGGGTTTGCCAATTTGCGCCGACAGTGATTTTTTGCACAGAGCCACCGGCCCGCGGCGCGCATGCTGCAGACTGTTGGGCGCTTGCGCGCCCGCCGAGCATCGCCACGCCGCAAAGCCGTCGCGGCCCGGCAAACCCGGTCAGTGACGCCAGGCCTCACACCTTCATGTCTCAGCCGATCCGCTCCCCTGACCCCGCCTCAGCGGCAATTCCACCGCCATTCCCGTCTGCGCAAGACACTGACCCTCCGTTGCCGGGTGGTGGGTGGTGGCATTTGAACCCGGAGGTGCTCAAGCTTGGTCTGGTCAGCTTTCTGACCGACCTGAGCTCGGAGGCGATCTTCGCGGTCTTCGCGGTGTTCTTCACCACGGTGGCTGGCGCGTCGACCGCCTTGCTGGGCTTGATCGAGGGGCTGGCCGACCTCTCGGCCTCGTCGCTGAACTACCTGGCCGGCTGGCTGTCCGACCGCAGCGGCAAGCGCAGGGCTTTTGCGCTGGCCGGCTATGGCTTCTCGACCCTGGCCAAGACGCTGCTGCTGGTGTCGTCGGCTGTGGCCGGCCTGGCCTCGTTCCGCGTCATCGAGCGGCTGGGCAAGGGTTTTCGCGGCCCGCCGCGCGACGCCTGGTTGTCCGCGCTGGCCGACCCGGCCACGCGCGGATTTTCTTTCGGCGTGCACAAGGCACTGGACAAGGCCGGCGCCGTGGTCGGACCACTGCTGGCCTATGCCTGGCTGCGTGCGATGGGCGAGTCGGACGCGGCCTACCACGGTTTGTTCTGGGCCGCTTTCGTGCCGGCCCTGCTGAGCGTGGCGGTGCTGGCGATGATGGACGACCGGCCTGGCGCGCCCCATCCGCGCGAGAGCGTCGCGCAGCACTGGCAGGCGCTGAGTCCCGGGTTCAAGTGCTTCCTGCTGCCGGCCGGCCTGTTCGCGCTGGCCTACTACAGCCTGGGTTTTCTGCTGCTGAAGGCCCATGCGCTGGGCTTGAGCCTGACTCACACGGTGCTGCTCTATGCCTTGTTCAACGCGGCCTGCGTGGTGGCTGCCCCGCTGGTGGGCCGGCTCGGCGACGCGTTCGGCCGCGGCCGGTTGGTCATGCTCGGCTATGCGCTGTATGGCGTGATCAACCTCGGGCTCATCTGGGCCAGCTCCGATGGGCAGTTGATCACGCTGTTCGCGCTCTACGGCGTTTTCTATGCGATCGACGAGTCGCAGAGCAAGGCCTTCATCGCCGACCTCGAACCTGCGCGCCGGGCCACCGCCATGGGCGCCTACAGCGCCGTCACCGGCCTGCTCTACCTGCCGGCGTCGTTGCTGGCAGGGGCTTTGTGGACGGTCGATCCGCGCTGGGCCTTTGGCGTGGCGGCCGCGCTGGCGACGCTGGCGATGGCGCTGTTCATCGTCGTCAGCCCGGCCCGGCCGCGAACGGGCACCCGGGCTGGGACAGGCTGCTGATCGACGATCCGCCGGTGACCCGGCGACCGCTGTTGCCCGGCGTCAGGGTTCGGGCGGGGCTCGGGGCGCCTGCTCCTCAGGGATACTGCCCGCAGGCGGCAGACCTGCGGCTCATCACCGCCGATTGCCCATGCCGACCCCGACCACCGCGTCCGACCCGCCCACCCTGCCGCGCCGCGCGGTCTTGCTGCTGGCCTTGCTGACGCTGGTCTGGGGCACCAGCTGGAGCTTGTTTCCGCTGGCGGTGCGCGAGGTGTCGGTGTGGACTTTCCGCGCGGTGGCGGTGCTGGGCGCCGGCCTGACGCTGCTGGCGGTGGCGCGTGCGCGTGGCCAGTCGCTGCGGCTGCCGCGCCGCCACTGGGCCTCGGTGGTGCTGGCCACGGTCTTCTACCTGGTGCTGTGGAACATCGCCAGCACCTACGCCGCGCTGATGATCCCGTCGGGCCAGGCGGCAGTGCTGGGCTTCACGATGCCCTTGTGGGCAGCGCTGTTCGGCTGGGTCATTGGCGCCCAGCGGCTGGGCCCGCGCCTGCTGCTGGCGCTGGCGTTGGGTGTGCTGGCGGTGGGTCTGCTGATGTGGCGCAGTTTGGGTGTCTACGCACAGGCGCCGCTGGGCGTCGCGCTGGGTTTGCTGGCGGGCATGGGCTGGGCGGTGGGCACGATGATCCTCAAGCGCGGCGGGGTGAGTTTGGCCGGCGCGGTGCCGGCGCTGGTGCTGACCGGCTGGCAGTTGCTGATCACCGCGGTGCCTATCGGCATCGGCGCGCTGGTGCTGGGCGATGGCCGGTGGTTCATGCCGTCGTGGACCAGCATCCTGGTGATCGCCTACATCACGCTGGTGCCGCTGGCGGTCGGCAACGCGGCCTGGTTCGCCATCGTCGGTCTGCTGCCGACCACGGTGGCCGGCCTGTCCTCCATCCTGGTGCCGGTGGTGGCGATGGTCGCGGGTGCGCTGCTGCATGGCGAGCCGCTGGGCCCGGTGCAGTGGGCGGCGATGGCCTGCTGCGCCGGCGCCTTGCGCCTGGCGCTGGTGCCGGCCCGGCCGGTGGGGTGATTTTCCCGGGTACGCGCGACCGCAGCGCAGCGGCATAGAGCCCGTTTGGGTCGGCCATGCCGCTGCAGCAGAGTGCTTGGCGCGCTGCGGACTTGTCCCGTAGACTGTTTGCCTCCACCCCTCCGAGGCTGCTGATGAAAACCAAGATCCTGATTGCCATGCTCAGTCTGTGTGCACTGAGTGGTTGCGCCGAGTTGCCGGCGAACGCCGGCAAGCGCGAACTGATGATCGTCGGCAACGACGAGAAGCAAGCCTGGGACGAGGCCGGCCGGGTCGTGCTGGGGGCGCCGGGCCGCGACAGCGTTTCGGTCATCGACATCGGAGCCGACCCGCTCGCGCCGAGGATCCTGGTCAATCTGCCGCTGGACAACACGATCGCCGGCCCGCCGGTCAACCTGGCGATTACACCCGACGAGGGTCTGGCCCTGGTGGCCAACTCCCTCAACGTGGTCGAGGAAGCCGGCGTGCGCAAACAGGTGCCCGACAACCGGCTCTGGGTGATCGACCTGAACGCCAACCCGCCGCGGCTGATCGACACCGTCGCGGTGGGGCGCCAGCCTTCCGGGCTGACGATCAACCGCGCCGGCACGCTGGCCTTGATCGCCAACCGGGCCGATGGCTCGGTCAGCGTCATGCGCATCGCCGGCAAGCAGGTGACCCTGATCGACACCGTCGTCATCGGCGAGCAGGTGGCGCATGTTCGCTTCACGCCGGATGGCAAGCGCGCCCTGGCGGTCAAGTTCCCGGGGCACAAGGTGGCGATGCTGGAGGTCGACGGCGAGAAGGTCAGCTACAACAAGGTGGACCTGGCGGCAGGCCTGTGGCCTTACAACGTCGATGTGACGCCCGACGGCAGCCTGGCGCTGACCGCCGACAACGGCAACTCGGGGGCCTCGGATGGCCATATCGACACCGTCAGCGTGATCGACCTGCAGGCCACGCCGCCGCGGGTGATCGACAAGGTGGTGGTCGGTGACGGCCCGGAAGGCCTGGCGATCAGCCCGACCGGCAAATTGGCGGTGGCCGTGCTGCTGCGCGGCAGCAATGCCGCCAAGAGCGCCTTCTTCTACAACCGCAACGGCAGCGTGGTGGCGATGCGCATAGACGGCAAGAAGGTGACGGTGACCAACGAGGTCGAGGTGCGTGGTCTGCCCGAGGGCGCGGTGTTCAGCCAGGACGGCCGCTACCTTTACGTCGGCAACTTCATCGACCAGGACATCTCTATCCTGCGGGTCGACGGAGATCGTCTGGTCGACACCGGCAAGACGCTGAAGCTGCCGGGGCATCCCGCGTCGATGCGCGGCCGCACCCACTGACCGCGGCCCGCCGACCTCGCTCAGTGGCCGTCGACCGACCAATGCGGTGGATCGGTCGGCAACTTGATGACCCCGTAGCTGGCGCCCAACTTGTGCAGCGCGGGGTTGCTGCCGTCGCTGGGCGATGACAAGGTCACCGCTGCGCCGGTCGCGTCCTTGACGGTGATGGCGCCTGACCAGGTGATCGTCAGATCGACGGCCAGGCCTGGAATATGCTGCGAGAACAGCGAGGGCTGGAAGACGACGTCGATCTCGTCGACCATCTCCTGCGCGCCTTGCCGTGACCGCGCATCGCTGCCATGGTCCCAGACGATGGCGCAGTCCGGCACGGCAGGGACGTCGGTGGCCCTGATCACCCCCTTGGCCACTTTCCAGCTGTAATGCATCAGGTGGGCGCGAATCTTGTGCCGGCGCGTCGATCGCACGTCGACCTCGGCGCCCGCTTGCCGCAGCGCGTCTATGAAGGCGGCCGCCTTGCCCCGAAAGCTGGCGTCGAGATCGGACAGATCGACGCTGTTGGGAAACCTGGCCTGGTTGGCCTGCCACCAGGCCGCACCACTGATCTGGGCCGTCGCGGGTGCGCTCTCGACGCCGTTGAGCGCCTGGAGCGTCCTGCCGCCGGGGTCGATGAGGCCGTCACCCGCGTCGATGTCCAGCAGCCGGGTCTGGCAGCGCCGGATCGCCGCCGTCAACGCCGCGCCGGGCTTGCCATCCACCGCCAGCGGCGCGATGTCCAGGGTTGTTGCATGGGCATTCAGCAAGGATTGAACGGTGCGAACATCGGCGTCGCGGTTGACGCCGCCTTCACCCACGGACTGTGCAATCTCGGCCATGGCAAACCTCCGCTCTATTCGATCCGGTCCTCGTAAGGCCGGAGTGAAGCAATGACCTTCGGGTTAGCTGCATAGCGCCGGCGCAAGTTCGCCAAGGCCTCATCGGTACCGGCGCAAGTTCGGGCCAGTTCCGCCTTCAGGATGGCTGCGCGCTGGCCGTCGTAGGCTTCCTCGCCCCGGAAATGGTCACACAAGCTGCGCCTCTCGTGGAAAGCCACGACCTCCGCTGGCAGGTCCTGCCATGGGCTTTGCACAGCCGAAGCGACGCTGGTCGCCGGCCCGGGCAAGCCGGTGCTCGGAAGTTCGCACCCCGCCAAGCCGCTGACCAGCAGCAACCCCACCGTCCAATAGCGCATGGCTCTGTTGAGAAACGCCAATTTTCTGGCTCTCACGCAATGTAGCGCAGTCCCGGCCCGCGGTGCAGGTCATCCGGTCATGACGGACGCCAGCCAGCATCAGGGCCTGCGCCTGACGAGTGCCTTGGGGGTTCTGGCTGCAATCTGTCCATGGCAATTCACCTGGGACTGTGAATGGAAGAGTGGGATGCACGATTGGCTGGAGGATAGGAATCCAGCGGGCTTTGCACCATGCCCGAGTTAGGGGGCAGCGTGGTCGGCGTATTCCCGCAGCGCGCCGCCCAGCCCATCCCGGGAAACAGCGCCCTGACTTGCAGGACGAACCGGTTGACGGTCCGCAGACGCGGGGCCTGCAGCGGACCGATGGCAGCCTGGACAGCGCCAGTACAGCACTGTGTTCTCGTGACGCAGGCGCTTTAACTCGCGCTGTGATTGCAGCGCTGCAATGTGGGCCTCCAGCCTTGCTGCGGCTTCCCCGGGATCGAGGGCCTGAGTGCCAGGCCACGCTGAAGTTGGCCACTGCATCAACCGTGGTCAGCTGGAGGGTTTTCGGCCGATCCAGCCCCGACTCCGCGATCCACCGATTGAGTTCTGGCAGGCGCACGATCAGGTTGTCGCGTCGCGCCAAGTCTCTCAACTGTTTTCTTGTCCTCATCGGAAATTTGCGCAAGGTGTTGCCCGGCCGGCCAAGAAATGCGTGAAACTTCGGCGCCGAACAGGAGCCCGCGATGATCCGCAAACTGCACCACAACGCCTACCGCTGCCGCGATTCTGAACAGACCCGCGGTTTCTACGAGGATTTTCTTGGCCTGCCGCTGGCCGGCACGCTGGAGATCAAGGAGACCAAGAGCGGCCGGGCGACGAACACCCTGCACACCTTCTACCGTCTGGGCGATGGCTCGTTCCTGGCCTTTTTCGAGGCGCCCGACAGGCCGTTCGATTTCAAACCCCAGCATGACTTCGACCTGCATATCGCGCTGGAGGTCAGCCGTACTGCGCTGGAGGCGATGTTTGCCAAGGGCCGGGCCGCCGGCATCGAGACCCGCGGCGTGTCCGACCACGGTTTCATCGACTCGATCTACTTCCGCGACCCCAATGGTTATGTGATCGAGCTGTGCACGCCGCGCGAAGGCCACGACCAGGCGATGGACCCGGCCAGCAACGGCGCCCGCCAACTGCTGCAGCGGTGGACCGAAGGGCGGTCTGCCGTGACCGCCGCATAGGCACACACAGAGACAGGCTCAGCGCGCAGCCCGTGCCGACTGCGCGTTCAGCGTGGGGCTCAACACCAGAGCCACAGGCGGCGAAGCCATTCGGGCATGCGGCTGACTCGGGGACGGTAGTGCTGACGAAGATGTGAGTTCATGGGCGCCTCGTGGTTTTGAGTACTGTATATAAAAACAGTACTTGGCGCAACCGATCCTCACCACGTCAGCCCATCCGCTCATCCGCTCATCCGCCTGCTGGCACGACGTCAGTGGTCAAGCCTTGCCGGCTGCCGTGCCGCGCACCAGTCGCCCCGGCAGCGCGCCGGTGGCTTGGCCGTTGCGGTAGGTCACCGTGCCCGACACGATGGTCGCGACATAACCCTCGGCGAGCTGGTGCATGCGCCGTCCGCCGGCCGGCAGGTCATGCGTCACGGTCGGCACATGGACATTCAAGCGCTCGAAATCGATCAGGTTGATGTCGGCCTTCATGCCGACCGCCAGCCGTCCCCGGTCGTCCAGGCCGGCCAGCGCGGCGGGCTCGCTGGTCAGCGCGGCGATCGCCTGCGGCAGCGGGATGCGCTCGGCCTCGACGGCGTCGCGGGCCCAGCGCGCCAGGTAGTAGGTGGGGAAGCTCGCGTCACAGATCATGCCGTAGTGCGCGCCACCGTCGGCCAGCCCGACCACCGTCTGCGCATGGCCCAGCATCTCGCGCACCGCCGCCAGGTTGCCGTCGCGGTAGTTGGCGCCAGGCTGGTAGAAGAGCGCCCGTCCGCCGTCGGCGAGCAGCAGATCGTAGGCAAACTCCTCGACCGACAAGCCCGCCGCCCGTGCGCGCTGGTCGATGCGATCGGCCAGGTCGGGCTCGTAGTCGGCTCGATCGCCCCAGACATAGGCGAACTGGAATGACTTCACCGTCTTCAGATTCACCGGGTTGGTGTCCTGCGCCTGCTCGGCCAGCAACTGGGCACGGAAGGCCGGGTCGCGCATCCGCGCCACCTTGTCGGCCAGCGGCAGGTGCCGGATCGCCTTGAAGCCGGGATGGTAGGCAAAGGGGTGGAAGCTGAGGTCCAGGCCGTAGAACATGCCGACCGGGCGCGGCGCGACCTGGGCCCGCATGGCCAGCCCGTCGTCGGCGGCTTGGCTGAGCGCGGCGAGCGACTTGCGCCAGCCGTCTGCGTCGCCGGTCGGCATCTGGATCAGCGAATACGACAACGGCCGTCCGCTGCGCTCGGCCAGCCTGCGCATCAGGCCGAACTCCGACACGGCGTCCCCCATCGGCGCCGGGATGATCTGGAACACGCCGCGGCCGGCATCCTTCAGGCCATCAGCCAGCGCCCCCAGTTCCTCCTCCGCCGAGTACAGGCTGGGGGCGAGCTCACCCGCCTTGGTCCGGTGCATCATGTTGCGCGAGGTGCTGACGCCGAGCGCGCCGGCGCGTATCGCCTGTGCGGTGAGTTGCCGCATCTGCACCAGGTCGTCGACCGTGGGCGGCTGATGCGCGGCGGCCCGCTCACCCATCACGAAGACGCGCAGCGCCGAATGCGGCAACTGGGCGGCGATGTCGATGTCGAACTCGCGCGCCGCCAGCGCGTCCAGGTACTCGGGGAAGGTCTCCCAGTTCCAGGGCAGGCCTTCGGCCATCACCACCTCGGGCACGTCCTCGACGCCCTCCATCACCTTGACGAGGATGTCGCGCTGCGCCGGCTTGCAGGGCGCGAAGCCGACGCCGCAATTGCCCATCACCACCGAGGTCACGCCGTGGATGGAGGACGGAACGAGCCGGTTCTCCCAGGTCGCCTGGCCGTCATAGTGGGTGTGCACGTCGACGAAGCCGGGGGTCACGATCAGGCCGCTGGCGTCGATTTCCTCGGCAGCGCTGGCGGCAATCGTGCCGGTCGTGTCATTCGCGCCGATCGCGCCGATGGCGGCGATCAGTCCGTCCCGTACCGCCACGTCGGCGATGCGGGGCGCGCTGCCCGACCCGTCGTGGACGGTGCCTGAGCGGATGATGAGGTCGTAGTCGTGCATGGGCGTTCTCCTGGAAGGGCCGGCGCGGCCGCTGACTTTGCGGCTGGCTTGTCGGTTGACGGGGGTTGAAAGGCGTGGATCAGACGACGATGACGTCCGGTCCGGGCGGGTTCGCATACAGCGACCTGACCAGGGCGTGGCGGCGCTCCAGCGTCGCGCGCTGGTTGACATAGCCCTTGTCGGTGATCTCGCCGGCGTCGATAGACGGCGGCTCGGTCATGACCGTGAAGCGGCCCACCCGGCGCGAGCTGCCGCCGGCCTCGGCATTGAAGGCGGCCAGCCGTGACTTCAGGATCGCCGCCAGCTTGTCGCGCGGCGAACCCGGCCCCGGATCGGCCGCCAGCGCCTGCATCCCGGCGGCCGACGGCCAGAACAGCACGCCGGCAAACGGCTGGTCCTGGCCGGCGATCACCGCGTCCTGCACATGGGGGCTGGCCGCGGCCACCAGGTCCGGACGCAAGGTGCCCACGCTGACCCAGGTGCCGCTGTCGAGCTTGAAATCCTCGGTCACGCGGCCGTCGAAGACCAGGCCCTGGGTCGGATCGTTTTCGTCGAGAAACCGGGCCGCGTCGCCCAGCTTGTAAAAGCCTTCGTCATCGAAGGCGGCAGCCGTCCTTTGCGGATCGTCGAGGTAGCCGGTGGTCACCGTCGGCCCCTTGACCCGCACCTCCAGCTTCGCGCCGTTGGGCACCAGCTTGAGGGTGATGCCCGGCAGCGGCAGGCCGATCAGCCCGACCCGCTCGGTCGCCCAGTGGGTGACCGTCACGCCCTGGGTCTCGGTCGCGCCGTACATCGTGGTCAGCGGGATGCGCTGGCCGGTCTCGGCGATGGCCAGCGCCTGCAACCGCTGGTTGACGTCGTTGGACAGGGTCGCGCCGCCGTAGCCCATGTAGCGCAGGTGCTTGAAGAAGGATCGGCGCAGCACCGGATCGCGCTCCATCGCCTCGGCCAGCATGCCGAAGGCGATGGGCGCCGACCCGAAGACCACCGGCGAGACCTCGTAGAGGTTCTTGATCGTGGTCTCGAACTGGCCAGGAATCGGCTTGCCCTCGTCGAGGTAGAGGGTGCCGCCGTTCCACAGCACGCTGTTGAAGCCGATGTTGCCGGCGCTGATGTGGCTCCAGGGCATCCACTCCAGGCTCAGCGGGATGAGGTCGGGGTCGGCCGGCTCGGCGCGCAGCCCGTCTTGACCGGCAATGACGCCGGTCATCATGCCGAAGGTCTGGGGCACGCCCTTGGGCATGCCGGTCGAGCCCGAGGTGAACAGCACCTTGGCCACCGTCGAGGGCCCCAGCGTCTCGCGCGCAGCCTGCACCGCTGGCGTCGGTGGGGTCGCGGTCAGTTCGGCCAGCGCGATCGCCCGCTCGCCCGTGCCGTCGGCGGTGACGAAGACCAACTCGGGCTGGCTGTCCCGCAGGGTCTGGAATGCGCGTTCGAACAGCGTGCCCGATTGGGCGAAGACCACGCGCGGCCGCACCACCGCGGCGCAATGCCTGAGCTTGGCGTGGTCGGTGGAGAGCAGGGAGTTGGCCGGGCTGATCGGAGCCACCGGGACGCCCGCCGTGTAGCAGCCCAGGGTGACCAGGGCGTGTTCGATCGAGTTGGCCGACAGCACCATCACGCCGTCACCGCTGCCCAGGCCGCGGTCAAGCAACCACTGCGCGATGCACTCGGCCGCGTGCAGGGCCTGGCCATAGCTGACCTGCCGCCAGGGGCCGTGGCCGGGCTCGCGTTGCATCATCCAAGGCCGATCGGGATGGGCCTCGGCCCGGGTCTTGAGCAGGTGGGCGATCGAGCGCGGCCCCTGACCCGGCGGGTGGTTGGAGCGGATCAGGATGCTGCCGTCGGCGCGGCGGTCGACCGTGACATCGGGGCCCTTCATCGGCAATGACTTGAACGGCGGCAGCGGCGCGTTGCGCGCGGGCTCGCTGCGCCCATCGAATGGCGTCATCGGCAAGTCTCCTCGGATGGTCGTTGTGCGGGCGAGGCTATCCAATCGTCCTCTCGTCCGGCGTCAACCGTGCGACAGCGGGATGCCGGGCCAACCCTGATGGGGTCTGTGCCGGGACTCTTCGGCCTTGCTGCCGCACCGTCGGGCCGAGTCGCCTTGGTGCCATCTTGCGTTGCCGTGCGCTGGCTACCATGAATTGCGAGGCTGTGCGATGCCAGTGTCTTGCGTGTGGGGACGGCTGGCAGTTTCCTGACCGCGCATTCTGGTGCCCGTTGCTGAATTGAAATGCCGCCATGCTGCCTGCCAGGGCTGCGTCTGGGGCTTTCGATCGGCATCCGAAAACCTGACAAAGAGGAGATCTGCCCATGAAGAAGATACTGCAACTGGCCATCAGCGTGCTCGTCGCCATCGCGGCGCTGCCCGCGGCCCAGGCCCAGAAGAAATACGGTCCTGGCGTCAGCGACAGCGAGATCAAGATCGGCCAGACCATGCCCTACAGCGGCCCGGCTTCGGCCTATGGATCACAAGGCAGGGCCACGCTCGCCTATTTCAAGATGCTGAATGCCAAGGGCGGCATCAACGGCCGCAAGATCAACCTGCTGTCGATGGACGACGGCTACAGCCCGCCCAAGACGATAGAGCAGACGCGCAGGCTGGTCGAGCAGGACGAGGTGCTGGCGATCATGAACCCGCTGGGAACGCCTACCAACTCGGCCACCCACAAATACCTGAACCAGAACAAGGTGCCGCAGTTGCTGATCTCATCGGGCGCGTCGAAGTGGAACGACCCGAAGAACTTCCCGTGGACCACGCCGTTCTTCCCGCCCTATGTCGAGGAGGGCATCATTTACGGCAAGCACATCGTCCAGAACTTTCCGAACGCCAAGATCGCGGTGATCTCGCAGAACGACGATTCAGGCCGCGACTATGTCAAGGGTTTCAAGCTGGGCCTGGGGGCGAAGGCCAGCCAGATCGTCAAGGAGCTCACCTATGAGGTCACCGACGCCACCGTCGACTCCCAGGTCATCGACCTGAAGACCACCGGCGCGGACGCGCTGTTCATGATGGCGACGCCCAAGTTCGGCGCCCAGGTGATCCGCAAGGTGGCCGAGTTGGGCTGGAAGCCCAATTTCTACGTCGTCTCGGTGGCCAGTTCGCAGGGCGCGGTGCTGGAGCCGGCCGGCCTGCAGAACGCCGTCGGGCTGATCACCGCGATGGCGCTCAAACTGGCGGGCGACCCGACCTGGGACAACGACCCCGGGATGAAGGAATTCCTGGCCTTCATGAAGCAATGGCATCCGGAGGGCAACCCGGTCGATTCGTCGGTCGTGCTCGGCTATGTCTCGGGCCAGATGATCGAACTGATCCTGAAGAACTGCGGTGACAACCTGACGCGCGAGAACGTGATGAAGCAGGCCACCAACATCAGGAACCAGACCTTCGGTCTGCTGTTGCCGGGCGTGACGGTCAACGTGACGCCCGATGACTTCTCGACCTTCTCGACCTTCCGCACCGCGCGTTTCGACGGCAAGCGCTGGGCGATCTTCGGCGAGCCCATCCACGCCGGCGCGAAATAGCCGGCAGGCCCCGCCGACGCGGGGCGCCCTGGCTCAAGCCGCCGGCTCTGGGGGCGTCGTGCCCCGGTCTCCATCGGCTGGCGTTTCCAGCAGTGCGGTCATCGTGGCGGCGAAATGCACCAGGGTGCGCTCGGCGCGCCAGGTGGGGTGGGCGCGGCGGGTGTCGGCCAGTTCGCCGTCGCGCGCGGCCAGCACGCCGCCCAGGTAGGCGCCCATGAAGACGAAACGCTGGTTCTGCAGCGCGGTGGGCAGCGCCGGCATCAGCCGGCGCAGGTGCGCCAGACAACGCTGGTAGCCGACGTTCCAGCGCCCGTCCAGTATGTCCATGACGCGCTCGCGGTGGGTCATGGTCAACATCACGATGAAGCGGTTGTAATACTCAAGAGACTCGGGCTGACCGGCTTCGGCCAGGCCAATGCCGGTCCGGATCAGGATCTCGACCACCTCGGCCACGCTGCGTGGCCCGCTGCCGGCCTCCAGGGCGTCGAGCCAGGCGTTGCGGCGACGGTCGATCAGCATCGCGCCGTCTAGCACTAGCGCCCGCACCAGCGCGTCCTTGGAGCCGAAGTGGTAGCCCACCGCGGCGTGGTTCTTCTGCCCGGCGGCATCGGCGATCTCGCGCACCGTGACGCCGTCGACGCCGCGCTCGGCAAACAGGCGGCCGGCCACCCGCAGCAGCTTGCCCGCAGCCTCGCTGCGCTGCGAGGCCGTCTCATGTTCCCGGATGTCGTGCAGGCGACTGCCAGCCACTGTCATTCCACAGATTATCCGCCTGTCTTAATCAGGGAGGCAGGCATGAACGACACGGATTTCAGCGGCCAGCGGGTGCTGGTCGTCGGTGGCTCCAGCGGCATAGGCAATGGCATCGCCCATGCATTTCAAGACCGCGGGGCCGAGGTGCATGTCTGGGGAACCCGCGCGCGAGCCGAGGACTACGCCGGCATCGCGGGCTCCGACCTGACCGGCCTTCACTATGCCGGCATCGATGTCGGCGATCCCGATGCGATCGCTGCCGCGCCCTCGCCCGGCGAGACCCTGGACGTGCTGGTGCTGTGCCAGGGCACGGTGGTCTACCGGCGCGGCGAGTTCGAGCGCGCGGGCTGGGACAAGGTGATGGCCGTCAACCTCGACAGCCTGATGCACTGCTGCCGGCGATTCAAACCGGCATTGGTCGCGCGCGGGCCCGGCAAGCCGGGGCGCATCATCATCGTCAGCTCGGTCGCCGGCTTCGGCGCCAACAAGGGCAACCCGGCCTATGCAGCGTCCAAGGCCGGCGCCGTCAGCCTGACGCGCACGCTGGGCCAGGCCTGGGCGCCCGACGGTGTCCGCGTCAACGGCCTGGCGCCAGGCCTGGTCGACACCAAGCTGACCCAGGTCACCACCCAGCACCCGCAGCGCTTGGCCGGCGCCTTGGCTTCCATCCCGGCCGGCCGCATGGGCACGCCCGCCGACATGGCCGGTGCCGCACTGTTCCTCGCCTCGCCGCTGGCGGCCTATGTCAACGGCCAGACCCTGGTCGTCGACGGCGGCCTGATGCTCTGAGAGGCTGAGAGTTTTTCGATCATGCCCGCTCACCACGCCAAAACGCACCCGCTCGTCGTTGCAAATGCTCGCCATAGCCCGGGCTATGTCTGCGCTTTGCGTCTAGATCGAGCACGTTTTCGCACCTTGCTCGGTCACGCTCGAATTCCTCTCAGCCTCTGAAATCCCAAGCACAACCCACAGGACACAAGCGATGAACTTCGACCATTCCGACAAGGTGCAGACGCTGCTGGCGCAGATGGAAGCCTTCATGGACCAGCATGTCTACCCCAACGAGCGCGCCCATGACGACTGGGTCCACGACCCGGACAAGCTGTGGCAGTACTGGCCCGGGCTGGACGCGCTGAAAGCCGAGGCCCGCAGGCAGGGCTTGTGGAACCTGTTCCTGCCGCATGACTACGGCCACTTCAGCCCCGGGCTGACCAACCTGGAATACGCGCCGCTGGCCGAGGTGATGGGCCGTGTGCCCTGGTCGTCCGAAGTCTTCAACTGCGCTGCGCCCGACACCGGCAACATGGAGGTGCTGGCCCGCTATGGCACGCCGGCGCAACAGGCCCGGTGGCTGCGGCCGCTGCTGGACGGCGAGATCCGCTCGGCCTATGTGATGACCGAGCCGCAGGTCGCGTCGTCGGATGCCACCAATCTCGAGACCAGCATCCTGCCCGACGGCGATGACTACGTGCTCAACGGCCGCAAGTGGTGGATCAGCGGCATCATGGACCCGCGCTGCACGCTGCTGCTGGTGATGGGCAAGACGCTGCCGGACAACCCACGCCATCAGCAGCACTCGACGATCATCGTGCCGCGCGACACGCCGGGGCTGACCATCGTGCGCAACCAGAAGGTCTTCGGCCGCATGCACTCGCCCGGCGGCGAGGCCGAACTGCGCTTCGACAACCTGCGCGTTCCCAAGACCAATTTGCTGCTCGGCGAGGGCCGCGGCTTCGAGATCGCCCAGGGCCGGCTCGGGCCTGGGCGCATCCACCACTGCATGCGCTCGATCGGCCAGGCCCAGCGTGCGCTCGAGACCATGTGCCGTCGGGTCGACAACCGGGTCGCCTTCGGCCGCAAGCTGGCCGACCAGGGCAGCATCCGACAGGACGTGGCGCGCTCGTTCTGCGAGATCGAGCAGGCCAGGCTGCTGACGCTGAAGGCCGCGGACATGATGGACCGCCACGGCAACAAGGGTGCGAAGGACTTGATCGCCGCGATCAAGGTGGTGGCGCCGCAGATGGCACAGACCGTGGCCGACCGCGCGATCCAGGCGCATGGCGGCATGGGCGTCAGCGACGACACCGAGATTGCCTATTTCTTTGCGCTGAACCGCTTCCTGCGCCTGGCCGACGGCCCGGACGAGGTGCACATGGCGCAACTGGGCAAGCAGAAGATCCGCGAGTACGGCGCGCTGCCGGCCAAGGGGGTCTCGCTGGGCCTTTCGTTCTGACAGCGTCACGAGACCTCCGCGACGGCGATCTGCGGAGGGCTGGAGAAGCCGAGCGGCAGTGATGGCCGAGGATTCCTCTCCCGCCAAGGCAGGAAGTCCCGCTGCCTCGGCCGCCGGCCATCGCGCCGGTGGTGCCGCTGCCGGGACAGGTGGCAGGTCGTCCTGCCCCGGATCCAGGGGCTTGCCTGACCGGCTGTGCCTGATCAGGCTGTGCAGCGTTCGTCGGCGACGGGTGTGGAGCTTCACCTGTCGTCCAGGGCCATGTCCCAGACCGGCGCCGGCCATGGCCGACCCTGACGCCGAGCGCTGGTGTGCGATGGCGCTGCCGGCGGCCGGAAGGCCGCTGCAAACACTGTGGCGCCAGGGCTTGCCAGTGCCCGCGGCCGGTCAGCTTCGCATCCGGGTGGCGGCTTGCGGCGTCTGCCGCACCGAACGGTATCTTGTCGATGGCGACCTGCCGCTGCCCGGGCAGCCGGTGGTGTCCGACCATGAGATCGTGGGCCGGGTCAGCGCCGTCGGGTCGTCGGTGACCACGCTCGAACGCCCCTACTGCTGGCTGGGGGGCGAGCGGCGCATCGTTTCGGCGGTCAACCTGACCCGCCGCGATGGCGACGAATTCCGGCGTGTCGCCGCGTCGCTGCCGCTGCGCGTGGCGGTGCACCGCTTTGCGCTGAGCGAGGCCAACATGGCGCTCGACGACTTGCGCGCAGGACGCCTGGGCAGCGCCGCGGTGCTGGCTTGTCGAAGTGCTGACCCCGCGCCCTGAGCGACCAGGCCGGGGCCCGGTTGGCTGGGCTTGCTGAGGTTTGGCCTGCGGGGCGACGGCAGGCAGGGCACGGAGCGCAGCAACCCCCTTCCGACGCGCGTGGCCGGCCTCTGTTAGCGTAGCGCCCCACAACATGAGAAGGAGACGCCTGGTGACAGCATTGCACGATCGATTGCGTGCCCTGCCGCCTGAGCGGCTGCGGGCGATGCGGCGCGGCATAGAGAAGGAAAGCCTGCGCGCGCTGCCCGGCGGCGGCCTGGCGCTGACACCGCATCCGGGGGCGCTGGGCTCGGCCTTGACCCACGGTTGCATCACCACCGACTACAGCGAGTCGCAGCTCGAGCTGATCACCGGCGTGCACGGCGGCGCCGAGTCCTGCCTGGCCGAGCTGACCGAGATCCACCAGGCCGTCTACCACGCCCTGGGCACCCAGCCGAACGACGAGATGCTGTGGGTCGGCAGCATGCCCTGCGGTCTGCCCACCGATGAGACCATCCCGCTCGGGCGCTACGGGGCTAGCAACGTCGGCCGCGCCAAGAGCGTCTACCGCATGGGCCTGGGCCACCGCTACGGCCGGCGCATGCAGACGATCTCGGGCATCCACTACAACTGGTCGATGCCGGGGCTGGGCAACGAAGAGCATTTCGCGCTGATCCGCAACTTCCGCCGCCACGCCTTCGTGCTGCTCTACCTGTTCGGCGCGTCGCCGGCGGTGTGCGGCGATTTCGTCGCCGGCCGGCCGCACAAGCTGCAGCCCTTGCCGGGTGGCAAGACGGGCAGCCTGCACATGCCCTTCGGCACCTCGCTGCGCATGGGGCCGCTGGGCTACCAGAGCGATGCCCAGGCCTCGCTGGCGGTCAGCTACAACAGCCTGGAGAGCTATGCCAACTCGCTGCACGATGCGTTGATCCAGCCCTATCCGGCCTACGAGGCGGTGGGCATTCGCAACCCGGGTGGCGATTACAACCAGCTCTCGACCACGCTGTTGCAGATCGAGAACGAGTTCTATGGCCTGATCCGGCCCAAGCGGGTGATCTTCCCCGGCGAGCGGCCGCTGCATGCGCTGCGCGAGCGCGGCGTCGAGTACATCGAGGTGCGGTGCATGGACCTCGACCCCTTCGAGCCGGTGGGCATCAACGCTGACACCACCCGCTTCATCGACATCTTCCTGCTGCACTGCCTGCTGGCCGACAGCCCGCCCGACACGCCGGCCGAGATCGCCGCGCTGGGCCGCAACCAGCACCGCACCGCGGCGCGCGGTCGCGAGCCCGGCCTGCTGCTCGAGCAGGGCGACCATGTGATCACGCTGACCGACTGGGCTGCGCAGTTGCTGGGCGAGTGCGGCGACATCGCCGACGCGCTCGACGCCGCCCACGGTGGCACGCTGTACCAGCAAGCCCTGGACAGCGCCCTCGGTGCATTGGCGCATCCCGCCGGCCTGCCGTCGGCGCGCGTGCTCGACGCGATGCTGGCCGATTACGACGGCTCCTATCCGCGCTTCATCCGCAGCCAGTCGGCCCTCAGCCGAAGCGCGCTGCTTGCGCTGCCCTGGTCGGCGCAGCAGTCCGCGCGCTACGCCGCCATGGCCGAGGCCTCGGTGGCCGAGCAGCAGCGCATCGAGGCGGCCGACTCGATGCTGTTCGAGCAGTACCGGCAGGCCTATCTGTCGCCCGATCGACTGGAAGCCTGAGACCCGGGCCCATCGCCACCGGCGGCCTGGGGCGGTGTCGGACAGCGCGGTGGCGTGGCGGCCAAGGGATAGACCCGGCATGTAAAACTGGTTTGACGTTCCGGCTATGGTTTGGTGGAATTGTTCAGTGAAATTGTTTAGCGAAATTCTTTAGCGCAATCGAGGTGATTTGATGAACCCACCGTCCTCCGCCCCAGGTGTCGCGCCCGTACGCGTCGCTTGCTGCCAGATCGAGCCGCAAATAGGGCAAAAGGCCAGCAACCTGGCCAAGACTGCCGACTTCATCGAGCGCGCCGCTCGGGGTGGCGCACGCATCGTCGTGCTGCCAGAACTGTGCAGCTCGGGTTATGTGTTCGAAAGCAGATCCGAGGCGCGTTCGCTGGCCGACGCTTTCGATGACGGCGCCTCGACCACGCTGTGGGCCAGCCTGGCGCGCGACCTGGGCCTGCACATCGTCGCCGGCTTTGCCGAGCGGGCGGGCTCGACCTTGTACAACGCCGCGGCGGTGATCGGCCCCGGCGGGCGCTTGGGCGTATTCCGCAAAGTGCATCTGTGGTCGGACGAGAACCTGTTCTTCGAGCCCGGCAACCTGGGTTTCCCGGTCTTCGCGACCGAGCATGGCACGCTGGGCGTGGGCATCTGCTACGACGGTTGGTTCCCCGAGTTCTACCGCAGCTGCGCGCTGCAGGGCGCCGAGCTGGTCTGCGTGCCGACCAACTGGGTGCCGATCCCAGGCCAGGACCCGACCCGCGAAGCGATGGCCAACATCCTGACGATGGCGGCGGCGCACACCAACTCGATCTACATCGCCGCGGCCGACCGCGTCGGCACCGAGCGTGGCCAGCCCTTTGTCGGCCAGAGCCTGATCACCAGCCATGCCGGCTGGCCCGTGGCCGGGCCGGCGTCGGCCACCGAAGAGCAGATCATCTACGCCGACCTCGATCTGGCATTGGCGCGGCGGGCGCGACGTTGGAACGATTTCAACCAGGTGCTGCGCGACCGCCGCCCGGGCGCTTACCTGCAAGACAGCGGCGACCGTGACCGCTGTTGAACACGGCTGACCCGAGGCAACCATGTCCGCACCCGATCCCGTCGCCCTGACCCAAGCCCTGCTGCGCATCGACACCGTCAACCCGCCAGGCAACGAAGACCGGTGCGTCGAACTGCTGGCCGACTTGCTGTCGGCTGCCGGTTTTGCCTGCCGGACGCATGAATTTGCGCCGCGCCGCACCAGCCTGGTGGCGCGCATAGGCGGTCATGCCGGGTCGGCCGGTGGCCGGGCGCCACTGGCCTTCACCGGCCATGTCGACGTCGTGCCGCTGGGCAACACCCGGTGGCAGCACGACCCTTTTGGCGCCGAAATCGTCGGCGGCAGGCTGTACGGCCGCGGCGCCAGCGACATGAAGAGCGGTATCGCCGCCTTCGTCTGTGCCGCAATCGACCAGGCTGAGCGATTGCGGCAAGGCCCCGGCCTGAACCTGATCATCACCGCGGGTGAAGAGACCGGCTGCGAAGGCGCTTTCGCGATGGCCGCTTCACCGGACGGCCGCGCGCTGCTGGGCAGCGCCGGCGCCCTGGTCGTGGCCGAGCCCACCGCCAACCTGCCGCTGCTCGGCCACAAGGGGGCGTTCTGGTTGGCGGCCGAGGCGCGCGGTGTCACGGCGCACGGCGCGATGCCCGAGCGCGGCGACAACGCGATCTACAAGATTGCCAAAGCCGCGGTGGCCCTGGAGCAATTCAGCTTCGACACCGGCCCGCATCCGCTGATGGGCATGCCCACGCTCAACGTGGGCACGGTGCGCGGCGGCCTGAACATCAATTCGGTGCCCGACGCCGCCGAGATGGGCATAGACATCCGCAGCGTCGCCGGCCAGGACCATGGCGTGTTGCTGCAATGCCTGTGCCGCGTGCTCGGGCCGCAGATCGGCCTGCGCGCGTTGCTCGACGTGGGCAGTGTGTACACCGCGCCCGACGACCCGTGGATGCAGCGCGTCTTTGCGATCTGCAGCGCGCGCAGCGGCCAGGCCATCGCGCCGCGCACGGTGTCGTACTTCACCGACGCCGCGGCGCTGCGCGGGCCGCTGGGTGGCCCGCCCGTGGTGATCCTCGGGCCGGGCGAGCCGGAGATGGCGCACCAGACCGACGAGTACTGCCAGGTCGACCGCATCCACGAGGCGACGGCCTTGTTCGGCGACCTGATCACCGACTGGTGCGCGCCGGGCGCCTGAAGCCAGCCGCGGCCGACCCGACCGGCTTATCTCGGCGGCTGTCGGGTCGACCCGTCGGCGGTGCGCTCGTAGGCGCGCGCGATGCGCAGGATCCGGGCTTCCTGGAACGGCCTGCCGATGACCTGGAAACTCGTCGGCAGGCCGCTGCCGGTGAAGCCGCAAGGCACGGCCACCGAGGGCAGCCCCATGACATTGGCCGGTGCCGACAAGCGAACGAACACCGACGAAACCGGCTCGTCGCTGCCGTCGGGCCAACGCACCGTGAGCTGGTCGCGGCGGGTCGCACCACAAGGCACCGACGGCCCGATCAAGGCGTCGAGGGCGTCGAACATCGTTCGCCACGCCGCCTGCATCTCGTTGCGAACGCGCAGTGCCGCGATGTAGTCGACGGCGGGAATCATCGCGCCGGTCTCCAGCATCGCGCGGACGTCTTCCTGGTACAGGTCGCGGCGCTCGCGCAGCGCCTTGTGGTGGTAGGCGGACGCTTCCGGCATGCACAGCCCGAACTCCACCGGCATGATCTGCCCGGCCATCGGGATGTCGACGTCGACCAGCACCGCGCCCTCGCGGGCCAGTCTGTCGATCGCTGCCCGCACGTCGCGGGCGACCTCCGGGTCGACGTTGTCGAAGAAGTAGTTGCGCGGCACACCGATGCGCAAACCCTTGACGCCGAGTTCGAGCTCGGCGAGGTAATCGCCCACCGGCACGTCGGCGCTGCCAGGGTCTCTGGGGTCATGGCCGGCCAGCGCGCCCAGCGTGACCGCGGCGTCGCCCACCGTGCGGGTCAGCGGACCGGCATGGTCGAGCGACCAGCTCAGCGACGCAATGCCGAAACGGCTGACGCGACCGTACGTGGGCTTCAGGCCGACGGTGCCGCAGAGCGCCGCGGGGATGCGGATCGACCCGCCCGTGTCGGTGCCCATGCCCATGAAGCAACCTCGGGCGGCCACCGTGGCGCCCGAGCCACCGCTGGAGCCGCCGGGGATATGGGCGATGTTCCAGGGATTGCCGGTGGTCGGCGTCACGATGCCGTAGGCGAATTCGTGGGTGTGGGTCTTGCCGACGATGACCGCACCGGCTTGCGACAGCCGGTCGACGCAAGCAGAGTTGACGCTGGCCAAGTGGTCGTGGCGCACCCGCGAGCTGCAGGTGGTGGGCAGGCCGGTCATGTCGTAGAGGTCCTTGACCGCGACGGGCACGCCGTGCAACTCGCCGCGGTCCATGCCCGCGGCCATCTCGCGCTCGGCCTGGTGCGCGGCGGCCAAGGCATGGTCGGCGGTCAGCCGAACATAGGCGTTGAGCCTGGGCTCGTCGGCCTCGATCCGCGCCAGCGCCAGCCGGGTCAGCTCGACCGGTGATATTTCGCGCTTGCGCAGCGCGGCGGCGACGCCGCGCAGGCTCAGGGTCAGCGGGGCGGCGATGTCGGTGCTCGTCATGTCAGCGCTCCCAGTGGGCATGGAAAGAGAACGCGGGCGCAGTCTCGCCCAGCTCGGCTTGATTCAGTGCGTCGAGCAACTGGAAGACGCCATCCATCGCCGGTGCGAGTTCCACTGCGCGCGCTGGCGTCAACGGCAGGTTCGCCAGTCGGGCTGCGGATTCGATCAATGCCGGATCGGTGGGGCAACGTGGTTTCGACATGTCAGCTTCCCTCGGTGATGATTGCGGGACGGCCTTCACGGCCCCGATGAAACAATATGACTTGTAAGAGTCTATTGCAAATTGGCGGTAATTTGTTATCAGTGAAACGCGCGCTGGGCGCGCTCAGGGCGCCAGGTAGCGCAGCAGCCGGGGGTCGTCCCTGATCTGCGCGGCCGTGCCTTCCAGGGCGACCGTCCCGCGGTCCATCACATAGACATGGTCAGCCACCCGAAGCGCGAGCTCGACATGCTGCTCGACCAGGATAAGGCTGATCTCCCTGGACAACAGCACCAGGCGGTCGGCGATCTCCTCGATCACGCCGACCCATACGCCCTCGGTGGGTTCGTCGAGCAGCAGCAGCTTGGGCTTGCCCAGCAAGGCCCGGCCGATGGCGAGCATCTTGCGTTCGCCGCCCGACAGCGTGGCCGCGGTCTGGGCCAGCCGCAGCGACAGTTTCGGGAAGAAGTCGAGCACCTCGTCGATGCGCGCAGACCGGCCTTGCAGGATCGCGCCGAGCTCGAGGTTTTCGCGCACCGTCAGCTTGCCGAAGATCGCCTGCTCCTGCGGCACATAGCCCATGCCGCGGCGCGCGCGCATCTCGGTCGGCTCGGCGACCGTGTCGCGGCCGTCGAAACGGATGTCACCCGACATCACCGGCAATTCACCGGCCAGCGCCTTCAGCAAGGTCGTCTTGCCGGCACCGTTGCGGCCCAGGATCGCGACCATGCCCTTTGCCGCCGCCCGGATTTCGAGGTCGAACAGCACCTGGCTGCGGCCATAGCCCGCATTGAGCTTGCGGACCTCCAAGATGTTCGGGGACTCAGACACGGCTGGTATAGACCTCTTGAACTTTGGCCGAGCGTTCGATCTGGTCGACCGTGCCGCTGTCGAGCACCTTGCCCTGGTCGAGCACCGTCAGGTGGTCGCAGATGTTCTTGATGAAGTCCAGGTCGTGCTCGACGATCACCAGCGCGCATTCGGACTTGATCGGCAGCAGCAACTCGCCGGTCACCCGGCGCTCTTCGGGGCTCATGCCGCCGGTGGGCTCGTCGAGCAGCAGCAACTTGGGCCGCGGCGCCAGCGCCATCGCGATCTCCAGCCACTGCTGTTCGCCATGGCTGAGCTCGCCGGCAAGGTCGTCGGCGCGTCCGTCCAACCGGAACCTGGCGAGCGAGCCGATGACGTCGTCGTGCATGGCGCGCCGCGTCTTCGATCGGATCAGCGACCACAGGCTCTGCCCGGCCTGCAGCGCAAGCAGCACGTTGTCGTAGACCGAGAGCTCGGGCAGGACCGCGGTGATCTGGAACTTCAGGCTCAGACCCGCGCGCGCGCGCTCGAAGGGCAGCGCCGCCGTGACGTCGATCCCTGCAAAAGTGACCGTGCCGCTGCTTGGGAAGTGGGCGCCGGCGATGGCCTTGAGCAGCGTGCTCTTGCCCGATCCGTTGGGCCCGATCAGCCCATGGAAAGTGCCCGCCTGAACCGACAGGTCGACGCCGCCCAGCGCTTGCAGGGCGCCGAACTTCTTGGTCACGCCCTTGACTTCAAGCAGTGCCATGGCCTCAGCGCCCCGCTCGATCGCGGCCCGGCCGCCAACCGTACGAGAAGAATCGCTCGCGGTTCGTGACGAACAAGCCCAGGATGCCGCTGGGCTGGAATGCCACCACCAGCAGCAGCACCAGTCCCAGGATCACCGGCCAGAAGCGTTTGATGATGTCGATGTCGGCCAGCACATAGCTGATGACCTCGATCGAGACCGTGCCCAGGACCGCGCCGATCAGCGTGCCCGATCCGCCGAACAGGCAGTAGATCACCGCCATCGTCGACAAGCCCGGACCCATGTTGCCCGGACCGATGAAGCCCTGGTGGTAGCTGTACAGCGCCCCGGCCAGACCGGCGATCATGCCGGCGAAAGAGAACACCACCGCCTTGTACAACTGCACGCGGTAGCCGAAGAAGGCGAGCCGCTCTTCGTTCTGGCGCATGCCCGCCAGCACCAGCCCCATCTGCGAACGGATCAGGTAACGGCTGACCAGGTAGACGGCGAGCAGGCAGCCGAACGCCAGGAAGTAGAACTCGATGCCTTCGACGAATTCGAACGAGCCGAGCTTGAGCAACTTGATCGACGACAGGCCGTTGCCCGCACCCACATACTGCCAGCCCGAGACCAGGCGCTCCGATGCATAGGCGCCGGTCAACGTTCCCAATGCGATGAAGATCGAGGTCGGCGTCTTGCGACCGAGCAACAAGAACATGGCAAACGCGAACGACAGCAACAGGCCGATCAGCATCGCCAGCGGCAGCGTCCCCCAGATCTCACTGAAGCCCAGGTCGCGCCCGACCAGCGCGATCACATAAGCCGGCACGCCGAAGAACAAGGCCTGACCGAAGCTCATGATGCCCGAATAGCCCCAGCACAGGTCGAAGCTCAGGGCGAGGATAGACAGGATCAGGATGTTGGTGAACAGCGTGATCAACTGGGGGAAGGCATTGAGCGCGAACGGTGCGATCAGCAGTGCCCCCAGCATCACGGCCTCGACAAGGGGCAGCACCCGAACCGCAGTGCGACCGCCTGTCAGGCCCTTATTCGTGCTTGCTTTCATCCGGGTGCTTGGGTCATTGGCATGCTGGCTTGGCGGCTAGCATTCCTTCGGGTCGACCATCGTCGACTTCTTGACGATCTCGTAGCGGGTCTTGCCGGCGGCGACCTTGCACACTGCGATGTACATGTTCATCTTGCAGTGCATCTTGCCCGGCACCATTTCGGCGCCGCCCCCAGGGCCTTCCGCGAGCTTGGCACTGTCCAGCGCAGCCGCGACCGCGTCGCGCGACAGGTCGCCCTTGGTGGCCTTGACGGCGGCCTCGTAGAACTTGACCCCGCGGTACATGCCGGTGGACGCGCTGCCTGCGGTGAACAGGTACTTGGTGTTGGGAAACTTTTTCGCGTAGTCTTCCTGCAGCTTCTTGCTGAACGGGTCGTCGACCGCCTGGAAGTAGTCCAGGCAACTGACCAGCCCCTCCATCTCGACCGCCGGGTGGTAGTTCAGGAGGTTCTCGTCGTAGTAGACGCAGCTGACGACGCCACCGTTCTTCTGGAAACCACTCTCGTAGAGCTGCTTGACAAAGGGTTGCAGGCCTGGCGGGATGATGGTGTTGAAGACGCAGTCGACCTTGCCGTCGCGGATCTTGCCTATGGTCGCCGAGTACTCGGCCTGGTCCATCGGGTAGTACTCCTCGAAGACTACCGTGCCGCCGTTGGCCTCTATGACCTTGCGCGCATATTTGTTGAGCAGTTGCGGCCAGACGTAGTTGGCCGAAGGCAGTGCGAAGCGCTTCTTGCCCAGTGTCTTGATCAGGTAGGGAATCAGCTCATCGCATTGCTGTGCCGGGGTCGGGCCGGTGTTGAACAGACCCTTGGTGCACTCCTGGCCTTCATAGAGCTGGGGGTAGATGTAGAGCGTCTTGCCGCGGTTGACGATGGGGTCCTTGATGGCCTGGCGCATCGCGCTGGTGATGCCACCGAGCACCACATCGACCTTGCGGTCCTGGATCAGCTTGCGCACGTTGCCCACCGCGATCTTGGGGTCCGACGCGGTGTCTTCCAGGAACAACTCGATCGGACGCCCGAGAATGCCGCCGCCCTTGTTGATCTGCTCGACCGCGAACTGCGCGACCTGCCAATTGGCATTGCCCGAGGGCGCGATCGCGCCGGTGATGTCGGTGGCAATGCCCATCTTGATCGGACCCGCGGCATGCGCGAATTCGGGCTTGAGCAGCCAGCCCCCCGCTACCCCGGCCATCCATCCCGAGGCGGCCAGCGCACCGGCACCCGTGAGCAATCGGCGACGACCATCGATCGGCGGTTCGCCCCCCGCGGGCTCGCGGTCTTGATTGAAGAGTTTGGAATCGGACATGTCAGAGCTTCCCTTGTGCAATGAAGCCTTGCGGCCTGAATTTGACGATTGCGAGCGCAATCAGGAACACGAACGGATCAGCAAACACAGGCGGTACGATCCAGGGTAGCCCTGAAGCCATGCCGCCCACCACGGATGCGCCCAGCACCGGGCCGACAAAGGTGCCGACCCCGCCGAGCATCACCGACAGAAAGGCCTGCACCAGAAAGCGAATTCCGATGTCGGCCGACAACTGGTAGAGCGGTACGATCAGCGCCCCCGCCAAGCCGGCGAGCGCCGAACCGAAGGCAAAGGTCAACGCGTAGAGCCTTGTGGTGGAGATCCCGCAAGCGCGCGCCAGCATCGGGTTCTCCAGCGAGCCGCGGATGCGCAGCCCCATCGAGGTCCGCGTCAGAAAGGCCCAGCTCGCGCCTATCACCACCAGCGTCGTGACGATGATCACGCTGCGCCAGATAGAGAATTCAAGGCCGCCCAGCGTCACCGCCCCGGCCAGCGGTTCTTCGATCGACTTGTAGTGTCCACCGAGCAGTCCGCGCACCACCTCGCGTATCACCAATCCGATCGCAAAAGTCCCCAGCATGGCAATGATGGGCGCGCTGTAGAAGCGTCGGATGATCAGGCGCTCCAGCACCAGACCGACCAGCGCCACCACAATGGGCGCGGCGATCAGGCCTGTCCACAGCGGCAGGCCGAATTCCTGGAACAGATACAGCGTGTAGGCGCCCAGCAGCACGAACTCGCCGTGCGCGAAATTGAAGATGCCCATCATGCTGGCAATCACGCCCAGACCCAGCACGATCAGCACGATCACCGAGGTGAATCCCAGCAGGTCGAAAGCGAGTCTGACGGCGTTGTCCATGGGGTAGGTATCAGCAAGCAATGTGCCCGTTGCAATCAGCGTTCGACTGCGCGATTCGCACCCAGATGGCGTGTTGAATGCACCTGAATCGGGATTGTTCTTTTATCATGCCAAATCTTTGTAGACCGATTTTTGGTGTTAACCCGTAGGGGGCTGGACTCCTGAGACACTCGGCTGGAGCCTGCCGACCGCTGGCATGATGGCATTCGATTCGATCCATCACCAACGCCCGTGACTCACGCGGACGTGTCCCACTGTCAAGGAGACCTCATGCAGGCGCCCAGCCCATCCCCTGGCCCGGAGACATCCGCATGGCCTTTGGCAATCACCAGCGCGCAGATGCAGGCCTGGACCGCGACCGAGGCCGTGGCCTCCGTCAGGCAGGGCGTCGTCACTGCGCAGTCCTACCTGACCGCGATGCTGGACCGTGCCAAGGCCTTGGGCGACCTGAATGCGATGATCACGGTCGATGAAGCCGGCGCGTGCGCAACCGCGCAGCGCATCGATGCCGACCGTTTGGCGGGAAAGCCCTTGGGTCTGTTGGCGGGCCTGGTCATCGTCGTCAAGGACAACATCAACAGCCAGGGTTTGAGGACCACTGGCGGCACCCAGGCGCTGACGTCGTTCGTGCCCTCGCGCCATGCGCCTTCATTGCAGAAGTTGTTGGACGCGGGGGCGGTGCTGCTGGGCAAAGCCAATCTGCATGAGACGGCTTTCGGCATCACCAGCACGAACTTCTTTCTCGGCACGGACGCCGACGGCGCGTGCAACCGGCCCTGCAGGAACCCCTACGACAGTAGCCGCATTCCCGGTGGCTCATCGGGCGGCACGGCCGTGGCGATCGCCGCGCGCTTTGCGCCGGCGGGGCTGGGCACGGACACCGGAGGCTCCACCCGGGTGCCGGCCGCATTCTGCGGTGTCGCCGGATTTCGGCCCTCGGTGGGCAATGGCGGCGCGCAGCGCCGCTACCACGATGAGAATGCGGTGCTGCCGATCAGCAGAACCCGGGACACTGTCGGCCCGATGGCCAGGACGGTGGCCGACCTGGCACTGCTCGACGCAGTCATCACCGGCACGTCAGTCCCCAAGCCCAAGGCGTTGAAAGGCCTGCGACTGGGCGTTCCGGCCTCGTTCTGGACCGGTCTCGACAGCCAGGTCCAGGCGGTCTGTGAGGCGGCCTGCAAGAAGTTGATCGACAGCGGGGTGGTTCTGGTGGATGTCGACCTGGCCGGCCTGATGGCCTTGAATGACCAGGTCTCGTTCCAGATCGCCTTGACCGAGCCCAAGACCGACATCCCGAACTACCTGCTGGCCAATGGCATGACGCTTGGATTGAGCGACATCAATGCCGGCCTGAGCAGTCCGGATGTCAAGGGTGTGTTCGGCGCCATCCTGGCCGATGCCTTTGCCGGGCAATACGGTGCCGCGATCCAGGTTCACAGGCCGGCGATGCAAGACCTCTATGCGAAGTACTTTGCTGCCAACCAACTCGACGCGGTGCTGTTCCCGACCACGGTTCTGACTGCGCCGTCCATCGATGCGGTGAAGGGCTCGTCGACCGTGAGGGTCAATGGTGGCGCCGAGACCGACATGTTCAACACGGTCATTCGCAACACCGACCCGTGCAGCAACGCCGGATTGCCTGGCCTGTCCATCCCCGCGGGATTGACCCGCGACGGCCTGCCGGTCGGCCTGGAACTCGACGGCCCCTTGGGCAGCGATCAGGACCTGTTGGCCATCGGCATGTCGATCGAGGCCTTGCTCGGGCCGGTCGCCGCACCTAAGCTCTGAACTTGCGCTGACAGCCCGCCGCACGGCAGCGCGCTGCGGGTTCTTGCGATCGGCCCGCCCTGCGGCGGCGTCGCCTCGGTCTGGGACTGGCCGACCGAGCCACTTTGGTGCTTGTGGGGCCGACACGGGTTGCGTTGACGCCAATCCGCACGGCTTCGGTGCGTTGGCCTCGTGTGCGCCGCGCCTGGTGCGCTCCTGATCCCCCGCCCGCTGCGCTGGCCTGCAAGTTGCTTGTATACCGGTCAGAACACCGGCGCTCAGGCCGGTCCCTTACCGGCCGCAGGCGGCCCAAACTCAGGAGTGAGCATCAATGTCGCAAGCCATCTGGAATCGTCGTGACTGGATCAAGAGCGCCGGAGCGCTGGCCGCGGTCGGCTTCGGCCCTGCCGCCCTGGCGCAGAAGCCCTTGACCGTGGGTTTCATCTATGTCGGTCCGCGCGACGACTACGGCTACAACCAGGCCCAGGCCGAGAGCGTGGCGCTGGTCAAGAAGATGCCCGGCATCAAGGTGGTCGACGAGGAGAACGTGCCCGAGACCAACGCGGTGCAAAAAGCGATGCAGGGCATGATCGCCCAGGACGGCGCGACGCTGCTGTTCCCCACCTCTTACGGCTACTTCGACCCGCACACGCTGGCGGTGGCGGCCAAGAATCCGGCGGTGCGCTTTGCCCATTGCGGCGGGCTGTGGGACGCGGCCAAGCATCCCAAGAATACCGGCAGCTTCTTCGGCTACATCGACGAAGCCCAGTACCTCAACGGCGTGATCGCCGGCCATGCCAGCAAGAGCAAGAAGCTGGGCTTCATCGCCGCCAAGCCGATTCCGCAGGTGCTGCGCAACATCAACGCCTTCACGCTGGGCGCGCGCTCGGTCGACCCGAGCATCACCACCACCGTCATCTTCACCGGCGACTGGAGCATGCCGGTCAAGGAAGCCGAGGCCACCAACAGCCTGGCCGACCAGGGCATAGACGTCTTCACGATGCATGTGGACGGCCCCAAGGTGATCGTCGAGACCGCTGCCAAGCGCGGCAAGTTCGTCTGCGGCTACCACGCCTCCCAAGCCAAGCTGGCGCCCAACGCCTACCTGACCGGTGCCGAGTGGAACTGGCTGACCGCCTACAAGCAGATCATCGACGCCGCCCAGACCGGCAAGCCGCACCCCAACTTCGTCCGCGGCGGCTTGAAGGAAGGCTTCGTCAAGAGCTCGCCCTACGGCGCGATGGTGGCCGAGGGCGCGCGCAAGAACGCCGACGCGGTGCGCGCCAAGATGGTGGCAGGCGCCTTCGACATCTTCGCTGGCGAGTTGAAGGACAACACCGGCAAGGTGGTGATCGCCAAGGGCAAGGCCTTCAAGCAGACCGACATCGAGCTCGAAAGCATGAACTACCTGGTCGAAGGCGTGATCGGCAAGGTTTGACTGATCTTGCTGCTGCGCGCACCGATATCGGTCCTGTGATGCTCGCCGTACGGGTGTACGGCTGCGCTTCTCGAACCGATCTCGGCGCGCTCGCGACGCAATCTCAGCCAAACCTTCCGCCTTCCAACCCTGGAGTTAGGGCATGAGTTCCACATCCCGCACCTGGCACGCCCCCGCCGAAGCCCTGCTGCTGCCCGCCGGTGCGCTGGCTGCGGCGCTGGCGCTGTTCGGCGTGTTCGTCTGGTTCGGCGGCCACAGCCCCGTGCAGGCCTGGGTGCTGTTGTTCCAGGGCGCGTTCGGCGATGCTTTCTCGTGGCAGAACTCGCTGCAGCGGGCCGCGCCGTTGATGCTGACCGCGTTGGCGGTGGCGCTGCCGGCGCGCGCCGGGCTGACGGTGATCGGCGGCGAGGGCGCGCTGGTGCTGGGCGCGCTGGGCTGCGCCGGCCTGCCTTACCTGCTGCCGGGCCTGAATGGCACGGCCGGCAGCGTCGCGGTGCTGGCCGCCGGTGCGCTGCTGGGCGCGGGCTGGATCGCGCTGGCCGGCGCGTTGCGGCAGTGGCGCGGCGTCAACGAGACCATCTCCAGCCTGTTGCTGGGCTATATCGCGATTGCGCTGTTCAAGCATTTCGTCGAGGGCAGCCTGCGCGACCCGGCCAGCCTGAACAAGCCCAGCACCCGACCGCTGGGCGAGAGCCTGCGCATCGGCGCGATCATGGGCAATTCGGCCGCCGACAGCCTGCTGGGCGACGTCCACTGGGGCTTGGTGATCGGCTTGGTGGCTTGCTTGGCCGCCGGCCTGTGGCTGAGTTTCAGCGCCTCGGGTTTCGCGCTGCGGGTGGTGGGCGGCAACGCCCGCGCCGCCCGGCTGGTCGGCCTGCCCACCGACCGCCTGATCCTGCTGTCCTGCGCGCTGGGCGGCGGCTGCGCCGGCCTGGCCGGGGCGCTGGAGGTGGCGGCGGTGCACCAGGCGGCCAACACTTCGGTGATCGCTGGTCTGGGCTACACGGGCATCCTGGTGTCCTTCGTTGCCCGCCACAACCCCTGGGCGATCCCGCCGGTGGCCTTGCTGTTTGGCGGCTTCGCGGCCGCCGGCAGCCTGCTGCAACGGCGCATGGGTCTGCCCGATGCGTCGGTGCTGGTGCTGCAGGGTTTTGCCTTCGTCTTCATCCTGGCGGCCGAAGCGCTGCGCGGCCGGCTGTTCGGCTTGTTCGGGTTCAGCGTGACGCGCAGCGTCAAGCTGCGCCTGGTGCCGGGAGCGGCGGCATGAGCGCCGAAATCGGGCTGGACCTGCTGCTGGCCATCGTCGGCGGCGCGGTGCGGGTGGGCACGCCTTTTCTGTTCGTCAGCCTGGGCGAATGCCTGACCGAAAAGTCCGGCCGCATCAACCTGGGGCTGGAAGGCGTGCTGGTGTTCTCGGCGATGGCCGGCTTCGGCGGCGCCTACCTCAGCGGCTCGCCCTGGGTCGGCGTGCTGCTGGCGGGCTTGAGCGGCGCCGCGCTGGCGCTGCTGCACGGCTTGCTGTGCTCGCTGAAGCGGGTCTCGGACATCGCCACCGGCATCGCGCTGATGCTGCTGGGCGCCGGCCTGGCCTTCTACCTCGGCAAGCCGCTGATCCAGCCGCAGGCGCCGCAGATCCCGTCGCTCGCGCTCGGGGCCTGGAGTGCCTCGCCCGGCGTGCAGAGCGCGCTGGCGATCAACGCGTTGTTCCCGGTCGGCGTGGCGCTGGCCGGCCTGCTGTCCTGGGGCCTGGCCAACACGCGCTGGGGCCTGGTGGTGCGCATGGCGGGCGACAGCAGCGACGCCGCCCGCGCGCTGGGTTACTCGGTCAACGGCGTGCGCATCGCGGCCACCACCGCCGGCGGCTTCATCGCCGGGCTCGGCGGCGCGTCGCTGTCGCTCTACTACCCCGGCAGCTGGAACGAAGGCCTGTCCAGCGGCCAGGGCCTGATCGCGGTGGCGCTGGTGATCTTCGCGCGCTGGAGCCCCTGGCGCTGTCTGGGCGCGGCGCTGCTGTTCGGCGGCGCCGGGGCCATCGGCCCGGCACTGCAATCGGTGGGCATAGGCGGTGGCTACTACCTGTTCAACGCCGTGCCTTACGCACTGACCTTGGCGATCCTGGTGGCCACCTGCTCGCCGCAGCGCGCCGTCAAGGGCGCACCTCTGGAATTGGGAGTCTCGACATGAGTGGATTGGGTGGTTTGAACAAGTCGCCGAATGGCGTGGTGGTCGGCCTGGTGCAACTGCAACTGCCGCTGATCGAGACGCCTGCGCAGCTGGCGGCGCAGACGCAGCGGATCTGCGAGATGGTCGGCAAGGCGCGGCGCAACCTGGCCACGATGGACCTGGTGGTGTTTCCCGAGTACGCGCTGCACGGTCTGAGCATGAGCACCGCGCCCGAGCTGATGGTCACGCTGGACGGCCCCGAGGTGGCGGCGTTCAAGGCGGCCTGCGTGCAGCACCGTATCTGGGGCTGCTTCTCGATCATGGAGGCCAACCCCGGCGGCAACCCCTACAACAGCGGCCTGATCATCGACGACCAGGGCGAAATCAAGCTCTACTACCGCAAGCTGCATCCCTGGGTGCCGGTCGAGCCCTGGGAACCGGGCAACCTGGGTGTGCCGGTGTGCGTCGGGCCGCGTGGCGTCAAGCTCGGGCTGATCATCTGCCACGACGGCATGTTCCCCGAGATGGCGCGCGAGGCCGCCTACCGGGGCGCCGAGATCATCCTGCGCACGGCCGGCTACACCGCGCCGATACGCCATGCCTGGCAGATCACCAACCAGGCGAATGCGTTTCAGAATCTCGCGATCACCGCCAGCGTCTGCCTGTGCGGATCGGACGGCAGCTTCGACTCGATGGGCGAGGCGATGTTCTGCAACTTCGACGGTACGCTGATCGCCCAGGGCGGCGGCCGCATCGACGAGATCGTCAGCGCCGAACTGCGGCCCGACCTGGTGCGCGAGGCGCGCGCCGGCTGGGGCGTCGAGAACAACCCCTACCAGCTGGGCCACCGCGGCTATGTGGCGGTGGCCGGCGGCGCGATGGACTGCCCCTACACCTTCATGCGCGACATGGTGGCCGGCACCCTGCGCTGGCCCTGGGAAGACCAGGTGCAGGTGACCGACGGCGCGTCCTGCGGCTTCGCGCCACCCAGCCGCCGGTATGGCGGTGCCGAGCCCAACCCGGTGGTGCCTGATCCGATGCTGTCTGAAGCACTGCCTGACTTGGACAAGCTGGCCTGACCATGACCACGATCGCCTCGGTCCCCTACGCCTGGCCCTACGACGGCCAGCTCACGCCCGCCAACACCGCGCTGATCATCATCGACATGCAGACCGATTTCTGCGGCGTCGGCGGCTATGTCGACAAGATGGGCTACGACCTGTCGATGACGCGCGCGCCGATCGCGCCGCTGCAGCGCCTGCTGGCCGAAGCCCGCCGCGTCGGCCTGCAGGTGATCCACACCCGCGAAGGCCACCGGCCCGACCTGTCGGACCTGCCGGCCAACAAGCGCTGGCGCTCGCGGCAGATCGGTGCGGCCGGCGTCGGCATAGGCGATGTCGGCCCCTGCGGCCGCATCCTGGTGCGCGGCGAGCCCGGCTGGGACATCATCCCCGAGCTCTACCCCATCGCCGGCGAACCCATCATCGACAAGCCCGGCAAGGGCAGCTTCTACGCCACCGACCTCGACCTGCTGCTGCGCACCCTGGGCGTGCGCAACCTGATCCTGACCGGCATCACCACCGATGTCTGCGTGCACACGACGATGCGCGACGCCAACGACCGCGGCTACGAATGCGTGCTGCTCGCCGATTGCACCGGCGCCACCGATGCCGGCAACCACGCCGCGGCGCTGAAGATGATCCAGATGCAGGGCGGGGTGTTCGGCGCGGTGGCCGACTCGGCGGCGCTGATCGCCGCACTCGCCCTGCTCTGACCGGCCCAGCCCATGCACGCGCTCAGCTTGGAGAGCTACAACCTGACCAAGCGCTTCGGCGCGCTCACCGCGCTCGACGGCGTGTCGCTCAAGGTGCGGCCCGGCACGGTGCATGCGTTGCTGGGCGAGAACGGCGCGGGCAAGAGCACTTTCGTCAAATGCGTGGTCGGCTACTACCGTCCCGACGACGGCGCGGTGCTGGTCGATGGCCGCGAGTGCGACATCCACTCGCCCACCGTGGCGCGTGACCTGGGCATAGGCATGGTGTATCAACACTTCACCGTCGTGCCGGGCATGACGGTGGCCGAGAACCTGCTGCTGGCGCGCGGCCGGATACCGGCGGTGATCGACTGGCCGGCGGCGCGGGCCGAGCTGTCGGCCTTCCTGGCCACCGCGCCGTTCCAGCTCGACCTCGACGCCACGCCGCTCGACCTGTCTGCCGGCGAGAAGCAGAAGCTCGAGATCCTCAAGCAGCTGTTCCTGAAGCCCCGGCTGCTGATCCTCGACGAGCCGACCTCGGTGCTGACCCCGCAAGAGGCCGACGAGGTGCTGGGCGCGCTGCGCGAGCGGGCCCATGCCGGGGATTGCTCGGTGATCCTGATCACCCACAAGTTCCGCGAGGTGCTGGCTTTTGCCGACGATGTGTCGGTGCTGCGGCGCGGCGCGCTGGTCGAGAGCCTGGCGGTGGCCGCCACCACGCCGCAGCACCTGGCGCAGGCGATGGTCGGTGAGGGCCGTGCGGTGGCGCTACCGCTGACCCGGCAGGTGCGCGACCCCGGCGCGGTGCAGTTGGCGGTGGCCGGCCTCCAGGTGATGGGCGACCGCGGCGAGCTGGCGGTGCAAGGCCTGGACCTGGCGGTGCGGGCCGGCGAGATCGTCGGCGTCGCGGGCGTCTCGGGCAACGGCCAGCGCGAACTGATGCAGACGCTGACCGGCCAGCGCCGGCGCGCGGCCGGCAGCGTGCGGGTGGCCGGCCAGCCCTATGCCGCCACCCGGCGCCAGAACCGCGAGCTGAAGGTGCGCGCGCTGCCCGAGGAGCCGCTGCTCAACGCCTGCGTGGCCGAGCTCAGCGTGGCCCAGAACATGGCGCTGCGCCAGTTCGACGAGGCGCCGTTCGCCAGCGCGGCGGCCACCGGCGGCTGGGTGCGCTGGGGCCGTCTGCGCCAGCGCGCGCTCGACTGGATCGCCGAGTACGGCGTCAAGACCCAGGGTGAGCGGGCGGCGATGCGCAGCCTGTCGGGCGGCAACGTGCAGCGCGCCGTGCTGGCGCGCGAGTTGGCCGGCGAGGCCGCGCTGCTGCTGGTCAGCAACCCGGTGTTCGGGCTGGACTTTGCCGCGGTGGCCGAGATCCACGGCCGCTTGATGGCCGCGCGCAACCGGGGTGCGGCGGTGCTGCTGGTCAGCGAAGACCTGGACGAGTTGCTGCTGCTGGCCGACCGCATCGTCGTGATGAGCGAAGGCCGTATCGTCTTCGACGTGCCCGCCCGGCAGGCCGACCGGCGCGAGCTGGGCGCGTTCATGGGCGGCAAGGCGCCGGCCGCAGCGCCGACGCCCCAGACCTTGACCCCGGAGGCCGCATGACCGCGTTGCCCGCCCGGCCCTTTGCATTCCCTTTCGACCTGGCGCGCTGCGCGCTGCTCATCATCGACATGCAGCGCGATTTCGTCGAACCCGGCGGTTTCGGCGCGTCGCTGGGCAACGATGTCAGCCCGCTGCAGGCCATCGTGCCCACCTGCGCTGCCGTGCTGGCGGCCTGGCGCACGGCGGGCGGCTGCGTGGTGCACACCCGCGAGGGCCACCGGCCCGACCTGTCCGACTGCCCGCCCGCCAAATTGTCGCGCGGCAATCCGAGCCTGCGCATCGGCGACCTGGGCCCCATGGGCCGGGTGCTGGTGATCGGTGAACCCGGACACGCCATCGTGCCGGCGCTGGCACCCATGCCCGGCGAACTGGTGATCGACAAGCCCGGCAAGGGCGCTTTTTACGCCACGCCGCTGCAGGCCGAACTGCAGCAGCGCGGCATCCGCCAACTGGTGTTGATGGGCGTGACCACCGAGGTCTGCGTGCAGACGACGATGCGCGAAGCCAACGACCGCGGCTACGACTGCCTGCTGGTCGAGGACGCCACCGACAGCTACTTTCCCGCCTTCAAGGCCGCCACGCTGGCGATGATCACCGCCCAGGGGGGCATCGTCGGTTGGGTGGCGCCGGCCGCGGCGGTGCTGGCCGCGCTGGCGGACCCCGCAGTGCTGCCGGTTGCAAAAAATCCCGCTTGATTCCCGCTTGATGGCAGCTGACCGCTAATGCCCAAAGACGCCCAATGACGCCCGCTGACGCCCCGCCGCCGACCTACACCCCCATGATCTCCACCCTGCTGACCCTGGCCGATTGGCGCGCCGCGTACGCCGCCGGCGCCGAACCCACCGACCTGCTGGCCCCGCTGCTGGCCCGCCTGCACGGCGAGGCCGCCGCCGCCGATCCGGCCTGGATCCACCGCTGCGCGCCGGACGTCATCGCCGCGCAGCTGGCGCAGCTGGCCGGGCGCGACCGCGCCACGCTGCCGCTCTACGGCGTGCCCTTCGCGGTCAAGGACAACATCGACGTCGCCGGCCTGCCCACCACCGCCGCCTGCCCGGCGTTCGCCCATGTCGCCGCGCACAGCGCGACGGTGGTGCAGCGCCTGATGGCGGCCGGCGCGGTGCTGGTCGGCAAGACCAACCTGGACCAGTTCGCCACCGGGCTGGTGGGCACCCGCTCGCCCTACGGCGAGGTGCCCAACAGCTTCGACAGCCAGTACGTCAGCGGCGGCAGCAGCTCGGGCTCGGCCTCGGTGGTCGCGCGCGGGTGGGTCGCGTTCGCGCTGGGCACCGACACGGCAGGGTCGGGCCGGGTGCCGGCGGGACTGAACAACCTGGTCGGCCTGAAGCCCACGCCGGGCCGGGTGCCGATGGCGGGCGTGCTGCCGGCCTGCCGCACGCTGGATGTGGTGTCGGTGCTGGCGCTGACGGTGGCCGACGCGGCCCAGGTGATGGCAGTGATCGAGGGCGCCGAGGACGAGCCCGGCTTCCAGTCCTGGCCACTCCAGCCGGCCTGGCTGGGTCGCACCGGCGCCGCGCTGCGCGTGGGCGTGCCGGTGGTCCCCGGCTGCGACCCCGCGCTGGGCTATGACCAGGCTTTCGACGAGGCCGTGGCCCAGCTGTGCGCCTGGGGCCTGGTGCCGCAGCCGATCGACATGACGCCGTTTTTTGAGGTGGCCCGGCTGCTCTACGACGGCCCCTGGGTGGCAGAGCGCTATGCGGTGGTGCAGGCGCTGTTCGACCACCAGCCCGAGGCGCTGGACGCCACGGTGCGCCGGGTCATTGCGCGGGCCGGCGAGTTCGACGCGGCCTCGGCCTTCCGTGCCCGCTACGCGCTGGAAGACCTGCGCCGGCAGCTGGCGCCGCTGTGGCAGCAGATCGACGTGCTGATGGTGCCCACCACGCCCACCTGCCCGACGCGCGCGGCGGTGGCGGCCGAGCCGGTGCTGCGCAATTCCGAGCTGGGCCGCTTCACCAACTTCGTCAACCTGCTGGGCCAGGCCGCGCTGGCGCTGCCCAGCGGCGTCAGCGCCAGCGGACTGCCCTTCGGCGTCACCTTCATCGCGCCGGGCGGCAGCGACGCCGCGCTGGTCGACCTGGGACTGCGCTGGGAAGCGGCGCGGGCCCAGCCGCTGGGTTGCCGGCTGCGCCCGGCCACGCCGGCCGACCGCGCGATGCAGGCTGGCCCGGCTGCCGCCGCCACGCTGGCGCTGGCGGTGGTGGGTGCGCACCTGGCCGGCATGCCGCTGCACGGCCAGTTGGTCGAGCGCGGCTGCCGGTTGCGCGAGCGCACCCGCACCGCGCCGCATTACCGGCTCTACGCGCTGCCCGGCACCCAGCCGCCCAAACCCGGCCTGGCCCGCGTGGTTGACGTCGCGATGGACGGCGCGGTGGGCGGCGCGGTGGACGGCGAGGTCGTGCCCGGCTGCGCGATCGAGGTCGAGGTCTACGACATGCCGCAGGCCGCGCTGGGCAGCTTCCTGGCGCTGATCCCGCCGCCGCTGGGACTGGGCTCGGTGCAGCTGGCCGACGGGAGTTGGGTCAAGGGCTTCATTTGCGAGGGCGCGGGCCTGGCCTGCGCCACCGACGTCAGCGCCTTCGGCGGCTGGCGCGCCTACCGGGCCGCATGACCGCGCCGCCTGGCGTCCCGCGCAAGCCGCACAAGCCGCACAAGCCGGCCACGCCGGCCAAGCCGGCCAAGCCGGCCGAGTCGCTCACGCTGGCCGACCAGGCCCATGGCCGGCTCAAGCAGATGGTCTTCGACTTCGTGCTGATGCCGGGCGACCGCTGCAGCGAGAGCGAGTTGGCGCAGCGCCTGGCGATCAGCCGCACACCGCTGCGCCAGGCGCTGCAGCGGCTCGAGCGCGAGGGATTTCTGCAGGTCATCCCCAAGGTCGGCTGGCAGGTGGCGCCGCTGGACTTCGATGTCTTCGACGAGCTCTATGACCTGCGCATCCTGCTCGAATGCCATGCTGCCCGGCAACTGGCGGCCGCGGCTGAGCGGCCGGCGCTGCCTGCACTGGCGGCGTTCTGGCAGGTGCCGGTGGCCGAGCGCCTGGCCGACGGTGCCGAGGTCGGCCAGCAGGACGAGGTCTTCCACCTGCAACTGGTGCGGGCCAGCGGCAACCGCGAGATGGCCCGGGTGCACCGCGAGGTCACCGACCGCATCCGCATCGTGCGCCGGCTCGATTTCACCAAGCCGGCCCGGGTCGAGGCCACCTACGACGAGCATGCCGCGATCCTGCAAGCCATCGCGCGCCGGCGCGGCGACGAAGCCCAGCGCCTGCTGCGCGCCCATGTCGAGCAGAGCAAGCTCGAGGTTCGGCACATCACGCTGGACATGCTGTACCGGGCGCGGCGGCCAGCCTGATTCGAAGGTCCCGTGCCGGCCGCTCAGTCTGCGGCGCCAGTCGCCGTCACACCGGCCAGCCGCAGCGCGTAGTCACGCACCTCCCGCGGCCAATCGGCCATGCAGGCCTGCCAGCGCGGCAAGTCGTTGGCAAACAGCGCCCGGCTCGCCTCCTCGAAGCCGGCCAGGTTGCCTGCCAGCGTCGACATGACCTGGTAGGCCGCAGCCTGGGCCTGGCGCTGGGCGTCCAGATCCGCGTTGGCCCGGCGCGCCGCCTCGACCAGCTTGCGCAAGGCCACCGACGCGCCACCGGTCTGGGCGTTGAGCCAATCCCAGTGCCGCGGCAGCAGCGTCACCTCGCGCGCCACCACCCCCAGCCTGGGTCGGCCGCGGCCGCGCGGGCTGTCGTCGGTGGCGGCGTCAGCCGCCGGGCTGGCCGCCGCAGCCGCTGCCTGGCCGTCCGTGCGGTCTTGGCCGGCCAGCCTTGCCAGCAGGTCTTGCGCATCGCCGCGCAGGTCTTGGTCGACCGTCCTGCCACTGCGGTCGTCGAACATCAGCAGCGGCCCGGCCGCGCCTTGGCTGGCGGCGGCTTGAACCGCGAGCGTGACCGTCTCCAACGAGCCGGTGGCCAGGCGCCGCGGGCCGTCGAAGGCGGTGTAATGGTCTGACAAGGGTGTGTTCATGCTGAGGTCCGGCTGTTGTTGATCCGGCAAAATAATACCCGGATAAAAATAAAGCGTCAATAACGCCCGGGTAAAAATTGATCCTGCTTTCGGGATCAAGCTCGGCTGCCGCTATGCTGCGGCGAACGGTCGGATCGACCGCTCCGCCCGTCACCCCAGGCCCTGGACCGAAGAGGATTCACCATGGACAAGCCCACCGCGGCCACCGCTGCCACCGCAACCCGGCTGCGCGCCATCGATGCGCTGCCCGGCCCGTCCGGCCTGCCACTGCTGGGCAACCTGCTGCAGATCGACCCGCCGCGCTTCCACCTTCAGCTCGAACAATGGTGCCGCGAGTTCGGGCCATTGTTCAAACTGCGCGCCGCCGGCCGCCGCATCCTGGTCGTGGGCGACCATGCGCTGGTGGCCACGCTGCTGCGCGACCGCCCCGACGGCTTGCGGCGCACGCTCAAACTCGAGCAGGTCGGCCTCGAGATGGGCCTGCCGCCGGGCGTGTTCGGCGCCCACGGGGACGCCTGGCGGGCTCAGCGCCGGATGGTGATGGCGGGTTTCGATCCGGCCCATGTCAAGGGCTACTTTCCGTCGCTGTCCAAGGTGTCGCAGCGATTGGGCGTGCGCTGGCAGCAGGCTGCGGGCCAGGGCCGTGAGATCGACTTGCAGGCCGACCTGATGCGTTTCACGGTCGACGCGATCGCCGGCCTGGCCTTCGGCGCCGACGTCAACACCCTCGCTTCCGACGACGACATCATCCAGCAGCACCTGGACAAGATCTTCCCGGCGCTGGCGCGCCGTCTGCTGGCGCCGTTTCCGGTCTGGCGGGTCTGGCGCTCGCCGGCCGACCGCCAGCTCGAGCGCAGCCTGGTCGAAGTCAATTCCGCGGTGGCGGGTTTCATCGCGCAGGCCCGCGCCCGGCTGCAGGCCGACCCGGCCCTGCGCGCCCAGCCGCGCAACCTGCTCGAAGCGATGATCGTCGCCGCAGACGCGCCCGGCAGTGGCATCGATGACCGGCTGGTGGCCGGCAACGTGCTGACGATGCTGCTGGCCGGCGAGGACACCACCGCCAACACCGTGGCCTGGATGATCCACCTGCTGTGGCGCAACCCCGAGGCGCTGGCGCTGGCCACCGCCGAGGTGCGCCGGGTGATGAGTGAGGGGGACGCCGCTGACGCCGGCACTATGACGCTGGAGCAACTGTCCCGGCTGGACTATGTCGAAGCCTGTGCCCACGAGACCATGCGGCTCAAGCCGGTGGCGCCTATCCTGCCGCTGCAGGCGCTGCACGACCTGACGGTGGGTGATGTTCGGGTGCCCGCCGGCACCGTGGTGATCAGCCTGCTGCGGCGCGACAGCGTCAGCGACGACCACCTGCCGCACGCGGCCCGTTTCGATCCCGGGCGCTGGCTTGGCGACGGATTGCCGGGCCAGCATGGCGCGGCGGGCCGGCTGGCCAGTGCCGCCAAGCGCGTCTCGATGCCGTTCGGCGCCGGCCCGCGCATCTGCCCGGGCCGCTACCTGGCGCTGCTGGAGATGAAGATGGCGATGGCCGTGCTGCTGGGCCGCTTCGACATCACCAGCGTGACCACGCCCGATGGCGGCGAGGCGCGCGAGCGGCTGAGCTTCACGATGATGCCGGTGGGCTTGCGCATGCGGCTGACCGGGCGCGCGCCGGCGCGGGGGCACAACCATGGCTGAGGTCTTCGGCCTCGATGCCTACGCGCCCAAGGAGATCGCCGCCCGGGTCGCCGATGTCGGTGTCGTCAAGGCGCGTTTGCCGCTGCTGTCGCTGGCGCTGCTGGGCGTGCTGGCGGGTGCCTTCATCGGCCTGGGCGCGCTGCTGTTTGCGCTGGTGGCCAGCGATGCCAGCCTGGGCTTCGCGGCCTCGCGGCTGCTGGGCGGGCTGGTGTTCTCGCTCGGCCTGATCCTGGTCAGCGTGGCGGGGGCCGAACTCTTCACCGGCAACAACCTGCTGGCGATGGCCTGGGCCAGCGGCCGGATCAGTACGGCCGAACTGCTGCGCAACTGGGCGGTGGTGTGCGCGACCAACGCGGTGGGCGCGGCCGGCTTGGCCTGGCTGGCCTGGCTTGCCGGGCAGGGCGGGCTCAACCAGGGCGCGGTCGGGCAGGCGGTGCTGCGCATCGCCAGCGCCAAGGCCCAGCTGCCGCTGGCCGAGGCGTTCTGGCGCGGTGTGCTGTGCAACCTGCTGGTCTGCATGGCGGTGTGGATGGCGCTGGGCGGGCGCAGCGTAACCGACAAGGTGCTGGCGATCGTGTTTCCGATCACCGGCTTCGTCGCCGCCGGCTTCGAGCACTCGATCGCCAACCTGTATTTTTTCCCGCTGGCACTGCTGCTGGGCGCGCCGCTGGGCGCGGGTGAGCTGCTGCGCAGCCTGGCCGCGGTGGTCGCCGGCAACCTCCTGGGCGGCAGCGTGCTGGTGGCGCTGGTCTACTGGGTGATCTACCTGCGCCCGGGCGCGGCGCCGCCGGCCGGGCCAAAGTAGCGCCGCGCGGCGCGTGGTCGGCACCGGCCTCGGGTGTGGGCCCGATTGCCGCGGGCCACGGTCCCGGATAGTCTGGGAAGATGACTTCTCCAAATCGCCATTACCGCCCGCTCTCCCAGCCCCTCCCCGCAGTCGACCTGCTGATCGTCGGCGCCGGTCTGGCAGGCCTGTACATGCTGCACAAGGCCCGCAGCCAGGGCTTGACGGCGCATGTCGTCGAGGCCGCTGCCGGCGTCGGCGGCACCTGGTACTTCAACCGCTACCCCGGTGCGCGGGTCGACATCCAGAGCCTGGAGTACTCGTTCGGCTTCGATGAGGCGCTGCAGCAGGACTGGCACTGGAGCGAGCGCTACGCCGGCCAGCCCGAACTGCTGCGCTATGCCAACCATGTGGCCGACCGCTTCGGCCTGCGCGACGCGATCCAGCTCGAGACCCGCATCGTCGGTGCGGCGTTCGACGAGGCCGCCCGGCGCTGGGTGGTGCGCGCCGAGGACGGCCAGGCCTGGTCGGCGCGTTTCCTGGTGCTGGCCAGCGGCCCGCTGTCCACGCCCAACACGCCGGACTTCCCGGGGCTGGACACCTTCAGCGGTCCGGTCCACCACACGGCGCGCTGGCCGCAGCAGGAAGTCGATTTCAGCGGCCTGCGGGTGGCGGTGGTGGGCACCGGCTCGTCGGCGGTGCAGGCGATCCCGGTGATCGCCCGCCAGGCCTCCGAACTGACGGTGTTCCAGCGCACCGCCAGCTACGCCGTGCCGGCGCACAACGGGCCGCTCGATCCGGTGTTCGAGGCTGGCATCAAGGCCGACTACGCCGGTTTTCGCGAGCGCAACCAGCGCATGATGGGCGGCTTCGGGTCGCTGATGCCGCCCAATGCGTTCTCGGCCTTCTCGGTGACGCCCGAGCAGCGCGACGCGATGTTCGAGGCGCGCTGGCGCATCGGCGGCTTCGGCCTGCTCGGCACTTTCAACGACTTGATCGTCAACCCTGCGGCCAACGACCTGGCGGCCGAGTTCGTCCGGCGCAAGATCCGAGACACCGTGCACGACCCCGAGACCGCGCGCACGCTCTGCCCGTCGCACCCGATAGGCTGCAAGCGGCTGTGCGTGGACACCGGCTACTACGAGGCCTTCAACCGGCCCAACGTCCACCTGGTCGACGTCAGCCAGCAGCCGATAGAGCGCATCACCGCTGAGGGCCTGGTCAGCGGCGGCCGGTTGCACCGCGCCGACGCCCTGGTGCTGGCCACCGGTTTCGACGCGATGACCGGCACCCTGCTGCGGCTGGACCTGCGCGGCCGCGGCGGCCTGCGCATCCAGGACAAGTGGCGCGCCGGGCCGCTGAACTACCTCGGCCTGATGGTGGCCGGATTCCCCAACCTGTTCAACATCGCCGGGCCCGGCAGCAGTTCGGCCTTCACCAACGTGATCGTCTCGATCGAGCACCATGTGAACTGGATTGCGCGCTGCATCGCCGATCTGGACGCCAGCGGCCAGGCCACCATCGAGGCGACCGAGGCCGCCGAGGCCGATTGGGTGGCGCATGTCAACGCGGTGGCGTCGCGCACGATTTACCTGACCTGCAACTCCTGGTACCTGGGCGCCAACATCCCTGGCAAGCCGCGGATGTTCATGCCGCTGTTCGGCTACCCGGCCTATGCCCAGCGCTGCGCCGAGGTGGCTGCCAACGGCTATGCCGGTTTCAAGCTGACGCCGGCGTGAAGACCGGACGCGGTTCTGCGCAAGCCGCTCAGCCGGCGAGGCCGGGACCTCGCGCGGCGGGCTGCGGTGCTGCCGGCGCGCGCATGCTGTTGCATGGATCGTCGCGCTGCTGCGCTGGCATCGCGATCACCGCGTCGAAAGCGTCCGCGTCGGTAGGACTGGCCGACGCCGGGTCATCGGTCTCCAGGTAGCCGACTGCGGTGGCGCGGCCGCGCGCCGCCTTGCCCAGCCAGCGCGGCACGCCGATGTCCTTGCGCACATGGCCGTTGCCTGCCAGAAGCACCACGCCACGCGCCGCGTAGGCCTCCACCTGGCGCGCCATGAACTGGTCGCGCGCCACCTGGGCCAGCGCCATGCGGCCGGCCTGGGCCGGGTTGATCTGGCCGCAGTGGCTGCGCACGATGTCGCCGGCATGGGCGGCCGCGATGTCGGTCGGCACCTCGGCCGAGAAGCCGCCGGCCGACAGGCCTTGCTGCATCACGCCGCGGGCGTCGCCGCGCGAGACGTTGGCCGCGACGATGGGCAACCGGTATTGCAGCGCCAGCAAGAGGTAGGGGCGGTAGAAATCCCAGGTCCAGCCGGCGCCCGTTGCCCCGCCCAACTTGACCAGCGCGTCGACCGTGGCGTCGAGCCCGGCGTCGCCTGGCGGCACGCCGGGCGCGGCCTGCACCAGGCGGTCGATCTCGCCCTGGCGCTCGCGGTCGAACTGCTCCATCAGCAGCGCCGGGCGCGCGCCTTGCGTCAGTTGCTGGTGCAACCGCTGCAGTCGCAGCGCGTGGCCGGCGGCGTTGTCATGCACCTCGCCCAGCAGCAACAGCGCCGGTCCGGCGGGCTCGGGTGGGGTGCTGCTGCAGGCCGCGCCAACCAGCGTGGCGACCAGGGCGGCGATCAGGGTGAGGACGGCAGCAAGTCGCGGGGCAGGTGGCATTTCGGTATTGTCCGGCCGTCGGGGGCCGCGCTGCTCAACGCCTTGCCGGCAACACCGTGCCGGCGCAGTCGCCGAAACCGATGCGCGCTGCGCCCGGTCGCTCGCAGAAGCCGCGCAGGATCAGCGTGTCGCCATCGGCGAGGAAGGTGCGTTGCTCGCCGTCGGGCAGGGCGATCGGCGATTTGCCGCCGGCCGACAACTCCAGCAGCGACCCGCCCTGGCCCGCGTCGGGGCCGGACTGGGTGCCGGTGCCCAGCAGGTCGCCGGTCTGCAGGTTGCAGCCGTTGCTGGCGTGGTGGGTCAGCAGTTGCGCCAGCGTCCAGTAGGCCTGGTTGAAGTTGCTCTGCGACAGCCGCACCGGCGGCGTGCCGGCAGCCAGCATGGTCGAGGACTGCAGCCACAACTCCAGCGTGATGTCGATCGCGCCCGAGGCCCGGTTCGCCGCGCTGTCCAGGTAGGGCAGGGGCTGCGGATCGTCCGCCGGGCGCAGGAAAGGCGAGCGGAACGGCGCCAGCGCCTCCATCGTCACGACCCAGGCCGACAGCGTGGTGCCGAAGCTCTTGGCCAGGAAGGGGCCCAAGGGCTGGTACTCCCAGGCCTGCAGGTCGCGTGCCGACCAGTCGTTGAGCAGGGTCAGGCCGAACAGCCGGTCTTCGGCCTGCGCCATCGGCACTGTCTCGCCCAGCGCATTGCCGGGGCCGACCAGCGCGCCGAGTTCGAGCTCGCAGTCCAGCCGTTGGCAGGGGCCGAAGCTGGGCGCCTCGGTGCCGGGCAAGCGGGTCTGGCCCAGCGGACGGTGCAGCGCAGTGCCGCTGACGACGATGGACGAGGCCCGGCCGTGGTAGCCGATCGGCACCCATTTGTAGTTGGGCAGCAACGGGTTGTCGGGCCGGAACAGCTTGCCCACGGTGGTGGCGTGGTGGATGCCGGTGTAGAAATCGGTGTAGTCGCGAACCGTGCAGGGCAGGGCCATCTCGGCGTCGGCCTGGGCCACCAGGCAGCCGGCCAGCGCGGTCTGCTGCCGCGAGCCCTGGGCCAGCGCGGCCGACAGGCTGCGTCGCAACTGCTGGCGGATGGCCTTGGGCGCGGCCATCACCGCAGCCAGATCGCCGGCGGCCAGCGCCGTGAAGGCCGGGGCCAGGTCGGCCGGCCAGCCCGACAAGGGCGCGGCGGCCAGGTCGAGGATCTGGTCGCCTATGGCCACGCCGATGCGCCACGGTTCGCTGTTCTCGGCCAACCCTGGCCGTGCGGCGCGCCGGAAGCGGCCGTAGGGCAGGTTCTGGATGGGGAAGTCGGCAGCGGCGGCGTTGGCGCTGGCTACCCAGCTGCGCAGCCCGGGGGCGTGGCTGGCGTCGAGGGCGGCGGTCATGCTGCAAACCCCGCCGCAACCCCCGCCACAACCCCCGCGGCCGGGGCCGCTGCCGCGACACCGGCGCGGGCGGCCGTCAGCGCCTCGCCGAGCACCCGCAGGTCGCCGATATGGTTGGCCAGCAGCAGGATCAACCGGGTGTTGACCGCGCGGCTCTGCACCTCGCTCAAATCGCGGTGGCTGTCGATCAGCATCGCGTAGAAGTCGTCGCCCGGCGTGTAGGCGTTCAGGTAATGCTGGCCGGGCACGCCGAAGTTGGCCTGGGTTTGCAGATGGGTCATGGGCTGGGCTCGGGTCGGGGTCGGGATTAAGCTCGAAATCAAGTGTTGGCCGTGGCCCGCGCCAAGGCGGCGCGCACCGCCTGGCCATCCAGCCAGCGCCAGCGCGCGGCCACATGCTGGTCCGGGCGCAGCAGGTAGACGGTGCCAGGCGTGGCGCCAAAGCGGCGTGCCGCGACGCCCTGGTGGTCGACCAGCAGCTGGATGCCGTCGGGCGCGGCGCCATCTTCGCGCGCGATCAGCAGCGGCTGCAGCGGGAGGGCGGCGTCGCCCGGCTGCGCCAACCCGGCCAACGCGTCCAGCATGGCGCGGCTGGCCGGATCCAGCGCCGCCGCGCCATCGACGAACAGCAGCAGCTGGAAGCGGCCGCCGGTGTGGTTCAGCAGCCAGCTGTCGCGGCCCAGGTGGCGCACCGGCGCGTCGGCGATGGGCGCACCGGGGTGCATCACGCCGTCGAAGTCAGCCCCGTCCGGCGTGTTCAGCGCGGAGTCCCGCAGATGCGCGGGCACCGACAGCCGGCCCGAATTGACCAGCGCGCGGGCGAACGGGAAGCTGCCGGCCAGCGCCAGCACGGCGTTGCGGAAGTCCTTGGAGACGGCGCTCTTGGGCGTGATGAAGTCGGTCGAGCGGGTGGAGTTCAGCAGGTTCTCGTCGGCCGCGGCCACCCGCTCGTCGCTGTAGCTGTCGAGCAGCGATTCGGGCGCCAGGCCTTTGATCACCAGCCGCAGCTTCCAGGCCAGGTTGTCGGTGTCTTGTATCCCGGAGTTGGCGCCACGCGCGCCAAAGGGCGAGACCTGGTGCGCCGCGTCGCCCGCGAACAGCACCCGGCCGTGGCGGAAGCGCTGCATGCGCCGGCACTGGAAGGTGTAGACGCTGACCCATTCGAGCTCGAAATCACGGTCCGGCCCCAGCATCGCGCGGATGCGCGGGATCACGCGTTCGGGCTTTTTCTCCTCCTCCGGGTCGGCGTCCCAGCCGAGCTGGAAGTCGATGCGCCAGACATTGTCGGCCTCGCGGTGCAGCAGCACGCTCTGGTTCGGGTGGAACAGCGGGTCGAACCAGAACCAGCGCTCGGCCGCGCCCTCGGCGAACATCGGCTCGCGCAGCACCACGTCGGCGATCAGGAAGCGGTCCTGGAACACCTGGCCCTCGACATCCAGCCCGAGCGCGCGCCGCACCGGGCTGCGCGCGCCGTCGGCCACCACCAGCCAGTCGGCCTGCAGGCTGTAGCGCCCGTCGGCGGTGTCGACCTCGATGGTGGCGCCATCGCCATCTGGCGTCACGCCGACCACCTTGTTTTTCCAGCGCAGATCGATGCCGGGCAAGTCGGCAGCGCGCCGCACCAGGGTCTCCTCCAGGTAGTACTGCTGCAGGTTGACCATGCCCGGGCGCCGGTGGTCGGGCTCGGGCTGCAGGTTGAAGTGGAACACCTCGTCACGGCCGCAGAAGGTGCGGCCGACGTTCCAGGTCACGCCCTTGTCGACCACCGCCTGGCCGCAACCCAGCCGGTCGAGAATCTCCAGCGTGCGCTTGGCGTAGCACAGGCCGCGCGAGCCGACGCTGACGGTGTCGTCGTCGTCGAGCAGCAGCACCGGCAGGCCCTGCTGGGCCAGGTCGATCGCCGCGGCCAGGCCGACCGGGCCTGCGCCTATCACCACCACCGGGTGGCGGCGGCTCTGGCCCGCTTCGTCCAACTCGGCCGGCCGGCGGTAGGCGTATTTCGGGTAGGCGTAGGTGCTGAGCATGGCGGGCGTATCCGGCGTGTCAAGCCGTGCTGTCGCCAGCCAGTTCGCGCTCGTGCATCCAGGCCGCATGCCTGGGCGCGCGCCGGGTCTGGGCCCATTCGTCGAGCATGGCCCACTTCACCTCGTCCAGATCGCGCGACATCTTGGGCGTGGCGGTGTCGGCGGCCAGTTCCAGCCGGTGGCCGTTGGGATCGAAGAAGTAGATCGACTTGAAGATGGTGTGGTCGGTGACGCCGACCACCGCAATGCCGTCAGCCTCCAGCCGGGCCTTGGTGGTCTCCAGGTCGGCCACGCTGCCGACCTTGAAGGCGATGTGCTGCACCCATTCGGGCGTGTTGCCGTCGCGGCCCATGGGGGGTGAATTGGGCAGCTCGAAGAAAGCCAGCACGTTGCCGCCGCCGGCGTCCAGGAACACATGCATGTAGGGATCGGGCGCGTGGGTCGAGGGCACATGGTCCTCGGCGATCGCCAGCACGAAGTCCATGCCCAGGTGTTTCTGGTACCACTGCACCGTCTGCTTGGCATCGATGCAACGGTAGGCGACATGGTGGATACGCTGGATTTTCATGGCTATCTCCTTCGGGTCAGTCGCTGGAGGGCTGGCAGCGTCGGCGCTGCCTCGGCTGGGGGGATTCAGTTCTCGAGCGCCTTCCACATCTGCACGTCGCGCTCGGCGGTCCAGATGCGCGGGTCGGGGTATTGCGTCACCTCGTCGTAGCAGCGCGTCACGTCGAAGGGCATGCAGTGCTGGAAGATCACCCAGCTGCCGTACTTGGGCGTCAGCTTGGCCATCGTGTCCTTGTAGACCGCGTTCAGGTCGAGTCCGGCGGCCACGCCGGCCTTGACGCTGTCGTAGACATCGGCGATGAAGCCGCGCGTGCCGTTCAGGCCTGCGGCCACTGCTTCGGGCGTGGTCAGCGCCGCGCCGCGGCCCGGCACCAGTTGGGCGGGTTGCAGCGCGGCGATGGCGTCCAGCGTGGCCGGCCAGTCCTTGAAGTAGGCGTCGCCGGCGTAGGGCGTGGCGTCGAACTCGACCAGGTCGCCCGAGAACAGGATCTTCTGCGCCGGCAGCCAGGCCACGGTGTCGCCCTTGGTGTGACCGCGGCCGAGCTGCAGCAGCTGCACCTCCAGCGAGCCCAGCCACAGCGTCATCTTGCCGCTGAAGGTCAGCGTCGGCCAGGTCAGGCCGGGCGGCACACTCTCGACGTTCTGGAACAGGCGCGGAAAGCGGCCGATCTCGCTCGCCTTGTCCTGCTCGCCGCGCTCGACGATCAAGTCGCGCGTGTCCTGACTGGCGATGATGTGCTCGCAGCCCTCGGCCTTGTAGGCCGACGCGCCCAGCACCCGCACCGCGTGGTAATGCGTCATCAGCACGTACTTGATGGGCTTGTCGGTGACCTCGCGGATGCGCCGGATCACGTCCTGGGCCATCACCGGCGTGGCTTGCGTGTCGAGCACCAGCACCGCGTCGTCGCCGATGATGATGCCGGTGTTCGGGTCGCCCTCGGCGGTGTAGGCGTAGGCGTTGTCGGACAGCTTGGTGAAGCTGACTTGC
>CANGHK010000013.1 GCA_947453625.1 Burkholderiales bacterium
ACTGCGATTCCTGCCATGCGGCGGGTCTGCGCGGCCAGAAGCACATCCCGCGGCTGGCCGGCCAGTCGCCCGACTACCTCAGCCTGCAACTGCAGAACCTGCGCAGCGGTGCGCGCGCCGACATCGACGGCACCATGGCCAGCGCCGCCCAGGGCCTGAGCAATGCCGACATCGAAGCGGTGTCGGCCTACGCTGCCAGCCTCGGTCCCTGACCCTGCGCTGGTCTGACTGAAATCCAGGCACTTTTGGGGTGTCTGTCGGTTGTTCAGGCGGTCCGAACGCGTGCCGACAAACTGAACTTCAGTCAATCGGCCTCGCGCTGGCGTCGACAGGGTCACCGGCTCACCGCTTTGCCGTGGAGAATCAGGGTGTCCGCCTGGTGTGTCTCCGGCACGCCAGTTGCAATACCGGTTCACGATCCGTCACCGCTTGCCGGTGGCCACAACGCCAGGAGACCTTCAGATGAAGCGCCGAATTTTCAGCACCACCGTCGCGGCTGCCGCCGCGCTTGCCGCCGGCAGCCTGGCCGCGCCGGCCGGGTGGGCCGCCGCGCCCGCCAAGGGCGAGGTGCGCATCGCGCTGATCGCCAGCAAGAGTGGCCCGCTCGAGGCCTATGCCAAGCAGACCATCGTCGGCTTCAACCTGGGGCTGGACTACGCCACCGGCGGCTCGATGATGGTCGCCGGCAAGAAGCTGGTGGTGATCGAGAAGGACGACCAGGGCAAGCCCGACGTGGGCAAGAGCGCGCTGGCCGCAGCCTATGCCGACGACAAGGTCGACATCGCGGTCGGCCCGACGGCGTCTCCGGTGGCGCTGGCGATGCTGCCGGTGGCCGAGGAGTACAAGAAGATCCTGCTGGTCGAGCCGGCGGTGGCCGATTCGATCACCGGCGACAAGTGGAACAAGTACATCTTCCGCACCGGCCGCAACTCGAGCCAGGACGCAATCGCCAACGCGGTGGCGCTGGACAAGACCGGCACCACGCTGGTCACGCTGGCGCAGGACAACGCCTTCGGCCGCGACGGCGTCAAGGCCTTCAAGGAGGCGCTGAAGAGGGCCAAGCTGGCGCATGAGGAATACCTGCCGGCGGCCACCAGCGACTTCACCGCTGCGGCCCAGCGCATCATCGAGAAGCTGAAGGACCAACCCGGCCGCAAGATCGTCTGGATCGTCTGGGCCGGCGGCAACCCGTTCAAGATCGCCGACCTCGATTTCAAGCGCCACAACATCGAGATCGCCACCGGCGGCAACATCCTGCCGGCGATGACGGCCTACAAGCAGTTCCCCGGCATGGAGGGCGGGCTGTACTACTACTTCGGCATCCCGAAGAACCCGGTCAACGAATGGCTGGTGGCCAACCACTACAGCAAGTTCAAGACGCCGCCGGACTTCTTCACCGCCGGCGGCATGAGCGCGGCGATCGCGGTGGTCGAGGCCTTGAAGAAGACCGCCGGCGACGCCTCGGCGCCCAAGCTGATCGCGGCGATGGAGGGCATGAGCTTCCAGACGCCCAAGGGCCGGATGGTCTTCCGCAAGGAGGACCACCAGGCGCTGCAGGACATGTACCACTTCAAGATCAAGGTGGATCCGGCGTTTGCGTGGGGGGTGCCTGAACTCGTTCGCGAGATCAAGGCCGAGGAGATGCAGATCCCGATCCGGAATCAGCGCTGACGCGCTGATTCCGGTCGGGATCTCGATCCCCGTCCGTTGTGCTCCCCCAGCCCCCTCCGGGAGGGGGCTCCAGTCAGACCGACGATGCGCCGGCCCTCGGGCCGGCGAACGCACTCCCATGCTCGAAACCCAGGACCTGACCATCCGCTTTGGCGGCCATGTGGCGGTGGACCATGTGTCTTGCGCGTTCGCGCCGGGCACGCTCACCGCCATCGTCGGCCCCAATGGCGCAGGCAAGACCACCTACTTCAACCTGATCTCGGGCCAGTTGCCGGCCAGCGAGGGCCGGGTGCTGCTGGGCGGGCAGGACATCACCACGCTGGCGGCGCCGCTGCGCACGCGGCGCGGGCTGGGCCGGGCCTTCCAGTTGACGCAACTGTTCGCCAACCTGACGGTGCACGAGAACGTGCGGCTGGCGATACAGGCCCGCGAGGCCGGGCGAGGCAACGGCGGCGGCTGGGGCGGGGTGGACTTCTGGCGCGTCTGGCTAGACCGCAAGACCTGGCTGGACGAGGCTCAGGCCATCCTGGGCCAGGTGCGGCTGTCCGACAAGGCGCAAGCCCATGCCAGCAGACTGCCGCATGGCGACCAGCGCAAGCTGGAGGTGGCGCTGCTGATCGCGCTCGACCCCAAGGTCTTCATGTTCGACGAGCCCACCGCCGGCATGAGTGTCGACGAGGTGCCGGTGATCCTGGACCTGATCCGCGGCCTCAAGTCGCGGCCCGACTGCACCATCCTGCTGGTCGAGCACAAGATGGACGTGGTGCGTGAACTGGCCGACCGCATCATCGTGCTGCACAACGGCCAACTGGTGGCCGACGGCGAGCCGGCGGCGGTGATCGCCTCGCCGGTGGTGCAACAAGCCTACCTCGGCGGCCCCGCCGCCGAGGCAGGCCTTTCGGCCGAAGCTGTCGGCACCCCACCCCGGCCCCTCCCCGCCAAGCAGGGAGGGCACCCAGCATGAATGACGAATTCCTCGTGCTGCGCGGCGTCCACACCCACATCGGTGCCTACCACATCCTGCACGGCGTCGACCTGACCGTTCCCGAGGGCCAGGTGACGATGCTGCTGGGCCGCAACGGCGCGGGCAAGACCACCACGCTGCGCACCATCATGGGTCTGTGGCCGGCCAGCGCGGGCGACCTGCGCTTCAATGGCCGGTCGATCAAGGGCCAGGCCACGCCCGACATCGCGACCCAGGGCATCGCCTATGTGCCCGAGAGCATGGGCATCTTCAGCGACCTGACGGTCAAGGACAACATGGTGCTGGCCGCCCGCGCCGCGCGCCATGCCGGCGAGCTCGACACCCAGCGCCTGGACTGGATCTTCGGCCTGTTTCCGGCGCTCAAGAAGTTCTGGCTCTACCCGGCGGGCAAGTTGAGCGGCGGCCAGAAGCAGATGCTGGCGGTGGCGCGGGCCATCGTCGAGCCGCGCGCGCTGGTCCTGATCGACGAGCCGAGCAAGGGTCTGGCGCCGTCGATCATCCGCAACCTGATCGACGCCTTCCACGAGCTCAAGCGCCAGAAGACCACGATCCTGCTGGTCGAGCAGAACTTCGCGATGGCCCGCGCGCTGGGCGACCAGGTGGCGGTGATGGACAACGGCTGCGTGGTTCATCGCGGCGTGATGGCCGAGTTGGCTGACGATGAAGGCTTGCAGCAACGGCTGCTCGGTTTGTCATTGGGGACCCATCAATGAGCACGCTCGTTTCGCCCGCCGCGGCGGCAGCCGGTCCTGCAGCGATCCCGAAAGCCCGGTTCGACGGGCGGCCGCTGGCCTTGCTCGCCGCGCTGATGCTGCTGGCGCTGCCCGCCGTCGGCAGCCCCAGCACCTGGCTCACGCTCACCGTCGCCGGGCTGGCGATGGGGCTGATCATCTTCGTCATCGCCTCCGGCCTGACCCTGGTGTTCGGCCTGATGGACGTGCTGAACTTCGGTCATGGCGTGTTCATCGCGCTCGGCGCCTTCGTCGCCACCACGGTGATGGGCGGGCTGGCCGGCTGGGCTGGCGAGTCCGCGCCGGCCCAGCTCGCCAGCGTCTGCGCGGCGATGGTCGCGGCGATGGTCGTGGCCGGCGCGGTGGGCTGGGCCTTCGAGCGCGTGATCGTGCGGCCGGTCTACGGCCTGCATCTGAAGCAGATCCTGATCACGATGGGCGGCATGATCGTCGGCGAGGAGGCCATCAAGGTGCTCTGGGGGCCGCAGCAGATCGCCTTGCCGCTGCCCTCGTCGCTGCAGGGTTCTTGGCTGATCGAGGGCATAGGCAGCGGCGCGTCGATCGAGAAGTACCGGGTGCTGGCGGCCGCAATCGGCCTGCTGGTGTTCGCGCTGCTGGCCTGGACGCTGAACCGCACCAAGGTCGGCCTGCTGATCCGCGCCGGCGTGCAGGACCGCGAGATGGTCGAGAGCCTGGGCTACCGCATCCGCCGCCTGTTCGTCGGCGTCTTCGTCGCCGGATCGGCGCTGGCCGGCCTGGGCGGCGTGCTGTGGGGGCTGTACCAGCAGAACGTCACGCCGCAGATCGGCGCCCAGGTCAACGTGCTGATCTTCATCGTCATCATCATCGGCGGCCTGGGCTCGACGCTGGGCTGCTTCGTCGGCGCGCTGCTGGTCGGCCTGATGGCCAACTACACCGGCTTCCTGGCGCCCAAGGTGGCGCTGTTCTCCAACATCGGGCTGATGGTGGCGATCCTGCTGTGGCGGCCGCAGGGGCTTTACCCGGTGACCAATCGATGAGCGCCACTTCGAGATGCTGAACCGTATCCTCTCCCACGACCTGCCGCGCAGCCGCTGGCTCGCGCTGATCCTGGTCCTGATCGTCGTCGGCCTGGCCATCGCGCCGTTTGCCTTCCCCGGCAGCAAGGCGCTGGGCGTGGCCGCCAAGATGCTGGTGTTCATCCTGCTGGTGGCCAGCTACGACCTGCTGCTGGGTTACACCGGCATCGTCAGCTTCGCCCACACCATGTTCTTCGGCATCGGCGCCTACGGCGTGGCGGTGGCCAGCAACCGGCTGGGCGCGGGCTGGGGCGCGGTGGTGCTGGGCGTGGCGGCGGCGCTGGCGCTGTCGCTGGCGCTGTCGCTGGTGATCGGCCTGTTCTCGCTGCGCGTCAAGGCGATCTTCTACGCGATGATCACGCTGGCGGTGGCCTCGGCCTTCCTGACCCTGGCCTCGCAGCTGAGCGACATCACCGGCGGCGAGGACGGCCTGACTTTCAAGAACCCGAGCTGGCTGAGCCCGGCCTTCGAGCCCTTTGATTCGCCGCTGCTCGGCTTGACGATCGACGGCCGTATCGTCAGCTACTACCTGCTCTTCTTCGTCGTCGCGGCGCTGTTCCTGGCGCTGCTGCGCATCGTCAACTCACCGTTCGGCCGGGTGCTGCAGGCGATCCGCGAGAACGACTTCCGGGCCGAGGCGATCGGCTTCCGCACCGTCGTGTTCCGCACCCTGAGCAATGTGCTGGCCGCGCTGTTCGCCTGCGCTGCCGGCGCGCTGCTGGCGCTGTGGCTGCGCTACACCGGGCCCGACACCACGCTGAGCTTCGAGATCATGCTCGACATTCTGCTGGTGGTGGTGATAGGCGGCATGGGCACGATGTACGGCGCGGTGGTGGGCTCGGTGCTGTTCGTGCTGGCGCAGAACTACCTGCAGGACTTGCTCAAGCTCGGTGCGGGGCTGTTCGACGGCGTGCCGCTGCTCGGCCAACTGGTTTCGCCCGACCGCTGGCTGCTCTGGCTGGGCGTGCTGTTCGTGCTGTCGGTCTACCACTTTCCCGCAGGCGTGGTGGGCCGGCTGAGGACGCTGGCGATACGGGTCCGTGCCTGAGCTGTCCCCCAGACCCTGGCAGCGTCCAGGATCGCGATGCGATGAGGTCCTCCTCGAGCCACCGGGCCTGCCTCGGCCGCGAGCTGCCCTGCACCGAGTTGGGCCGCGTCGCCTGCCGAGGTGGTGGCCCTCCGTCCTTCAGCGCCTGAAGCGGCCGTCGGCGCCGATGATCGAGAGGTCGGCGTAGTCCAGCCCGGTGTGGTCGGTCGGGCTGTAGCTCAGTTCCAGCCCGCCGAGGTCGAAGCGGCTGATCCCCTCCAGCGCCTTCTGCAGTCCGCCGCGGCTCAGGTCGCGTTTGGCCGCAGCCCGCCGCAGGCCCTCGACCAGCACCTTGGCGCTGGCAAAACCCTCCAGTAGCGCCGGCGTGATCTCGGGCGCGGTCGATCCCACGGCCCGCGCCAAGTCATGCGCCTCCTTGACCAGGGGTGAGGCCAGCGAGCGCTCGGGCGGCAGCACCTGGCTGACGATCACCCCGCGCGCCACGTCGCCCAGCGCCTTGACGAAGCCCGACGAGGCGTTGTTCGACAACGTCAGCAACTGGGCCTTGGAGCCGGCGGCGCGCAAGGCCTTCATCGCGTCGGCCGCCGTCGTGCCCGAGCCAATCACCAGCACGGCCTGGGCGTCGGCGGCCAGGACCTGGGGCATGATCGGCGCAAAATCGGGCTTGCTGCGGTCGTACTTCTCGTAGACCACCGGCTTGACCGTGCTGCCGAAGCCGCGCAGGGCGCCTTGTACCGCGTCCTCGCCGAAGCTGTCGGCCACCTGCACGATGGCGATGCGCTGCACGCCGATCTGCATCAGGTGTTTGACCGCGCGCTCGGCCTCGCGCTGGTAGGTGGCGCGGACGTTGAAGACCCAGGGGTTGACCGGCTCGTGCAGCAGCATAGCCCCGGTGCTGGGGCCGACCAGTGCGATGCCTGCGGAGGCCAGCAGCGGCAGGATGGCCTGGTTGTGCGGCGTGCCGCGGGTCAGGAACAGCGCCAGCACGCCCTTGGCGATCAGCGCTTTGGCGTTGTCCGCCGCCAGCTTGGGGTCGAACTTGTCGTCGAGCGAGACCAGTTCTATCTGCTGTCCGCCTATGCCCCCCTGGGCGTTGACCGCGTCCAGGTAGAGCCGGGCGCCGTCAGCGGCCTCCTTGACGCCGGCCGCCGCCGCGCCGCTGAAGCCCGCCGTCTGGCCTATGCGTATCTGCGCCTGTGCCGCGCCGCAAAGGCCTGCCAACGACAGCAGCGCGGTGAACAGGTGGCGACGCAGCAGCATGGCTTGGCTTTCGGTCGAGTCGGGGGTGACATTGTCGCGACTTGCGCAGCCGTTCTTTGTCAGGACCGGTCGTTGAGGTGTAACAGGCGCGTCCTGACCCCCATCGTTCACGGTCGCGCACCGGTGGCCGCGTGCCAGGTCCGGCCACCGGCCCACTATCATCGATTTTGGCAACCGATGGGGCGCGGGCGGGGCTCGCATCTTGGGGGGGATGGGATGAGGGTTTCGACCAAGCGCAGTCTCACACGTGGCAAGAAGGCGCGCGGTGACGCGGCGGCAGTGCAAGGCCGTCTCGAAGAGGCGCATGGCCTGTTCGGTCAAGTCTGTCGAACCGACCCGGCAGATGCCGAGGCCTGGGTCAAGCTGGCGATGGTGGAACGGCGCCTGGGTCGATTGGCCGAGGCCGAGACCAGCGCACACCGCGCGCTGACTCTGGCGCCGGGTGTCGGCTTTGCCCACCATGTCTGGGCCGTTGCGGTGCATGCCCAGGGCCGTTTTCCGGAGGCCGTGGAAGCCTACCGACATGCGCTGAAGTGTCAGCCCGGGTTTGCCGATGCCCACTTCTTGTTGGCCTGTGCGCTGCGCAGCCTGGGCCAGACCCGCGAGGCCGCCGAACACCTGAAGCAGGCGCTGGCACGCCGTCCCGACTACGCCGAGGCGTTGAGTGAACTGGGTGCGCTGAATGTGCTTGCCGGGGACCACGCGACCGGCCTCGTGCAACTCCAGCGCGCGGCGCAACTTCAACCCGGCAATGTCGAGACGCAGTGCAACCTCGCGCAGGCCCTGAGGTTGGCCGGCAGGATGCCGCAGGCCATCAGCACCTACCGGCAGACGCTGCAGTCGGCGCCGAACTCGGCGAGTGCGTGGGCGGGTCTGGCGCAACTGCTCGAACGTGTCGGACAGCTCGACGAGTCGCGGCAATGCCTGGAACGTGCGCGCGCGCTGGCGCCGTTGCTTCCTGACGCTGAGCTCGTGGCAGCGCGCCTGATGTGTCGCGAGAAGCGCTTCGAGCAGGTCGCTGCCCGCCTGCACCACTTGCTGGCGAGCCAGGGGCTGGCCGCTGAGATCAGCGCCGAAGCCGAACTGCTGCTGGGGCAGGTCCTGGACCAGCTCAACAGGCCCGAAGCCGCTCTCGACCAGTTCACGCGGGGCAAGGCCAGGCGTAGCATTGCCGCTGCGATGGACCCTCGCAACGATCCGGCGCATTACCTGCGCCGAGTCGAGCAATTGCGGGCCTTGTGCAGTGACGGGCTGGCGAGCGCACAGCCCTTGGACTTCGGCGTTGCAGCCTCACCCGCCGATCCGGTCTTCCTGATCGGCTTTCCGCGTTCCGGCACCACCTTGCTCGAGCAAATGCTCGACGCGCACCCGCAACTGGTGGCCATGGACGAGCAACCTGCCGTGTCGCAGATGTTGCAGGCCTTCTGGGATCTGGCGGGCGATGACCCGGCGGGCGCTTTGGCCGGTCTCGGGCAACGGGACGCCAGCCACCTGCGCGACGTCTACCGCGCCGAGGCGGCGCGCCATATGCAGCTCGGTCAGCACCAGCGACTGGTCGACAAGCTGCCGCTCAACACGGCGGCCGTACCGGTGATCTGGCGCGTCTTCCCGCGAGCGCGATTCATCTTTGCGCTCCGACACCCCTGTGATGTCGTGCTCAGCTGCTTCATGCAGGACTTTGCACCCAATACCGCGATGGCCAGCTTCAATTCGCTTGCCGGGGCCGCTCGACTCTACCAGGCGGTGATGTCGGCCTGGCTGCACTTCGTCCGCACGCTGCCGCTGGTGCACTTCGTCAACCGCTACGAAGACCTGATCGCCGATCCGCCCGGCGAACTGCGCAGACTCTGCACTTTTCTCGACCTGCCATGGGACGACGGCTTGATGGACCATGTAGCCCATGCGCGCCAGCGCGGTGCCATCAACACCCCCAGCTATCAGCAGGTGACCCAGCCGATCTACCGCAGTGCAGCCGACCGCTGGCGGCGCTACCAGGACGGCCTGGCGCCAGTGCTGTCTACCTTGAGGCCCTTCATCGGCAGCTTCGGCTACACGGTGGATTCGGCGGCCTGAAGATCAGCCCTTGAGCGCGGCCTTCAGGCTGTCCAATGCGGCCTTGTCCCGGCTGTCGAGCTTGTCCTGCGCTATGTTCTGAACCAGACCGCCAGCGCCCTTGCGGTCGCCTTTTGCAGCCATGGCCTCGGCCAGGTGCAGCCGGGGGCTGGCGGCGGTTGGTGCGAGGTGGGTCGCGGTCAGCAGCGCGGCCATCGCCTCGTCGTTCTTGCCCGCCAGGCGCAATGCCACGCCGAGGGTGTCGAGGACCGTCGGATCGTCAGGCAGCAAGGCGGCAGCCTTGCGGGCGTTTTCCACTGCCTGGGGCTGCTTGGCCAGCACCTGTGCCCAGGCCAGGTCATTGAGCGCCATCGGGTTGCGGGGATCCTGTGTCACGATGGTTGCCATCAATTCGACACTCCTGGCCGCGTTGCCGGCGTCGAGAGCACGCTGGGCGGCAAAGCCGAGCACCCGCGGATCCTTGGGGAACTGCCGCATCGCGGCCGCCATCGCCTCGTCGGCAGACGTGCCCCGGCCAAGGCGATCGAGCACCGTGATACTGCGCAGCAGCGCCACCGGGACCGCGCCTGCGGCGCCGGCCTTGCCATACTTGACCAGCGCCTCGCTGTACTGCTTGGCAATGGCCAGCACGTCGGCTTCGAGCACCATCCCGTCCAATTTGAGTTCATCGCGTCCGGCCATCTGGCGCGCCACCGAGAGGCCCTCGGCTGCGTTGGATTGCGCCGCCAGTTCAGCCAAGACGACGTAGGCGGTCGGGTCGTACGGGTGGCTGGTGATGACGGATCTCAGGATGGACGCAGCCTCGGTGTTGCGACCGGCAGCGACTTCGAACCGGGCCAGCTTCAGGCGCCAGTCGGCGACTTGCGGATAGCCCGAGGCCAGCTTGCGGTAGGCGTCGACCGCCAACTCGGTCTTGCCCAGGCGCTGGTATGTGGCCGCCAGCAATGCCCGGGCCTGCATCGACGCGCTGGCGGACGCAGCGCCCGACTGCGCCGTGCTCAAGGCTTTGTCGCTGTCGCCGCCGCGCAGGTATTGTTCGACCAGCGCGGCGCGCAGACGCACTGCCTCGGGCGCCGCCATGCTGCCTTTTTCGAGCACGGCCAAGGGACTGTCCTTGGCCGCGGCGCCGGCATCGCGCAGCAGGGCGGCGTAGTCCAGGAAGGTGTCGGGATCGTTGGTCTTGGCAGCGACTGCGCTGGCGTAGCGCTGCAGCACCTCGGCACGCTGGGCCGGCTTGCGCGCCATCGCCCGCAATGCCGCCAGGGCGGGCTGGTAACCGGTATTCAGGTCCAGCGCCGCCAACGTGCTGCTCCAGGCGCTGCCGGTGTCTTTCTGCGCAGCTTGTGTGGCCGCCAGGGTCAACCTGGCCTGCGGATCGTTGGGCTTGGCGGCCACGCCAACGTCGGCCAGGCGTCGCGCCCGCGGCACGTCGGCCATGCGCAACGCGGTCGCGACGATGCGGTCCATCAGCGCCGGGTCACCCCGGGCCATGGCCGATGCCTGGTCCAGCAATTGCGTGGCGCCGGCCTTGTCGCCCAGGCTGGCCTTCAGATTCGCCAGTCGCAGCACGCTGGCCGAATCGTCAGGCTGAAGCGCGACGATGCGCGTCAGCGTGGCCACCGCCTCCTTGCGCTTGCCCAGCAGCGCTTCGACGTCGGCCTTCTGCGACAGCAGCCTCAGATCGTCCGGTGCCTGCGACAGGCCCTTGTGCACGGTGTCTGCCGCCTCCAGGGGCTTGCCCAGCTTGAGCTGGGCCTGCGCCAGCAGCGAAAGCGCCGACAGCGATGTGGGATGCTTGACGCGTATCGTCGACAAGCGTTTGCGCGCGGTGATGACGTCACCGCGCTGCAGTTCGGCTGCAGCCGCCAGCAGCGTGGCCGGCAAATGGTCGGGTGACACCTCCAGCACCTTCAGTGCGGCGGCCAGGCTCTCATCGCTGCGGCCGGCCCGGGCCTGAAGGCTGGCATCGAGGTACTGGGTCCAGAAGTAGCGCGGCGCAGCCTTCTTCAACTGGTCCCGCACCGCGCTGGCCTGGTCGAACTTGCCGGCGCTCATCAGCGCCTCGCCATATTCGCCCAGCAAGGCGTTGTTCCAGGGTGCAGCTTTCTGCGCGCGCTCGATCAACGCCAAGGCGGACTCCGGCTGGCCATTGATGGCTGCGACACGGCTGGTGGCGCGCAACACCCACCAGGGCGTCTTCGCGTCGGGCTGGTTGCCACCCAAGGCAGCCAGCGCCTCGACGCGCTTGCCTTCGGCCAACAGCAACTGGGCGCGCGCCAGGCTCACGGTCGACGTCGGCACGGTGCCCTGGAGTTGTTCCTGGGCCAATGGCGGTCGCCGTTGCCCGACCTGCGCCAGCGCGACGATCGCGCGCAGGTCGCTGTCGGCCTCGGGCGACTTCAGTCGCCTGTCCTTGAATTCACGGACCAGCTTCTCGTTGTCATTGCGCTCGAGCATCAGGAAGCCGATGCGCGGCAGCAAGACCTGTTCATCGCCGCCGTTGGCCAGCGCCTTTCGCAGTTCCTGCTCGACGCCGACAGAGTTGCCCACCCGCTCGAGTGCATCGGCCAACGCCAGCCTGGCCTCAACCGAATCGGGATGCTCCGCGACAGCGTTCTTGAACTCGATCACCGCCGCCGGATAGTCGCCGTCGGCCATCTTCCGGGCGCCTGAAGGCATGGCATCGTGGCTGTTGCAGCCACTCAGCGCGAGCAGGGCGATCAGGATGGCGGGCAGTGTTGCCTGCCCGGCAGCGGTCAGACCAGAGTGGCGGGACATGGGAGGACTCCGAAGGCAGAGCGGTGGCGTGGCAAGTTGGCGACCAGCGTGCCAGACAAGGGTGCTGGCTGCCCAGTTGCGGCCGCCAGCATGTGTGAAGTCATTCACGGGCCAAGAAAAAGAGCGCTCCTTGGAGCGCTCTTGCCGCTATGTCCTGTCGAACAGTCGTTCGGCTGGCTCAGGCGGCCCGGCTCTTGGACCGGCGCCGCACGCCGACCATGCCGGTCAGGGCCAGGCCCACCAAGGCCAGCGAAGCCGGTTCGGGCACGGTGGTGTCACCGGGCCCGCCGGTCACGACACCGAAGCCATCGAGGTAGACGTAACCCGCGTGGCCGCCATAGGGGCAGTCCGAGGCCAGCAGCGAGAGCGTGAAGTCGTCGCCCTGGGTCACCGCGATGGTCTCGTCCTTCCAGGCGTTCCAGTACCAGCCGCCGGTATTGGTGAAGAGCCCGGCCCCGGCCGCAGTGGCCGAGCTGTAGTGGATGGTCGTGACGTCGGTGTTGGTCGTGTCGTCGCGCAGAGCGATCGTGAATTCGTCGGAGTCGGTCGGCCCATGCGATCCCTGCAGCACGGCGGCCCACGAGAAGTTGATGCTGGTGCCGCTGTAGGCCGTTACCGACTGCTGGATCAGCGAGACGCTGTAATTGTTGTTGGCGTCATTGACCTTCACCGAGTGGTTGCCATAACGCACCACGCTTTGGCCGGAGCGGCTGTCCACGCCAGCGCCACTGGTGACGGCCACCACCGAACTGCCGCTGGCGTGGGTGGCGGTGAAACCACCCGCCGAGGTGGTCGTCGCGGCGCCGGTGTAGTTGGCTGAAGTCAGCAACTGAGACGAGTTGCAAGTGCTGCCTTGTGAGCAACTTAAGGTGTTGTTCGTCCCGATGACGCCGCCATCCTGGGTCCAGCCCGTCAGGTCGCCGGTCTCGAAACCACCGTTGTTGAAACTGCCGGCTTGGGCGCCAGCGGAAAACGCGGCCAAGATGGCCAAGGGCAAGAGATTCTTCTTCATGTGCGCTCCGGAGAATGGGTTGAACAAGTGCTTGGTGCGGCGGCGGGTGCCGCGCAAGTCCAGAAAAGCAAACTCCGTGCCGTCCATGGATATCCTCGGAGGAGATGCGTAAAAATCTTTAAAATCAACAGCTTATGTTGATTGGTGTGACGCGGCTCCAGGCACGTGAAGAGCGTGTCTGATGGAATGTAAAGTAGATCGACATGCTGTGTGGACCGGGGGCTTGGCTTGGCCGGCGCCGGGTGCGACGACGATTCCAGACCGCTGTAGGCCGCACGAAGATGAATGGAGTGGGCTTGATGTCCTCGACGCTCTCTGTCCTCTTGCGGCGTGCGGGACTCGACCAGAAGGGCCCGTCGCCGTCAAGCACTGCGCGGGGCGCAGGGCCGGCGAGTCCCACCTCAGCATCTGCCGTCATCCATCCCTAGAATCTGCTGTCAATTCCTGCGCCGCCCGCCCAGCGCCCATCGTCCCCATGACCGGTTCCATCCGTATTCGCGGCGCCCGCCAGCACAACCTCAAGAACCTGGACATCGACATCCGCACCGGCGAGATGACGGTGGTGACCGGGCCAAGCGGTTCGGGCAAGTCCAGCCTGGTGTTCGATACGCTCTACGCCGAGGGCCAGCGGCGCTATGTCGAGACCTTCTCGGCCTACGCCCGGCAATTTCTTGACCGCATGGATCGGCCGGCGGTCGACCGGGTCGAGGGCGTGCCGCCGGCGATCGCCATCGACCAGACCAACCCGGTGCGCACCAGCCGGTCGACCGTCGGCACGATGACCGAACTGAACGACCACCTCAAGCTCTTGTTTGCCCGCGCGGCCCAGTTGTTCGACCGGCAGACGGCGCAACCGGTACGCCACGATACGCCGGAGACCATACACGCCGACCTGCTGCGGCGCGCCACTTTGCTGGGCGATCCGCGGGTCGTGATCACCTTCCCGGTCGAATTGCCCGCGACGGTGACGCCTGCCGAGGTCGAGCAATGGCTGTCGGCCAGCGGCTTCACCCGGGTCCAGGCCGAGCGGGTGGTCGATCACCGCAAGGTGCTCGACGTGGTGGCCGACCGGGTGCGCCTGGCCGGCGCCGACAAGGCGCGGGTCGTAGAGGCGCTGGAGGTCTCGCTCAAGCGCGGCAGCGGGCGGGTCAACGTCTACGCCTTGAATGAGGGCGTCGAGCCCGAACTGTGGCGTTATTCCACCGGCCTGCACTGCCCCGACAGCGACCTGCGCTACGCCGACCCGCAGCCGGCCTTGTTCTCGTTCAACTCGGCCTTCGGTGCCTGCGAGACCTGCCGCGGCTTCGGCCGGGTGATTGGCGTCGACATGGGACTGGTGATCCCCGACCCCCGCAAGACCCTGCGCAACGGCGTGATCAAGCCGCTGCAGACGCCTGCCTGGGCCGATTGCCAGAGCGACTTGCTGAAGTACGCCGGCGAGGCCGGCATCCCGCGCGACACCGCCTGGAGCCAGCTCTCGCAAGCCCAGCGCGACTGGGTGATCGAGGGCAACCCCGAATGGGCCGGCCACTGGAACAAGCAGTGGTACGGCGTGCGGCGTTTCTTCGGCTACCTGGAGAGCAAGGCCTACAAGATGCACATCCGCGTGCTCTTGTCCAAGTACCGCAGCTACACGCCATGCGGCGCCTGCGGCGGCGCCAGGCTGAAGCTCGATGCCCTGCTGTGGCGGCTGGGCAGCAAGGCCGACGCCGACGGGGTGCAAGCCCCCGACAAGCGCTTCCTGCCGGTGGGCGCGGCCTGGTCGCGCGACCAGTTGGAGGCCTTGCCGGGCTTGAGCCTGCACGACCTGATGATGCTGCCTATCCATCGCCTGCGCAGCTTCTTCGACGGCGAACCTGACCCCCAAGACGCCTTCGGCGTCGCCCCCCCGCGGGGGAACAGGCCGATTGGGGCGGCCCGGCGCGGCCTGGATCTGCCGTCGACGATGCTCGACGAGGCCCTGAAACTGCTGCTCGACGAGATGCGCACGCGGCTGCGCTACCTCTGCGATGTCGGCCTGGGCTATTTGACGCTGGACCGCCAGAGCCGCACGTTGTCGGGCGGCGAGGTGCAGCGCATCAACTTGACCACCGCGCTCGGCACCTCGCTGGTCAACACGCTGTTCGTGCTCGACGAGCCCAGCATAGGCCTGCACCCGCGCGACATGAACCGCATCGTCGAGGCCATGCACCGGCTGCGCGATGCCGGCAACACCCTGGTGGTGGTCGAGCATGACCCGGCGGTGATGCTGGCGGCGGACCGGCTGATCGACATGGGCCCGGGGCCGGGCGAGCGCGGCGGCCAGATCGTCTTCGACGGCACGCCCGACGCGGCGCGCAACGCCGACACCCTGACCGGGGCCTACCTCAGCGGCCGTAAACATGTTGGCATGGGCCTGCGCCGCTTCGTCAATGAGGCCACCCCGAAACTGATCCTGCAGGGCGCGCGCGAGCACAATCTGAAGAATATCGAGGTCGTCTTCCCGCTTCAGCGCTTGACGGTGGTGACGGGTGTCAGCGGTTCGGGCAAGAGCACGCTGATCCAGGACGTGCTGGTGCCGGCGTTGTTGCGCCATTTCGGCAAGCCCACCGAGGGCGCCGGCGAACACGACGCGCTGCTGGGCATGGACTGGCTGGCCGAGGCGGTGTTCGTCGACCAGAGCCCGATAGGCAAGACCGCGCGCAGCAACCCGGCCAGCTATGTCGGCGCCTTCGACGAGATCCGCAAGCTGTTCGCCTTCGCCCCGCTGGCGGTCGAGCGCAGCTACACCGCCGGCATGTTCAGCTTCAATGCCGGCAACGGGCGCTGCCCGACCTGTGGCGGATCGGGTTTCGAGCATGTCGAGATGCAGTTCCTGTCCGACGTCTACCTGCGTTGCCCGGATTGCGACGGCAAACGTTTCCGCGCCGAGTTGCTGGAAGTCAAGCTGATCCGCAGCGCCTGGCAACTGTCGGTGGCCGAGGTGCTGGAGCTGACCGTGTCCGAGGCGATGGTCGTGTTCTCGGGCGACCCCTTGGTGACTGCCCGGCTGCAGCCCATCGTCGATGTCGGGCTGGACTATGTGCGGCTCGGCCAGCCGGTGCCCACGCTGTCGGGCGGCGAGGCGCAGCGCCTGAAGCTGGCCGGTTTCCTGGCCGACGCCGCGCAAGGGCCGAGGCAGCCCGCAGCCAGGCGCGGCACCTTGTTCCTGTTCGACGAGCCCACCACCGGCCTGCATTTCGACGACATCGCCAAGCTGATGCGCAGCTTGCGCAAGCTGCTCGAAGCCGGCCATTCGCTGATCGTGATCGAGCACAACCTCGACGTGATCCGCAGCGCCGACTGGATCATCGACCTCGGCCCCGAGGGCGGTGACGCCGGTGGCGAACTGGTGTGCAGCGGCACGCCCGAAGACGTCAAGGCCCATCCCAGCTCTTTCACCGGCCAGGCGCTGCACGACTACGATGCGGCAATCGGCGTCGGCAGCCTGAGCGCCGAGGAGGGCAGGCCGCTGCAACTGATTGCCAAGGCGCGGCGTGATGCCCAAAGAGTGGCGGCCAGGCTGGCCGCAGGCACCGACATCCGCATCGTCAACGCCCGCGAGCACAACCTCAAGAGCCTGAGCGTCGACATCCCGCGTGGCAAGTTCACCGTGGTCACAGGGGTGTCGGGGTCGGGCAAGAGCACGCTGGCCTTCGACATCCTGTTCAACGAGGGGCAGCGGCGCTACCTCGAAAGCCTGAACGCCTACGCCCGCAGCATCGTCCAGCCGGCGGGCCGGCCCGAGGTCGACGCGGTCTACGGCATTCCGCCGACGGTGGCGATCGAGCAGCGGCTGAGCCGTGGCGGGCGCAAGAGCACGGTGGCCACCACCACCGAGGTCTGGCATTTCCTGCGCCTGCTGTGGGTCAAGCTGGGCACCCAGCGCTGCACCAAGGACGGCACCGAGGTGCGGCCGCAGAGCGTCGAGAGCATCGCCGCACAACTGCTGCGCGACCACCGGGGTCAACATGTGGGCCTGCTGGCGCCGCTGGTGGTCAACCGCAAGGGCGTCTACACCGACCTGGCCAAATGGGCCAAGGCGCGCGGCAACACCCACCTGCGGGTGGACGGCGAGTTCGTCAAGGTCGATCCCTGGCCGCGGCTGGACCGCTTCAAGGAGCACACCCTCGAATTGCCGGTGGGCGACCTGGTGATCACGCCGGCCCGCGAGGGCGAGTTGCGCGAACTGCTGGCCAAGGCGCTGGACCTGGGCAAGGGCGTGCTGCACCTGCTGACGCCGCTGGATGGCCTGGGCGCGGCGATGGCCGCGGCCGAGCCTACCGCCGGCATCGGCAGCCTCAAGGTGTTCTCGACCAAGCGCGCCTGCCCGCAATGCGGCACCAGCTACCCCGAGCTGGACCCGCGCATGTTCAGCTACAACAGCAAGCATGGCTGGTGCACCAGTTGCGTCGGCACCGGCCTGACGCTGACCCGCGAGCAGCGCAAGGCCTATGACGACAGCGTGCGTGACGACGAACAAAAGGGCCGCGAGCAGAGCTTCCCGTCCGAGGAGGCCGAGGTCGAAGGCGTCAGCGGCGAGCCTTGCCCGGACTGCCTGGGCACCCGGCTCAACCCGATCGCCCGCAACATCCGTTTCGACGAGCACACCATCACCGCGGTGGCGCAGTGGGCCGTCGGCGATGCGCGGGCCTGGGCCGGCGCGCTGGCGCTGGTGGGCCGCGACGCCGCGATCGCCCGCGACGTCGTCAGCGAGATCCGCAGCCGGCTCGAGTTCCTGGAGGAAGTCGGCCTGGGCTACCTGACGCTGGACCGCGCCGCGCCCACGCTGAGCGGCGGCGAGGCCCAGCGCATCCGGCTGGCGGCCCAGCTCGGCAGCAACCTGCAAGGGGTGTGCTATGTGCTGGACGAGCCCACCATCGGCTTGCACCCGCGCGACAACGCCATCCTGCTGAAGGCGCTGTCCCGGCTCAGCGAGCAGGGCAACACGCTGGTGGTGGTCGAGCACGACGAGGACACGATACGCCGCGCCGACCACATCATCGACATCGGTCCCGGCGCCGGCAAGCGCGGCGGCCACCTGGTGGCGCAAGGCGTGGCGGCCGACCTGTCGGCGAATCCGGATTCGGTCACCGGCCGCTTCCTGGCCCACCCGCTCAAGCACCCGCTGCTGCCGCGCCGGGTGGTCAACCGCGCCACGCTGCACCTGGGCCTGCAGGGTGCGAACCTGCACAACCTGCGCAACGTGGACCTGCAACTGCCGCTGCAGCGCCTGGTGGCGGTGACGGGGGTGTCGGGCTCGGGCAAGAGCACGCTGGCGCGCGACGTGCTGCTGGCCAACGTGCACGCCATCGTCGCCACCAAGGTCAGCAAGGCCGGGCGCGACGCGCTGGCGGCCGGGGTCTTGCCGCCGCTGGTCGGCTGCACCGGCTTGAACGGCTTCGAGCCGATAGACCGGGTGCTGGAAGTCGACCAGACACCGATAGGCAAGACGCCGCGCAGCTGCCCGGCCACCTACATCGGTTTCTGGGACACGGTGCGCAAGCTCTTCACCGAGACGCTGGAGGCCAAGGCGCGCGGTTACGCGGCGGCGCGCTTTTCCTTCAACACCGGCGACGGCCGTTGCCCGGCCTGCGAAGGCCAGGGTTTGCGCACCATCGCGATGAGCTTTCTGCCGGACGTCAAAGTGGCCTGCGATGCCTGCCATGGCCAGCGCTTCAACCCCGAGACGCTGGCAGTGACCTGGCGCGGCAAAAGCATAGGCGACGTGCTGCGCATGGAGGTGGACGAGGCGGTGGAGTTCTTTGCCAGCATGCCGGCGATCGCGCATCCGCTGCAACTGCTCAAGGATGTCGGCCTGGGTTACCTGACGCTGGGCCAGCCCAGCCCGACGCTGAGCGGCGGCGAGGCCCAGCGCATCAAGCTGGTCACCGAACTCAGCAAGGTGCGCGACGACGTGACGCGCCGGGGCCAGAAGCCGCCGCACACGCTGTACGTGCTGGACGAGCCCACGGTGGGCCTGCACATGGCCGATGTCGAACGCCTGATCCGCGTGCTGCACCGGCTGGTGGCCGGCGGCCACAGCGTGGTGGTGATCGAGCATGACCTGGACGTGATCGCCGAGGCCGACTGGGTGGTCGACCTGGGGCCGGAAGGCGGCACCGCCGGCGGCCAGGTGGTCTGCGCCGGGACGCCCGAGCTGCTGGTGGCGCGCGGCACGCACACCGGGGTGGCGCTGGCGCCGGTGCTGGCGCGGACCTGAGGTGGCGCGCAGGCACAATCCGGCCTTGGTTCGCCGGCCAAAAAACCCGGCCAAAACATCCGGCCAAAACATCCGGCCAAAAAAAAGCCTTGCAGGTCGTTGACCGGCAAGGCTTTTGAAAAAAGTGGTGGCGCTTCAGGGATTCGAACCCCGGACCTGCGGATTATGATTCCGACGCTCTAACCGACTGAGCTAAAGCGCCACTAGCCCGCAAGTATAGCGGTTACTTCTTGCGGGCCCGAATGGCCGCTGCACGCATCAGGAAAAATGTTCAGTTTCTTCAAGAAAAAGGGCGCGGCGCCGGTCGCCGCCGAGCCCGTCGTTGCCGCCACTGCGCCCAGCGTGTCGGACCTGGCGCCGTTGCAGATGCCGGTTGCCGAGGTCAGCGCCAGCGCCGCCGCGTTGCTGGCCGATGTGGCCGCCCCCGACCCCGCGCAGGCCACGCCGGCCGCCGCCGCCGCACCGGGCTTGCCCTGGTGGCGCAACGCCGTCAGCAAGCTGGCCGGGGTGCCGGCGGGGACGGTGTTGCCGCCCATGCCCGCTGCCGAGGCGACAGCGTCGCCGCCGCTGCCGCCAGCCCTGCCGCCGGCCAGCCTGGCCGAGGCCGCGGGTGGTGCTGAACCCGCCCGCCAGCGCTGGATCGACAAGCTGCGCAATGGCCTGCGCAAGACCGGCAGCAGCATCGCGCAGGTCTTTACCGGCACGCAGATCGACGATGTGTTGTACGAGGAGTTGGAGTCCGCGCTGCTGATGGCCGATGCCGGCGTGCGCGCCACCGAGTTCCTGCTGCAGGACTTGAAGCGCAGGGTCAAGGACGCCAAGGCGACCGATCCGGCGCGGGTCAAGGCCTTGCTGGCCGACGCGCTGACCGAGTTGCTGGCGCCGCTGGAAAAGGCGCTGGTGGTCGGCCAGTTCAAGCCCACGGTGATGATGGTGGTCGGTGTCAACGGCGCCGGCAAGACCACCAGCATAGGCAAGCTCACCCGCCACCTGGCCGATGCCGAGCAGACCGTGCTGCTGGCCGCGGCCGACACCTTCCGCGCCGCGGCGCGCGAGCAACTGGCGATCTGGGCCGACCGCAACCGGGTCGAGATCGTCAGCCAGGAGGGCGCCGACCCGGCGGCTGTGGCTTTCGACGCCGTCACGGCCGGCAAGGCGCGCGGCCGCGACGTGGTGATCGCCGACACCGCGGGCCGGCTGCCGACCCAGTTGCACCTGATGGAAGAACTGCGCAAGATCAAACGCGTGATCACCAAGGCCGACGCCTCGGCGCCGCACGAGGTGTTGCTGGTGGTCGATGGCAACACCGGCCAGAACGCGCTGAGCCAAGTCAAGTCCTTCGACGACGCGCTGGGCCTGACCGGGTTGATCGTCACCAAGCTCGACGGCACGGCCAAGGGCGGCGTGCTGGCGGCGATCGCCCGCGAGCGGCCTATCCCGGTCTACTTCATCGGCGTCGGCGAGAAACTGGAAGACCTGCAGACCTTCAGTGCGCGGGAGTTTGCCCAGGCCTTGCTGGCCTGATCAACAGGCGCCGGCGCGCCGGGGTCGCCGGTTCCATGCCCGTCACATGCCGGGCGGCATCATGCCCTTCATGCCGCCCATGCGCTTCATCATCTTCATCAGGCCGCCGCCCTTCATCTTCTTCATCATGTCGCGCATCTGCTCGAACTGGTTGAGCATGCGGTTCACTTCCTGCACATGCACGCCCGAGCCGGCGGCGATGCGGCGTTTGCGGCTGGCCTTGAGCAGGTCGGGCTTGCGGCGCTCCTGCGGCGTCATCGAGTAGATGATGCCCTCCATCCGGCGCACGTCGCGCTCGGCCTTGTCCATGTCGACCTTGCCGGCCTTGGCCGTCATCGCGCTGGGCAGCTTGTCCATCAGGCCTGACAGCCCGCCCATCTTCTTCATCTGCGAGATCTGCGACAGGAAGTCGTTCAGGTCGAAGGCGTCGCCCGACTTGACCTTGTCGGCCAGCTTCTGCGCCGCGCCGAAATCGACGTTCTGCTGCACCTGCTCGACCAGCGCGACGATGTCGCCCATGCCCAGCACCCGGCCGGCATGGCGCTCGGCGTCGAACACCTCCAGCCCGTCTATCTTCTCGGATACGCCGGCGAACTTGATCGGCGCGCCGGTGATCTGGCGCACCGACAGCGCCGCACCGCCGCGCGAGTCGCCGTCGAGCTTGGTCAGCACGATGCCGGTCAGCGGCAGCGCTTCCTTGAACGCGCGGGCGGTGTTGATCGCGTCCTGGCCCTGCATCGCGTCGACGACGAACAGCGTCTCGATCGGCTTGAGCACCGCGTGCAGGTCGGCGATCTCGGCCATCAAGGCCTCGTCGATCGCCAGCCGGCCGGCGGTGTCGACCAGCAGCACGTCGAAGTAATGGCGTTTGGCGTGGTCAAGCGCGGCCAGCACGATGTCGTGGGGTTTCTGGTCCGGCGTCGACGGGAACCACTCGGCGCCGGCTTGGCGGGTCACGGTCTTGAGCTGCTCGATCGCGGCCGGGCGGTAGACGTCGGCCGAGACCGTCAGCACCTTCTTCTTGCGGCGCTCGATCAGGTACTTGGCCAGCTTGGCGGTGGTGGTGGTCTTGCCCGCGCCCTGCAGGCCGGCCATCAGGATCACCGCCGGCGGCTGGGTGGCCAGGTTGAGGTCGGCCACCCCGTCGCCCATCGTGGCGGCCAATTCCTTGTGCACCACGCCGACCAGTGCCTGGCCCGGGTTGAGCGAGCCCACCACTTCGGTGCCCAGCGCCTTGTCCTTGACGCGGGCGATGAAGTCGCGCACGACGGGCAAGGCCACGTCGGCCTCGAGCAAGGCCATGCGCACCTCGCGCAGCATGTCGGCCACGTTGCTGTCGGTGATGCGGGCCTGGCCACGCATCGTCTTGACGAGGCGTGACAGGCGGTCGGAAAGGGCTGAAGCCATCGTCGGGGCGGGCACCGCGTTGGGTGGTGGCCGCGAATTACACTGTCGAAGATGATTCTATCGTTCGCCCCTGCCGCCAACCTCGGTGCCGCGCCGCTGGTGCTGGCGCTGCTGGCCATGTTGGCCTACGCCGTGGCGGCACTGCCCGCCCGCGCCCAATCGCGGCTGCCCGCGCCCGCCCTGCTGGTGGGTTGGGTATTGCACGGTTTGCTGCTGGTGCTGGACGTCGGCGGCTGGGGTCGCGGCGAGGCCGGTGCCCGGTTAGGCTTCGGTCCCGTGCTGTCGCTGACGGTCTGGCTGGTGTTGGCGGTGCATGAGGTCGAAAGCCGCTTCATGCCCCTGGCCGGTGTGCGCCGGGTGCTGGCGATCAGCGGTGCGGCAGTCGTGCTGCTGGCCTGGGCTTTCCCGGGCGAGGTGAGGCCGACGGTCAACGCCTGGATGCCTTTGCACTGGGTGCTGGGCGTGGCTTCTTATGCGCTGCTGGGTGCGGCGGTGCTGCATGCGTCGATGCTCGATTCGACCGAACGCCGCTTGCGCACGCGCAGCGCTGGCGTGCCGGGTGTGGCGGCAGCCGGGACGGTGCAGGGTCCCATGGGCATGCCGCTGCTGCGGCTGGAGCGGATCACCTTCCGCTTCGTCGAGGCCGGCTTCGCGGTCTTGACGTTGGCCTTGCTGCTGGGCGGATTCACCTCGGCGCAATGGCGCTGGGACCACAAGACGGTGTTCTCGCTGCTGGGCTGGGCGGTGTTTGCCGCGCTGCTGGCCGGCCGCCGTTGGCAGGGCTGGCGCGGCCGGCGCGCCACGCGCTGGTTGTACATCGGTGCCGCGCTGCTGCTGCTGGGATATGTCGGTTCGCGCTTCGTGTTCGAGGTGGTGCTGGGCCGCCCTGTGGGCTGAGGGCGGTCGGCCTGTGTTGCTGCAACGGGAGCCGACGTGAAATACCTGCTGGTGCTGTTGGTTGTCGGGTTTGGCTTGTGGACGCTGCTGTCGCGTCTGCGCGGGCGGGACGAAGGGGAGGGCGCCGCGCGTCCGCCCAAGGCCGGTGCCGGCAAGCCGGCGGTGATGGTGCAGTGCGCCCATTGCGGCCTGCACCTGCCGGCCGTCGATGCCCTGCTCGAGGGCTCGCGACCGTATTGCAGCGACGATCACCGTCGGCGCGGTCCGGCGGACAGTCCACCGTCATGAGCCCCAGCCCGGATCGGCGTTGCGCCGGCCGGCGACAAGTCGACCGGCCGCTGCGCGTGGCATCTGACGCGGTCGGGCTCGGTGCCTGGGGCGATTCCCGCCAGACCGCCGAGGAGCCGGGCGCGGGCTGTTCCCGGCCAGCGGCAGGCAGCGACAGCCGCTTCATCGCGCGCGAGGCCAGGCGCCAGATGGCGGCCGAGGGAGCGGCGCTGCCGCGCACCCTGCGCACCTACGTGGCTGCCCGCGCCGCGCTCGGTCTGGCGTTGGTGCTGGCGCCCTGGCTGGCTTCGCTGATGGGCGGCCGCACGCCGTTGCCGCTGATGGCGCTGTGCCTGGCCTACGCCGGCCAAGCTGTGTCGCTGTGGTTGCTGCACGATCCCGCCGACGAGCGACAGCGGCCCGATCATCTGTTGCCGAGTCAGTGGTTGTGGACGATAGGCGTCGATCTGGTGGCCTTCTCGCTGCTGCGTCTGCTCGATCCGCTCGGTCAGCTCAACTATGCCGCGCTGCTGGTGCTGCCGGTGCTGATGTCGGGCGTGATGACGCAGCGTCGCGTGGCCCTGGCCACCGCCGCCGCGGTGACCCTGCTGCTGCTGCTCGGTGTCTGGCTGGCCGCCGCCGAGGGCGGCGACATGCTGGCGCAGCTGTCTCAGGCCGGGCTGGCGGGTGCCGGCATGTTCCTGGTCACGCTGCTGGCCAGCGAGCTGGCGCAGCGCCTGGCGCGCGAGGAGCGCATGGCCCGCAGCAGCCTGGAACTGGCGCGCCAGCAGACGCTGCTCAACCGCCTGGTGATCGAGGAGATGAGCGACGGCGTGCTGGTGGTCGACCGGCAGGGCGACCTGCGGGCCATCAACCCGGCTGGCCGCGCGATGCTGGGCCAGGTGGGCCAGGCCCTCAAGCTGCCCAGCCCGCTGGCCGACCAACCGGGTCTGGACGGCCTGCGCCAGGCGCTCGATCAGGCTTATCACCACGGCAGCTGGCCGGCGTCGGCGCGCGAGATCAGTCTGTCGCTGGGCGACGGCGACGACCGCAGGCTGCAGGTGCGCGCCCGTTTCACCCGGCGCGGCGGTATCGCCGCCGACGACACCCCGCCCGAGGACATCTGCGTGCTGTTCCTGGAGGACATGCGCAGCGTCCGGACCCGGGCGCGCCAGGACAAGCTGGCGGCGATGGGCAGGATGTCGGCGGGCATCGCGCATGAGATCCGCAACCCGCTGGCGGCCATCGCCCAGGCCAACGCGCTGTTGCTGGAGGACGCGCTGCCAGCGCCGCAACTGCAACTGGCCCGTATCGTGGCCGACAACGCCCGGCGCCTCAAGCGCATCGTCGACGATGTGCTGGACGTCGCACCCGGCGCCCGCGCGCAGGCGGTGGTGATCGATGCGGTGGCCGAGGTGGCGCAGATCTGCGCCGATTGGCGCCTGGCCGCGCCGTCCGAGACCCGGGCCGCCGAACGGCTGCACTGCGACCTGCCCGCCGCGGTGCTGCCGGTGCTGTTCGACCCCGAGCACCTGCGTCGGGTGCTGATCAACCTGCTCGACAACGCGGCCCGCCACGCTGGCCCGCTGCCAGGCGCGCTTCGGCTGCGTCTGGCGCCGCGATCGGGCGCGGTGTGGCTGACCCTGGCCAGCGACGGCGAGGTGATCGCCGCCGATGTCGAACGTCACTTGTTCGAGCCCTTCTTTTCCACCCGCAGCCGCGGCAGTGGTCTCGGCCTGTATATTTGCCGCGAGTTGTGCGAGCGTCATGGCGCCAGCATCGAGTTCGGCGTGGCACCGCCCGCCATGCGCCACCGCAACGTCTTCACGGTGACGATGCGCGCGGCCCCCGCAAACTGAGGCCGCCTGCCTGTCAAGCCGTTGCCCACGTACATCCTGGCCCACGATGACCGCGACATTCAGCCTGCTGGTGGTCGATGACGAACCCGACCTGCGCACACTCTACGAGCTGACCTTGCTGCGCGAGGGCTACGATGTGGACAGCGCCGGGACGGTCGAGGAGGCCTGGGCGCGGCTGGGTGAGCGGGTCTACAGCGCGGTGATCACCGATATGCGACTGCCCGACGGCAACGGCATCGACCTGCTGCGCCGGCTGGAGGCGGCCAGGCGAAGCGAGAAGACGATCGTGATCACCGCCTACGGTTCGGCCGAGAACGCGGTGGAGGCGCTCAAGGCCGGCGCCTTCGACTACCTGACCAAGCCGGTGGACCTGCGGCAGTTCCGCAGCGTGGTGGCGTCGGCGCTGGGCCGCGCGCCCAGCCTGGGGCCAGCCAAGGTCGTGACGGGTGCCGCCGCTCGGCAGCCGCCGGCCTCGGGCCCAGGCCGGGTCGGTCCGGGCCAGACCGTCGCGGGCCCGGTGGTCCCCGGGCGGCCAGCGCTGATCAGCCCTCCGGCGATGCAGCGCCTGGCGGGTGCCTCGCCCGCGATGCAGCAGGTGCGTTCGCTGATAGAACGGGTGGCCCGCGGCATGGCGCCGGTGATGATCCAGGGCGAGTCGGGCACTGGCAAGGAGTTGGTGGCGCGCGCGCTGCATGAGGTGAGCTCGCGCGCCGACCAGCCCTTCATCGCGGTCAACTGCGGCGCGATTCCCGAGCAGTTGCTGGAGACCGAATTCTTCGGTCACCGCAAGGGCGCTTTCACCGGCGCGGCCGAGGACAGGCCCGGGTTTTTTCAGGCGGCGCAGGGTGGCACCTTGTTTCTCGACGAGATCGGCGACTTGCCGCTGTCGATGCAGAGCAAGTTGCTGCGCGCGATCCAGGAGCGCTCGGTGCGCCAGATCGGCGCCGCGGTCGAGCAACCGGTCAACGTGCGCATCGTCAGCGCCACCCACCGCGATCTGGCGGTCGAGGTGCATGGGGGGCGCTTCCGGCAGGACTTGTACTACCGCCTGAACGTGATCCAGGTTCGCATCCCGCCGCTGCGCGAGCGTCTCGGCGACCTGGGCGCGATCTGTGTCGCGGTGCTGGCGCGCATCGCGCGCGACGCCGGCGTCTCGCCGCCGCCGCGGCTCTCGGTCGATGCGCTGCGGCATCTGGCGCGCTATGGTTTTCCCGGCAATGTGCGCGAACTGGAAAATCTGCTGCACCGCGCGGTCACGCTGGCCGATGCCGAACTGATCACGCCCGAGGACCTGGGTCTGGGCGACGAGGCCTTTGCCGACAGCGAGCCGCAGGCGCTGGAGGCGCCGCAGGCCGCTGCCGCGCCGGCGCCCGGCGAGGCCAGCGCCCTGCCGCACGACCTGGTGGCCCATCTCGACGCGGTCGAGCGCGACATCATCACCCGGGCGCTGGAAATCCACCGCTTCAACCGCACGGCCGCCGGCAGCAGCCTGGGGCTGTCGCTGCGCCAGATGCGCTACCGCATGGCCAGGCTGGGCATCCATGGCGCCGAGCATGGTTCCGACTGACGCGCCAGCCCCGGGCCGCTGGCGCAAGGGCTGGTGGTCGGGTGCCAGCCGCTGCACCTCGCCCAACTTCGGCCCGCGCCCGCCAGGCATGGAGGTCAGCCTGGTGGTGCTGCACTCGATCAGCCTGCCGCCGGGGGTGTATGGCGGTGACGCGATAGAGCGGCTGTTCAGCAACCGGCTCGACTGCGCGGCTCACCCCTACTTCGCCCGACTCGCTGGCCTGGCGGTGTCTGCGCATTTTTTGCTGCGGCGTGACGGCCGGCCGCTGCAGTTCGTGTCCTGCGACCAGCGCGCCTGGCATGCCGGACGGTCGAGCTGGCGCGGCCGCGACAATTGCAACGATTGGTCGATAGGCATCGAGCTCGAAGGCCTGGAAGGCGATACCTTCGAGCCCGTCCAATACCTGGCCCTGGCTGGCCTGCTTCAAGCCATTGCGCGGCGCTATCCGGTGACCGAGTTGGTGGGTCACGAGCATGTGGCGCCGGGCCGCAAGCGCGACCCCGGTGCCGGCTTCGACTGGGTCGCTCTGGGCCGGCAGCCCGGGTTTCCAGCGACCATCACGATCGCCTGCTGAGGCCTGCGCAGCGCCGGGCAAGGTCTTGCCGGCGCGCTGGAGCGGACCGGGAAAATTCACGGTAATGACGCTACCGGTAGTGCTTGGTGCTCGAAACGACCCTAGATATAGTGGCGGTTCGTGCTATCCTGATGCCCCTGAAGGGGCTGACGCTGCGTTGCCCGTTGAGCTTGGCGCCGGCGCCCAAGCCTGTTTGACGCAGGCCGCGCTCAGCGCTGATGCCAGCGCCAAGGCCACGAACTGAGCCCGCCCGGGCAACCGGCGCCGGAAGCCGACTGAAGCGGCAGACTTTCGAATTCACCGACACGGCGGCCTTGCGTCGCCATCCATTGAGGGAAACCCATGCAATCCATCATCACCAGCAATGCGTCCGTCACGGTCGCGCCACGGGCCCCGGTCCAGGGCGCCGCCCCGGTCCAGGGCGCCGCCCCGGTCTCGGCCTATGCGGGCTACCAGATCATTCGGCGCAACGGCTCGGTGGTGATCTTCGAGCCCAACAAGATCGCGGTGGCCTTGATGAAGGCCTTCCTGGCGGTGCATGGCACCCAGGGCGCCGCGTCGGCCAGCGTGCGCGAGACCGTCGACGCGCTGACCGAGAGCGTGGTGCGTGGGCTGCTGCGCTCGCGCCCGGGCGGCGGCACCTTCCACATCGAGGACGTGCAGGACCAGGTCGAACTCGGCCTGATGCGTGGCAGCCACCACGAGGTGGCCCGCGCCTATGTGCTGTACCGCGAGCGCCGCTCGCAGGAGCGGGCGCGTCAGCTTCAACCGGCGACGGCGCAGCAGCAAGCGGTGTTGCATGTCGTCGACCGCGGCCAGCGTGTGCCGCTGGATTTCGAGGCGCTGCGCGCGCTGATCGAGTCGGCCTGCGAAGGCCTGGGCGCCGACGTCACCGGCGACCCGATTCTGGCCGAGACCCGGCGCAACCTGTATGACGGTGTGCCCATCGATGAGGTGCACAAGGCCAGCATCCTGGCCGCCCGCACCCTGATTGAGCGCAACCCGGCCTACACCCGCGCCACTGCCCGCCTGCTGCTGCACACCATCCGCAAGGAGATCCTGGGCGAGGAAGTCAGCCAGGCCGAGATGGCGCAGCGCTACCCCGACTACTTCCCGCAGTTCATCCAGCGCGGCGTGAAAGCCGAGTTGCTCGACCCGCGCCTGCAGCAGTACGATATGGCCCGGCTGGGGGCGGCGCTCAAGCCCGAGCGCGACTTCCAGTTCGACTACCTCGGCCTGCAGACCCTGTTCGACCGCTACTTCCTGCACATCGAAGAGCAGCGCATCGAGATGCCGCAGGCCTTCTTCATGCGGGTGGCGATGGGCTTGTCGCTGAACGAGATCGACCGCGAGGCGCGCGCGATCGAGTTCTACGACGTGCTGTCGAGCTTCGACTTCATGTCGAGCACGCCCACGCTGTTCAACGCCGGATCGCTGCGCTCGCAGCTGTCGAGCTGCTACCTGACCACCGTGGCCGACGACCTGGACGGCATCTACGAGGCGCTCAAGGAGAACGCGCTGCTGAGCAAGTTTGCCGGCGGCCTGGGCAACGACTGGACCCGCGTGCGCGCGCTAGGCAGCCACATCAAGGGCACCAATGGCAAGAGCCAGGGGGTCGTGCCCTTTCTGAAGGTGGTCAACGACACCGCGGTGGCGGTCAACCAGGGCGGCAAGCGCAAGGGCGCGGTCTGCGCCTACCTGGAGACCTGGCACCTCGACATCGAGGAGTTCCTGGAACTGCGCAAGAACACCGGCGACGACCGGCGCCGCACCCACGACATGAACACCGCCAACTGGATCCCCGACCTGTTCATGCGCCGGGTGCTCGAAGGCGGCCAGTGGACGCTGTTCTCGCCCTCGAGCTGCCCGGACCTGCACGACCTGTTCGGTGCCGCGTTCGAGACCGCCTACGTGGCCTACGAGGCAAAGGCCGACCGCGGCGAGATCAAGCTGCACAAGCGCATGGCGGCCAAGGACTTGTGGCGCAAGATGCTGACGATGCTGTTCGAGACCGGGCATCCCTGGATCACCTTCAAGGACGCCTGCAACGTGCGGTCGCCGCAGCAGCATGTGGGCGTGGTGCATTCGAGCAACCTGTGCACCGAGATCACCCTCAACACCAGCGACAGCGAGATCGCGGTCTGCAACCTGGGCTCGATCAACCTGGCCCGGCACCTGGTGGACGGGCTGGAAGGCAAGACCGTCGACCAGGTCAAGCTCAAGCAGACCATACGCACGGCGATGCGCATGCTCGACAACGTCATCGACATCAACTTCTACGCCGTCAAGAAGGCCCGCGACAGCAACCTGCGTCATCGCCCGGTGGGCCTGGGCCTGATGGGCTTCCAGGACGCGCTCTACGAGTTGCGCGTGCCCTATGCGTCGGACGCGGCGGTGGAATTCGCCGACCGCTCGATGGAGGCCATCTGCTACCACGCCTACTGGGCCAGCACCGAGCTGGCCGAGGAGCGCGGCCGCTACGCCAGCTACCGCGGCTCGCTGTGGGACCGCGGCATCCTGCCTATCGACTCGCTCGACCTGCTCAGCCAAGCCCGGGGCGGGCATGTCGAGGTCGACCGCTCGACCACGATGGACTGGGACGCGCTGCGCGCCCGCATCGCCGCCCACGGCATGCGCAACAGCAACTGCGTGGCGATCGCGCCCACCGCGACCATCAGCAACATCATCGGCGTCGATGCCTCGATCGAACCCTGCTTCGGCAACCTGTCGGTCAAGAGCAACCTGTCGGGCGAGTTCACGATCGTCAACGAGTACCTGGTGCGCGACCTGAAGCGTCTGGGGCTGTGGGACGACGTGATGGTGATGGACCTGAAGCACTTCGATGGCAGCCTTCGCCGCATCGACCGCGTGCCCGAGGACATCAAGCAGCTCTATGCCACCGCCTTCGAGGTCGATGCGCAGTGGCTGATCGAGGCCGCCTCGCGGCGCCAGAAGTGGATAGACCAGGCGCAGAGCCTGAACATCTACCTGGCCGGGGCGTCGGGCAAGAAGCTCGACGAGATCTACAAGCTGGCCTGGTTGCGCGGCCTGAAGACCACCTATTACCTGCGCACGATGGGTGCCACCCATGCCGAAAAGTCCACCGTCACCGCGGGCGCGATGAACGCGGTCTCGAGCGGTGGACCGGCCTCGGGTGGACTGTCCGCGCTGGATGCCGCGGCCGCGCAGGCCCAACGCGCCATCGACGCGACACCAGCCACCGACATCAAGTTCTGCGCCATCGACAGCCCCGATTGCGAGGCCTGCCAATAGGCGCTGGCCAAGGCCTCTTTGAAGCGTCACAGGCGCCACGCTGCAAGCGTCACCACAAGAGGGGCTTTTGCGTGGCAATAAGTGCTTGGTGTTTGAACACAACACTCCGATAATTACGGGTTACAGGAAGTACACACATGCTGGTCTGGGAAGACGACGTCATACTCCCCTCGACGACACCCTTGAAGGCCGTTGCGCAGCAGGCTCCGAGCCTCGCGCTGCGGGTGTCTCCATCCCCCCTCGCAACAGTTCAGCCCGCGGTTCCGGCCGCAGCGCTGAAGGCTGCGATGGCCTCGGTGGCGGCTGCCCGCAGCACCGCTGATGCCCTGCCGGCGGTGGCCGATGCGCGGCGCGTCGACGCCTCCGAGAAGCGCATCATCAATGGCCAGACCGATGTCAACCAGTTGGTGCCCTTCAAGTACAAGTGGGCCTGGGAGAAGTACCTCGCAAGCTGCGCCAACCACTGGATGCCGCAAGAGGTGAACATGTCGCGCGACATCGCGACCTGGAAGGATCCCAACGGCCTGACCGACGACGAGCGCCGCATCATCATGCGCAACCTCGGCTTCTTCGTCACCGCTGATTCGCTGGCCGCCAACAACATCGTGCTCGGCACCTACCGCCACATCACGGCGCCCGAGTGCCGGCAGTTCCTGTTGCGCCAGGCCTTCGAGGAGGCGATACACACCCACGCCTACCAGTACATCGTCGAGTCGCTGGGGCTGGACGAATCCGAGATCTTCAACGCCTACAACGAAGTCGAGTCGATCCGCGACAAGGACCAGTTCCTGATCCCGTTCATCAACGCGATCATGGACCCGCACTTCAATACCGGCACGCTGGAGAACGACCAGACCCTGCTGCGCTCGCTGATCGTGTTTGCCTGCCTGATGGAGGGCATGTTCTTCTACGTCGGTTTCACCCAGATCCTGGCGATGGGCCGGCAGAACAAGATGACCGGTGCGGCGGAGCAGTACCAGTACATCCTGCGCGACGAGTCCATGCACTGCAACTTCGGCATCGACCTGATCAACCAGATCAAGGCCGAGAACCCGCAGCTGTGGACCGCGCAGTTCAAGGACGAGATCAAGGCGCTGTTCCTGAAGGCGGTGGACCTGGAGTACCGCTACGCCGAGGACACCATGCCGCGCGGCGTGCTGGGGCTGAATGCGTCGATGTTCAAGGGTTACCTGCGCTACATCGCCAACCGGCGTGCCACCCAGATCGGGCTCGACGCGCTGTTCCCCAACGAGGAAAACCCGTTCCCCTGGATGAGCGAGATGATCGACCTGAAGAAGGAACGCAACTTTTTTGAAACCCGTGTCATCGAGTACCAATCTGGTGGCGCACTGAGCTGGGACTGAGCGCGCTGGCCAGCAGGTGCCAGCCGACAAGCCCCGGCAGCAGATCAAGATCCGCGACCGAGTCACGGCCACCATCAGAAGTGGCCGCCCCGGGCGCATCCCTGTTCATCGGCGTGGAGGCTGGGGCGGTAGGTCCGCCGCGGCTTCGCGTCGATGAATCGCCCCACCGCTAGACCGGTGGGGCATATTTTGTAACTTGATCAAGGAGATTGTCATGGCAACTGCGAAGAAGGCCGCTCCGGCCGAGAAGCCCGCCACGAGGACCGCACCGCTGAAGAAGGCTGCCGCACCGGCGAAGAAGGCTGCTGCACCGGCGAAGAAGCTTGTGGCTGCACCGGCGGAGAAGGCTGTCGCCGCGCCGGCGAAGAAGGTTGTTGCCGCACCGGCGAAGAAGGTTGTTGCCGCACCGGCGAAGAAGGCTGCTGCGCCAGCGAAGAAGCTTGTGGCTGCACCGGCTGAGAAGGCTGTCTCCGCACCGGCGAAGAAGGCCGTTGCACCGGCGAAGAAGGCTGCTGCCGCACCGGTGGAGAAGGTCGTCGCTGCCGCACCGGCGAAGAAGCCCGCTGCGCCGGCGAAGAAGGTTGCGGAAGCACCTGCGAAGAAGGCTGCGGCAAAGAAGGCATCGGCAACGCCAGCCGCCCCCTCGACAGCCTCGTCCACCGCGAAAACGGCGCTCAGCCCGGCGGCGGCCTGGCCTTTTCCCACGGGTAACAAACCCTGAGCGTTGCCCCGCCGGGCAGCGTCAAACCCGGCCCAGGCCGGGTTTTTTTGCGTCAGGCAGCCCTGATCTTGTTCAAGCGGGCAATCAATGCGGTCTGAAATAGCCGGTGTTCGGCGAGCGCAACTTCCGCCCGTTCACGGTATTTCTCCGCGTCACCGGTTCTGCCGCAACCCGCGGCAACCTGGGATATCCGCGACGCCACATAGGCGATGTCGTCGTCGTCAGCCACATCAGCCAGTTTGTCGGCCGCCAGCGCGGCGAGTGACCAAGCCCGGTCAGGTGCTTCGAGGTTCAAGTTGCACCAGGCCATGTCGCACAGGACGGTCGCCCGCATCCGCTTCGGAATCTTTTCCAGATCGATGCCGAGGAATATGTCCAAGGCTTCGGCGTATTTCCTTTCGACCGTCAAGACCAGGCCGCGCAGCATCGTCAGCAGGAAGACCATGCCGAGCGTGCCGATCGCGTGGTCGTAATGCAGCGACGAAGCGGTCTCCATCGCCGCCCTGTGGGCCTCTTTGGGGGCGCCAATGCCAAAGGAATCCGCGAACCGGGCGTTCGACGCGCGATACGCCGCCATGTTGTAGAGCATGGCGCTCAGCGTGGCGTCGTCACCTTCCGCTGCGGCAGAAAGTCTGGCCTTTTCGTACCAGGGCCTGGCCAGCGGGTAATCCCCGGCGAGGTGGTAGGCATCTGCCATGATCAAGGCAGCACGGCCCAGGGCTTGATGGTCATCCTGTCGGGCCAAGGTCAGCGCCTCTTCAAGGTGAAGCGCCATCTTCTCGTAAAGGCATTCGTTGAACTCAAAGTGAGCCATCCAAGCCGCGCAACTCGGCAGCGCGGATTCGGTCTTCAGCGCCAGGGCCAGGCCGTAGGCACGTCGAATCCGGTCGTAGGATTCCCGGGGCTGAAGCTGAAAGTAATGAAGTACCCCCTCGGCCAGCATCAGCCAGGAGGCGACTTCATGGTGAAGTTCGGTGCCGAATTGGGCGCGAACCACGCCTATCGAAGTCAGCGCTTCTTCGGACTTGCCGAGTCGGGCGAAATGCGATGCCGCCCGGCACACTGTCTTGGCCCACAGCACCGGATCGCGCGTGCCGACCGCCTGGGCATTCAACGTTGCGAGCAATCTTGAGTCCATGCCAGACCCTGATCTTGCAAACCTTTCACGGCAGCAGCATAGCGCTCAGCCGTCGCCATCGCAATCGCCTGCGGCATCTCCGGCGCCGGCGCCTGCTTGTTCCAGGGATTCCCGTCCACCGTCACGCTCTCCAGCCAATCGCGCAGGAACTGCTTGTCGTAGCTCGGTGGGTTGCTGCCTTCCTGGTAGGACGCCAGCGGCCAGAAGCGGGACGAGTCCGGGGTCAGGATCTCGTCCATCAGCACCAGTCGGCCCTCGGGGTCCAGACCGAACTCGAACTTGGTGTCGGCGATGATGATGCCGCGGGTCAGCGCGTAGGCGGCCGCTTCCTGGTACAGGCGGGTCGCGATGTCGCGCACCCGTCCGGCCAGGTCGGCGCCGATGATCTCGACCATGCGGTCAAAGCTGATGTTCTCGTCATGCTCGCCCATCTCGGCCTTGGTCGCGGGAGTGAAGATGGGCTGCGCCAGGCGGCTGGCGTTCTTCAGTCCGGGTGGCAAGGCCACACCGCAGACCTCGCCGTTGTGTTGGTATTCCTTCCAGCCTGATCCGGCCAGATAGCCCCGCACCACGGCCTCTACCGGCAGCGGCTTCAGGCGCTTGACCAGCATCGCGCGGCCGCGCACCTGCGCCACTTCGTCCGGCGCCACCACGCTCTCGGGGGCGTCGCCGGTCAGGTGGTTGGGCACGATGTGCGCCAGCTTGTCGAACCAGAACAGCGCCATCTGGGTCAGCAGCGCACCCTTGCCCGGTATCGGCTGGCCCATCACCACGTCGAAGGCCGAGATGCGGTCGGACGCGACCATCAGGATGCGGTCTTCGCCCACCGCGTAGTTGTCGCGCACCTTGCCGCGGGCCAGCAGCGGCAATGAATGCAGGTTGGATTCAAAGACTGCGTCGTTGCTCATGGGGTCGTCGCTTGGTGCGGGTGGCAGGGCCCGGTATTGTGCCTTTCGGGGGTCGGGTGGACGGTGCGGGCCGGCCGGCCGCCAAGTCCGTGCCGCCGTGCCGAGGCCAAAAAAAAGGGGCCGCATCGGCCCCCGTCTGGATTGGCGCGCCGGCCGCTCACGTCACCACTTGCGCCAGTTCGCCCTTGGCGTATTGCTGGGCCACGGTGGTCAGCGGCAAGGCCTTGATCTTGCTGCCCTGGCCCGAGCAGCCGAACTGCACGTAGCGCTGCAGGCAGATCTTCTTGGCCGCTTCACGCGCCGGCTTGAGGTAGTCGCGCGGGTCGAACTTGCCCGGGTTCTCGGCCAGGTAGCGGCGGACCGCCCCGGTCATCGCCAGGCGGATGTCGGTGTCGATGTTGATCTTGCGCACGCCGTGCTTGATCGCTTCCTGGATCTCCTCGACCGGCACGCCGTAGGTCTCCTTCATGTCGCCACCGAACTGGCGGATCTCGGCCAGCAGGTCTTGCGGCACGCTGGAACTGCCGTGCATCACCAGGTGGGTGTTGGGGATGCGGCGGTTGATGGCCTTGATGCGGTCTATCGCCAGGATGTCGCCGGTGGGCTTGCGGGTGAACTTGTAGGCGCCGTGGCTGGTGCCGATGGCGATCGCCAGCGCGTCGAGCTGGGTGCGCTTGACGAAGTCGGCGGCCTGCTCGGGGTCGGTCAGCAACTGCTCCAGCGTCATCGTGGCCTCGGTGCCATGGCCGTCTTCCTTGTCGCCCTTCATCGTCTCCAGCGATCCCAGGCAGCCCAGTTCGCCTTCCACCGTCACCCCCAGCTTGTGCGCCAGATCGACCACCGCGCGGGTGACGTCGACGTTGTAGTCGTAGCTGGCGATGGTCTTGCCGTCGGCCTGCAGCGAGCCGTCCATCATCACCGAGCTGAAGCCCAGGTCGATCGCGCCCTGGCAGACCGCCACGCTCTGACCATGGTCCTGGTGCATCACCAAGGGCACGTTGGGCCAGGATTCGACCGCCGCCTGGATCAGGTGCTTGATGAAGTGCTCGCCGGCGTACTTGCGCGCACCGGCGCTGGCCTGCAGGATCACCGGCGCGTCGACCTCGGCGGCGGCCGACATCACGGCCTGCACCTGTTCGAGGTTGTTGACGTTGAAAGCCGGGATGCCGTAGCTGTTTTCGGCGGCATGGTCCAGCAATTGGCGCATCGAGACGAGGGGCATGGCAAATCCTGCTTGAGTGGTGAATCGGCGGGGCGAGTTGGTTTCAGGACGCTGCAGACCAGATGCCCGTACCGGCGCTGAAACCACCTTGTAACTCCTCTGATTGTATCGACGGCCGGGCCTGGACAGGCTCCCGCCAGCCCCGCACCAGTGACGCTAGTCAGCCCATCGCGCGCCGGAATAGGTCGACGAACAGCCCGCCTTTGGCGCGCAAGCCGCTGCAGGCCCTGCCAGGGTCAGGCCACCCGGCAGACCTTGAGCATGTTGGTGCCGCCGGGGTAGCCCATGGGCTCGCCGCAGGTGATGGCGTAGGTGTCGCCCGGCATCAGCACGCCGCGCTCGACCAGCACTGCCTCGGCGTCGGCCAGCGCGGTGTCGCGGTCGTCGTGCATCGGCATCAGGATGGGTTGCACGTTGCGGTAGAGCGCCATCCGGCGCTCCGAGTTGTGCTTGTGCGTCAGGCCGAAGATAGGTACCTTGATGTTCTGCCGGCTCATCCACAGCGCGGTCGATCCGCTCTCGGTCAGCGCGATGATGGCTTTGCAGCCCAGGTGGTGGGCGGTGAACAGCGCACCCATCGCGATGCTCTGGTCGATGCGGCCGAAGTGGCGCTGCATGAAGTCGTCGTGCAGCACGACCTCCTCGGCCCGCTCGGCCTCCAGCGCGATCGCCGCCATCTGCTCGACCGTCTCCACCGGGTATTTGCCGGCGGCGGTCTCGGCCGACAGCATCACCGCGTCGGTGCCGTCTAGCACCGCGTTCGCCACGTCGCTGACCTCGGCCCGCGTGGGCACCGGGTTGACGATCATGCTCTCCATCATCTGGGTCGCGGTGATGGCGATCTTGTCCATCTCGCGCGCCATCCTGATCATCTTCTTCTGCAGCGCCGGCACGGTGGCGTTGCCCACCTCCACCGCCAGATCGCCACGCGCCACCATGATGCCGTCGCTGGCGCGCAGGATGGCCTCCAACTGAGGGATGGCCTCGCTGCGCTCGATCTTGGCGATCATCGCCGGCTTGTGGCGCCAGGGCTCGCCCGCCACGTTGGCCAGTTGGCGCGCCATCTCCATGTCGGTGGCGTTCTTCGGGAAGCTCACCGCCAGGTAGTCGCACTGGAAGGACATCGCGGTCTTGATGTCGTCCATGTCCTTGCCGGTCAGCGCCGGCGCGGTCAGGCCGCCGCCCTGCTTGTTGATGCCCTTGTTGTTGCTCAACTCGCCGCCGACCTTGACGACGGTGAGCACCTGCTCGCCGCGCACCGCCTCGACCGTCAGCACGATCAGGCCGTCGTTGAGCAGCAGCGTGTCGCCGGGCTTGACGTCGCGTGGCAACTCCTTGTAGTCCAGTCCCACGCCGTCCAGGTTGCCGGGGTCGGTGCGGGCGCCGTCCAGCACGAAGCGCGCGCCGTTGACCAGTTGCACACGCCCTTCGGCGAACTTGCCGACCCGGATCTTCGGGCCCTGCAGGTCGGCCATGATGGCCACCGTCTTGCCCAGCTTTTCGGCGATCCGGCGCACCAGCGAGGCACGGTCGATGTGGTCCTGCGCCTGGCCGTGGCTGAAATTCAGCCGCACCACGTCGACGCCGGCCCGCAGCAGCCGCTCCAGCACGTCCGGGTCGCTGCTGGCGGGGCCGAGGGTGGCGACAATCTTGGTGGCGCGTTGCATGGCGGCGGTCCGGAGAGGGAGAAGCGGGCAATTATCGGGGCCGCCGGACCGCGCAAAAGTTACCGCGCGGTTTCTTTCGCTGGCGCGATCTCGCTGGCTTCGACCGCATCGGCCACCGCCAACGCCGTCATGTTGACCAGCCGGCGCATCGTCGCCGACGGCGTCAGGATATGCACCGGCGCGGCCGCGCCAAGCAGGATCGGGCCTATCGTCACGCCGTGGCTGGCGGTGACCTTGAGCACGTTGAACAGGATGTTGGCCGCGTCCATGTTGGGCAGCACCAGCAGGTTGGCCGCGCCCTTGAGCGTGGCGTCGGTCAGGAAGGTCGAGCGGATGACCTCGGACAGCGCGGCGTCGCCCTGCAACTCGCCGTCGCATTCGATCTCGGGCGCCCGCTGCACGAACAGGTCGCGCGCGGCGCGCATCCGGCGTGCCGACGCCCGCGGCGAGCTGCCATACATCGAGTGCGACAGGAAGGCCACCTTGGCCGGCATGCCGAAGCGCTGCACCTCGGCTGCGGCCATCAGCGCGATGTCGGCCAGTTCCTCGGCGCTGGGCTCGTCGTTGACGAAGGTGTCGGTGAGGAACAGCGTGTGTTCGTCGAGCATCAGCGCGTTCATCGTGGCGAGCGTGCGCGCGCCGGTCTTGCAGCCGATGACATGGCGGACATGGTCGAGGTGGGCCTCGAAGCGGCCCACCAGGCCGCACAGCATCGCGTCGACCTCGCCGCGCTTGAGCATCAGCGCCGCGATCAAGGTGTTGCTGCGCCGCACGGTGGCCTTGGCGGCCTCGGGCGTCACGCCCTCGCGGCCCATCAGTTGGTGGTAGAGGGCCGAGTAGCTGCGGAAGCGCGGGTCGTTCTCGGGGTCGCAGACCTCGAAATCGACCCCGGCCCGGATGCGCAGGCCGGCGCGCTCGATGCGCATCGCGATCACCGCGGGACGGCCGATCAGCACCGGCCTGGCCAAGCCCTCTTCCAGCACCACCGGCACGGCGCGCAGCACGCGCTCGTCCTCGCCCTCGGCGTAGACCACCCGGGCGGCGTTGCCGGCACAGGCGGCGCGCGCCGCGGCAAACACCGGCTGCATCACCATGCCGGTCTGGTAGACGAAGCGGGTGAGTTGCTGGCGGTAGGCTTCCAGGTCGGCGATCGGGCGCAAGGCCACGCCGGACTCCGCCGCCGCCCTGGCCACCGCCGGCGCGATGCGCAGGATCAGCCGCACGTCGAACGGCGTCGGGATGATGTAGTCGGGGCCGAACTTGAGTTCTTTCCCGGCGTAGGCGGCAGCCACCTCGTCGCTGGCCTCGGCCTTGGCCAGCGCGGCGATCTCGCGCACGCAGGCCAGCTTCATCGCCTCGTTGATGGTGGTTGCGCCGCAGTCCAGCGCGCCGCGGAAGATGTAGGGGAAGCACAGGACATTGTTGACCTGGTTCGGGTAGTCCGAGCGGCCGGTGGCGACGATGCAGTCGGGCCGCGCGGCCTTGGCCAGTTCGGGCCGGATCTCGGGTTCCGGGTTGGCCAGCGCCAGGATGATGGGCTGTCGCCCCATCGTGCTGACCATCTCGGGCGTCAGCACCCCGGCCGCCGAGCAGCCGAGAAACGCGTCGGCGTCGACGATGGCTTCAGCCAGCGTGCGGGCCTCGGTGCGCTGGCAGTAGCGCTGCTTGGACTCGTCGAGCTTGCCGGCGACCACGTCGGCGCGCCCCTCGCGGATCACGCCCTTGGAGTCGCAGACGAAGATGTTCGCCAGCTTCGCGCCCAGGCTGACCATCAGGTCGAGGCAGGCAATGGCCGCCGCGCCCGCGCCCGACACCACCAGCTTGATCTCGCCGATGGGCTTGCCCACCAGTTCCAGCGCGTTGAGCAGCGCCGCCGACGAGATGATCGCCGTGCCATGCTGGTCGTCGTGGAAGACGGGGATCTTGAGCCGCTCGCGCAGCTTGCGCTCGACCAGGAAGCACTCGGGCGCCTTGATGTCCTCGAGGTTGATGCCGCCCAGCGTGGGCTCAAGCGCGGCGATGATCTCGACCAGCTTGTCCGGGTCGCGCTCATCGAGCTCGATGTCGAAGACGTCGATGCCGGCGAACTTCTTGAACAGGCAGCCCTTGCCCTCCATCACCGGCTTGGCCGCCAGCGGGCCGATGTCGCCCAGGCCCAGCACCGCGGTGCCGTTGGTGATCACGCCGACCAGGTTGCCGCGCGAGGTGTATTCGGCCGCCATGCTGGGGTCGCGTGCGATGTCCAGGCAGGGGTAGGCCACGCCCGGCGAGTAGGCCAGGCTCAGGTCGCGCTGGTTGGACAGCGGCTTGGTGGGGGTGACGGCGATCTTGCCGCGTCGGGGCGAGCGGTGGTACTCGCGGGCGGCTTCGCGCAGGGCATGTTCGGCGGGGGACAAGGGCGTGGTCATGAACGCTCAACCTCGGGCAGTTGGAAACTGCCGCAGGTTACGCCGGATTCACCGCGCTCGCGTCGGGGACTACCACAGTAGCCGGCGCGGGCTGACCCAGCGCAAAGCGGCCCGGCCCGCCGTTCCAGGCCAAGCCTTGTCGTCCGACCCAGCCAGAGCCGCAGAGGGCTTGGACCCTCGTAGGCGACAAGCCCTGCGCAGGCAGGCCTTGTCGTCCGACTCAGCCCGAGCCGCAGAGGGCTCGGGCCCTCGTAGGCGACAAGCCCTGCGCAGGCAGGCCTTGTCGTCCGACTCAGCCTTGGGCGCGGCGCGCCAGGATCTCGAAGGCCGGCAGGGTCTTGCCCTCCAGCACTTCCAGGAAAGCGCCGCCGCCGGTGGAGATGTAGCCCACGTCACGCTCGATGCCGTACTTGGCGATCGCCGCCAGCGTGTCGCCGCCGCCGGCGATCGAAAACGCCGGGCTGGCGGCGATCGCGCGCGCAATCGCCTCGGTGCCGTGCGAGAAGGCCTCGAACTCGAACACCCCGACCGGGCCGTTCCAGACGATGGTGCCGGCCGACTTGATCTGTTCGGCCAGCAGGGCCGAGGTCTGGGGGCCGATGTCGAGGATCAGGTCGTCGTCGTCGACATCGCTGGCGGCCTTGACGGTGGCCTCGGCGTCCGCGGCGAAGCGCTTGGCGCAGACCACGTCGACGGGGATGGGCACCGCCGCGCCGCGCCCGGCCATCGCCGCGATCACGGCCCGGGCGGCGTCCAGCAGATCGGGTTCGGCCAGGCTCTTGCCTACCTTCAGCCCCGCCGCCAGCATGAAGGTGTTGGCGATGCCGCCGCCCACGATCAGCCCGTCCACCTTGGCCGACAGGGCGTTCAGGATCGTCAGCTTGCTGCTGACCTTGCTGCCGGCCACGATCGCTACCAGCGGCCGCTTCGGTGCGCTCAGCGCCTGGCTGATGGCGTCGATCTCGGCCGACAGCAGCGGGCCGGCGCAGGCGATGGGTGCGAACTGGGCGATGCCGTAGGTCGTGCCTTCGGCGCGGTGGGCGGTGCCGAAGGCGTCGTTGACATAGATGTCGCACAACGCGGCCATCTTGCGCGCCAGCGCCTCATCGTTCTTCTTCTCGCCCTGGTTGAGCCGGCAGTTCTCCAGCATCACCACCTGGCCGGGCTGCACGTTGACGCCGTCGACCCAGCCCGAGACCAGGGGCACGCCGTTTTCATACGGATGGCCCAGCAACTCACCCAGCCGCAGCGCCACCGGGGCCAGCGAATCCGCGGCCTTGAACTGGCCCTCGGTGGGGCGGCCCAGGTGCGAGGTGACCATCACCGCGGCGCCCGCGGCCAGCGCCATCCGGATCGCCGGCAACGAGGCCCGGATGCGGGTGTCCTCGGTGATGCGGCCGGCGTCATCCTGCGGCACGTTGAGATCGGCGCGGATGAAGACGCGCTGGCCGGCCAGCTTGCCTTGGGCGATGAGTTGGTCGAGTCTGAGGATGTTCATGGTCAGCAGCGGGGTGGGGGTTGGAAGGGTGGTTTCGGTGCGGGCGGGAAGTTTGGCAGATCACCAGCCCAGCGACAGGCGCAGGATCAACATCACCGCGGTGCCGGCCAGGATGGTGCCCAGCATGTCGCGCCGCCAGGCGAACCACAGCGTGGCCGCCAGCAGGCCGAACAGCCGGGCGTCGCGCCACTGGTGGATCAGCTGGCCCTGGCTCATCAGGATGTCGGGCGCGATCACCGCCACCAGCGCGCCGACCGGGGCGTGGCGCAAGCCCTCGCGCAGCCAGCCGGGCAGCGGCAACTCGCGCGCGGGCAGGATGAAGAAGCCGCGCGTCAGCAGCGTGATCAAGGCCAGGCCGGCAATGGTCAGCACGGTTTCCCAGAGGGTCATGGGCGCCCCTCGTCCGGCGAGTACGCCGGCCGGTCCCCCGAGGGGACGCGGTCCGGCGTGGGAGCGGCCCGGCGCTTGTCCCGCGGTGCGGCCGGCTCGCGCAGCGGCCGGCTGGTGTCGATCACCGTGCCCACCACCACCGCGGCGGCGATGGCCACCAGCATGTTGAGCTTGAGCGGCAGCGCATAGGCTGCCACCGCGGCAGCGCCGGCGACGATGGCTGGCAGCCAGGTGGCGCGGTCGGCCAGCATCGTGTAGGTCATCGCCAGCAGCGCGACGGTGCCGGCGAAGCCCAGCCCCCATTCAGGCGGCACATGCTGGCCCAGCGCGATGCCGAGCAGCGACATCAGGTGCCAGGACCCGGCGTTGACCAGCACCGCGCCCCAGAAGTACGGGACTTGTTCGGGCGCGGGCACGGGATCGGGAAACCGGCGCATGAACAACACATAGTTCAGGTCGGCGGTGAAGTAGGCCATCAGCGCGCGCTGGCGCAGCGGCAGGTGACCAAGATAAGGCCGCCACTGCACCGAGAACACCACGAAACGCAGGTTCAAGCAGAGGGCGGTGGCCCAGACCACCCAGACCGGCGCGCCGCCGGCAATTAGCGGCGCGGTGGCCAGTTGCGCGGTGCCGGCAAACACCGTCAGCGACATCAGCACCGCCAGCGCCGGCGCGACCCCGGCCTTGACCATTGCCACCCCAGTGACCAGCCCCCAAGCCCCGACGCCCAGTCCTATGCCCGCCATCTCGCGTGCGCCGCGGCTGAATTCGGGGTGCCGCACCAAGGTCTGCCATCGTGTCATGGGCGTCATTGTCGACGCGCGGCGTTCGCGGTTTTCAGCGCCGGATCAGCGCCTCGACGTCGTCCTCCCAACCCTTGAGCTTGGCCACCGCGTGCTGGCGCTGGGCCGGCGTCGTGCTGTTGTGCAGGCCCGCCACGATCGCGCAGTTGGCGTTCATCAGGCTGTCGGCATAGGCCTGGTAGTCAGGTCGCGGCGACTGCAGCAGCGCGGCGCCCAGGCGCCGCAGGCCGGCCTGCACGGTGGTGGCGTCGCTGCGTTCGGCCTGCCACTGGCGCAGGCTGCGCAGGATGTCCTGCTGGCGCTGTTGGCGCTCGTCGAGCCAGCGCTGGGGGTCGAAGGGCGAGACCGCCAGGTCGGCCGCCAGACGCCGGCGCTGGGCTTCGCCGAGCTTGCCATAGACGGTCTCGGCCCGGTCCAGCGATCGCTCGAAAGCTGCCTTCTGACGCTCTGCCGGCACCGGCTGCAGGTAATCGGCCACCGCCTCGGCCTGCTTGGCGGCATAGCGCTTCTCGATGTGGCGGATCTGCTCGGGCGACAGCGTGCGCACCAGGTCGGCCAGCGCCGGCAATGCCCGCTCCAGGACCGGCGGGTAGCGCTGCTGCCAGGCGTCCACCGTGCTGCAGACCTGGGCCGGCGTGACCTTGCCGCCGGCCAGCGGCTGCAGCGCCGCCAGCGCCTGGGCATAGTCGGGCAACTGGGTGGCCCTATGCCAGGCGAACATATCCTCCAGCGCCGCCTTGACCCGGGGCGATTGCTCGGCGGAGAAATCGGCATAGGCGTCCAGCCACCAGTACAACAGCACGGGACCCTGGTTGTAGCTCAGCCGCACCGCGCTGCAGGCCACCGCCAGCGGCAGCAGGGCCAGGATAATCCAACTTCTCCACCGCATCGAAACAGGCTCCCTCATGGCTTTGGACATCGTCATCATGGCTGCGGGCAAAGGCACCCGCATGAAATCGCGTCTGCCCAAGGTCTTGCACCGCCTGGCCGGCCGCTCCTTGCTGGCGCATGTGCTCGCAACCACCGCCAAGCTGGGTCCCCAGCGTTGCTGGGTCATCACCGGCCATGGCGCCGAAGCGGTCGAGTCTGCCATCGCCGGCTCGGGCGCGTCGCCGGTGCGCCAGATGCCGCAGTTGGGCACCGGGCATGCGATCGCCCAGGTGGCACCGCAACTGGCCGAGCGGGGCACGACGCTGATCCTGAACGGCGACGTGCCGCTGATCGAGGCCGCCACAGCGCGGGCGCTGGCCGATGCCTGCGCCGGCCAGCGCCTGGCGCTGCTGACGATCAAGTTGCCCGACGCCACCGGCTACGGCCGCATCCTGCGCTCGGGCGACCCCGAGGGCGGGCGGGTGCTGGGCATCGTCGAGCACAAGGACGCGACGCCGGCGCAGCGCGAGATCGCCGAGGTCTATACCGGCATGATGGCCGCGCCCACCGCGGCGCTCAAGCGCTGGGTGGCGGCGCTGAAGAACGACAACGTCCAGGGCGAGTACTACCTGACCGACATCGTGGCGATGGCGGTGGCCGAAGGCGTGCCGGTGGTGGCCACCCATGCCCATGACGATACCGAGGTGCTGGGTGTCAACAGCCCGCTGCAACTGGCCGACCTCGAGCGCCGGCTGCAGCGGCGCCAGGCCGAGGCCCTGATGGAGGCCGGCGTGCGGCTGGCCGACCCGGCGCGTTTCGACCTGCGCGGCAGCTTGAGCACCGGGCAGGATGTCGAGATCGATGTCGGCTGTGTCTTCGAGGGCGATGTGGTGCTGGGCGACGACGTGCGCATAGGCGCCCACTGCGTGATCCGCGACGCGGTGATCCAGGCCGGCGCGGTGATCCAGCCCTTCAGCCACATCGACGGCGCCAGCGTGGGCGCCGCATCGCTGGTCGGGCCTTTCGCGCGGCTGCGGCCCGGCGCCGTGCTGGCCGAGGAGGTGCACATCGGCAACTTCGTCGAGGTCAAGAACTCGACGCTGGCACGCGGTGCCAAGGCCAATCACCTGGCCTACCTGGGCGACGCCACGGTGGGCGAGCGCGTCAACTATGGCGCCGGCAGCATCACCGCCAACTACGACGGCGCCCACAAGCACCGCACGGTGATCGAGGCCGACGTGCATGTCGGCAGCAACTGTGTGCTGATCGCGCCGCTGACGCTGGGCGCCGGCGGCACGGTGGGCGGCGGCAGCACGGTCAGCAAGAGCACGCCGCCCGGGCAGTTGACGGTGGCGCGCGGCAAGCAGCTGTCGATCGCCGGGTGGAAGCGGCCGATCAAGGCCAGCCCGGGCTGAAGGGCGCCGGCCGCGATGCTGGCCTTTCGGGGCTGCGGGGGAAGGTCAATCCCTGCCCGGACAGGGTCAAGCCAGCCCGCATCATGACCGGTCCCGCCGGACGGGCATCCTGCGTCGGGGAGAATCTAGTGACCGTCACACCTTTCCGGCAATGTGGCTCCCTCTCCAACCCAGGCTCGACACCGTGGAACTGCTGACCAACCCCCAGACCTGGATGGCTTTCGCCACCCTCACCGCGCTGGAACTGGTGCTGGGCATAGACAACATCATCTTCATCGCGATCCTGGTCGACAAGTTGCCCCCCGCGCAGCGCGATCTGGCCCGGCGCTTGGGCCTGTTCATGGCGATGTTCATGCGCATCGGACTGCTGCTGGTGCTGGCCGGGATCGTCGGCCTGGTGGCGCCGCTGTTCACGCTGCTGGGGCAGGCCATCTCGGGGCGCGATGCGATCCTGATCGCGGGCGGCCTGTTCCTGATCTGGAAGAGCACGGGTGAGATCCACCAGTCGCTCGAAGGCGAGGAGGCGCATGCGGCCAGCATCGCCAAGGCCAGCTTCTCCAGCGTGATCCTGCAGATCATGGTGGTCGACATCGTGTTCTCGCTCGACTCGATCATCACCGCGGTGGGCATGGTCGACGACTTGCGCATCATGATCGCGGCGGTCATCGTCTCGGTCGCCCTGATGATGGTGTTTGCCGGCGGCATCGGCCGCTTCGTGTCCGACCACCCGACGATCAAGATGCTGGCGCTGTCCTTCCTGGTGGTGGTGGGCGTGGTGCTGATCGCCGAGGGCTTCGACCACCATGTGCCCAAGGGCTATGTCTATTTCGCGATGGCCTTCTCGGTGACGGTGGAGATGCTCAACATCAACATGCGCAAGCGCGCCGCGCGCAAGGTGATCTTGAACCCGCCGCGCATTCCCGGCGATTGAGCCGGCGCTGACCTTGGCGTTCTGGCACAGACGACCTTCATCGTGTCATCGTCGGCTGCCAGTCGCTGCGCAATCACGGGCCGCTCAGGCTTCAAACCCCTGCCGCGCCACCCACTCCTGGCCTGGCGCCAAGGTCACCGGGGTGCCGATGTGGGCCGCCTCGACGCAAAGGAAGCGTTGCCAGTCGTCGTCGGGCAGGTCGGCCAGCGCGGCGGCCTTGACCGGACCCGGGTTCCAGACCACCGCGTCGTCGAAGCCTTCGGTCTGGATCGTCATCCGGCCCATCGCGGTCGACAGGCCGAGCGGCCCCTTGTGGATGGCGTGGGTGTCGAGGTAGATGCGGTCGATCTCGCCGACGAAGCCCAGCGGATCGAGTTCCTGCGGCTGGGTCAGTCCCGTCAGGTTGTCGAGGTAGCGCACACCGTACAGCCCGGCCAGCTTGGCTTGGCGCAGGTTGTCGATCAGCAGGTAGGTGTGCAGCGCGGCGGTGAACTCGAAGGTCGCATCCTTGCCCAACTCGCCGGTGTTGGTGACCGCCAGTTCGACGTCGAGTTGCAGTCCGCAGAAGCTGAAACTCAGTTCAGCCTCGAAACGGTGCGGCCAGAGGGCCCGTGTCGCCTCGTCGTCGGTCAGGCGCAGCACGCCTATCATCACGCCGCCGCGGTCGGCGCCTTCCACCCATTGCCAGGTCCGGTCGCGTGCGAAGCCGTGGCGCGGCAGCGGGCCGCGTTGCGCGAACTGCGGAAAGATCACCGGGATGCCGCCGCGCACCGCCGGGGTGCCGCCGGCCGCCGCCAGCGGCGACAGGTAGAGCCGCTCCTGGTCGCCGGCCGGAATCCACGACACCAGTTGGCCGCCGTGCAGCAGCACGGTGACCTCGGCGCCGTCGGGCGCGCGCAGCCACATCGCCGGCTGGCCCAGCACCTGCACAGGCTTGATCATGGCTTGTCCCGGTGCGGGCTCATGCCTTGAAGGCGGCGCGTGCCGCGTCCACCGTCGCCGCGATGTCCTCGGCCTGGTGCGCCGCGCTGACGAAGCCTGCCTCGTACAGCGCCGGTGCCAGGTAGACGCCGCGCTCGAGCATGGCGTGGAAGAAGCGGTTGAAGCGGGGTTGGTCGGTGGCCATCACGACGCCGTAGTTCTGCGGCAGGCTGTCGGCGAAGAAGAAGCCGAACATTCCGCCTTCGCTGTCGCCGACGAAGGGCACGCCAGCCTCGCGGGCCACGCCGCTCAGGCCCTCGACCAGCGAGCGGGTCTTGGCCGACAGCGCTTCGTAGAAGCCCGGCTTGCTGATCTCTTTCAGCGTGGCCAGCCCGCAGGCGGTGGCCACCGGGTTGCCCGACAGCGTGCCGGCCTGGTAGACCGGGCCCAGCGGCGCGAGCAGGCGCATGATGTCCCGGCTGGCGCCGAAGGCGGCCAGCGGCATACCGCCGCCGATGACCTTGCCGAACACGCTGATGTCGGGTTTGAAGCCGGGGATCAGGCCGGCGTAGACGCTTTGCGCGCCGCCCAGCGCCACCCGGAAGCCGGTCATCACCTCGTCGAAGACGAACAGCGCGCCGTATTGCGTGCAGAGTTCGCGGATGCGGGTCATGAAGGGCACCGACGCGCGCACGAAATTCATGTTGCCGGCGATCGGCTCGATCATCACGCAAGCGATCTCGCTGCCCTGGCTGGCGAACACTTCCTCGATCTGCTCGAGGTTGTTGTACTCCAGCACCAGCGTGTGCTGTACCACCTCGGCCGGCACGCCGGCGCTGGTCGGGTAGCCGAAAGTGGCCAGGCCGGAGCCGGCCTTGACCAGCAGCGCGTCGGCGTGGCCGTGATAACAGCCCTCGAACTTGACGATCTTGCTGCGCCCGGTGGCGCCACGCGCCAGCCGGATCGCGCTCATGCCGGCTTCGGTGCCGGACGAAACCAGCCGTACCTGCTCGATCGAGGGCACCTGGGCGATGATGGCCTCGGCCAGCTCGATCTCGCGCTCGGTGGGCGCGCCGAAGCTGAAGCCGTCCAGCGCCGCCTTCTGCACCGCTTCCAGCACCGCCGGGTGACCGTGACCCAGGATCATCGGTCCCCAGGAGCCGATGTAGTCGATGTAGCGCTGGCCTTCGGCGTCCCACATGTAAGGGCCTTGGGCCCGGGCGATGAAGCGCGGCGTGCCGCCGACTGCGCGGAAGGCGCGCACGGGCGAGTTGACGCCGCCGGGGATCACGCGCTGGGCGCGCTCGAAGAGTTGCAGGTTGCTGGTCATGTCGGCGGGCTGGAGGAGGGGGGTCTGGCGGCTCTCGATTGGACAGGGTCTGGCCCGGTTGCTCAGCCCCCGCAGCCGCATGATGCAGACCGCCGGGGCGCTCGAGAGGACTCAGTGGACGCGCCGCGGCGCGCCTTTGGCCTTGGTTTCAGGCATCTCGGGCTCGGGCAGCGGCGCGCCTTCGGGCGAACCGTCGCCGTCCTCGTCGGTCGGCGGCAGGGCCCAGAAGAAGCGGTCGGGCACCACATTGCCCATGCCGGGGCGGAAGCCCGAATCCAGGGTCTGGTCCATGAAGGCCAGCGCCTCGCCGACGGCCGCCTGCAGTTCCGCGCCCGCGGCCAGCAGCGCGGCCAGCGCGGCGCTCAGCGTGTCGCCGGCACCGACGAACGAGGTTTCGAACATCTCGAACTTCTCGCCGGTCAGCGCGCCCTGGGGTGAGGCCAGCACGTTGTCGATGAATTGGTCGCCGCCCTTGGCCGCGAGCATGATGCCGGTGACCAGCACAAAGCGCGTGCCGCGCTCGCCTGCGGCCACCGCCAGTTCGCGTGCCGATGCCGGGCGCTCGCTGTCCCAGTCGGGCAGCAGGAAGTCGGTCAGCGTCTTGTGGTTGCCCACCAGCACCTCGGTGGCGGGCAGGATCAGCTCGCGGAAGGCTTCGAGGTAGGGCTGGGACTGGTCGTCGTCCAGCCAGCCCAGGTTGGGCAGGTAGGACACCAGCGGCACGTCGGGGTAGTCGGACAGGATCTCGGCCACTGCGCTGACGGCGTCGGCGCTGCCCAGGAAGCCGACCTTCCAGCCGGCCACGGTGATGTCCTCCAGCACGGTGCGGGCCTGCTCGGCGATCACATCGGCGTCGATTGCATGGTGGTCGAAGATCTCGGCGGTGTCGCGCAGCAGGATGCTGGTGGTGACCGGCAGCGCATGCGCGCCCATCGCGGCCAGGGTGCAGACATCACCCCCCAGACCGCCGGCCCCGCTCGGGTCGGCGGCGTTGAAGCTCATCACGCAGGCCGGCGCTGCCGCGTCCTGCAGCGCATCGGCTCCGGCGTCGGCCGCTGCAGCGTCGGGGATGGAGGGGGGGCTAGCGGTCATGAACGGATCCGTGATTTTTTTGCAGGCGCAGAAACCTGGGCGCCTGCAACCTGAGGAAAACTACAACAACCCGTTGCGGCCCTGCCGCAGCCCGGCAAGGCCGTGAAACGGCGTGGCTACAATGCCTGCTTCATTGTAGTGACCTGCCCAACAACGTGAATGACGCTAGAACCTGGATGTGCTTGATATGCGGCTGGATCTATGACGAGGCGACGGGAGACCCCGAGCACGGCATCGCTCCGGGAACCGCTTGGGCTGACGTTTCGATGAACTGGACCTGCCCCGAATGCGGGGCCCGCAAGGAAGACTTCGAGATGGTCCAGCTTTGACGCTGGCCTGATCAAGGCCTGCTCGCCGTATCCAGCGGTTCTGCCGGCAACCCCCTGACGAGGAGCCGACATGGACCCGCCCAAAGCCGCAGGATCTGCTGCCGTCACCAAGGTGCTGGTCATCGATGACAGCAACACGATCCGGCGCAGCGCCGAGATCTTCCTGCGGCAGGGTGGACATGAGGTGGTGTTGGCCGAGGACGGCTTCGACGCCCTGGCCAAGGTCAACGACCATTCGCCCCAGCTGATCTTCTGTGACATCCTGATGCCGCGGCTCGACGGCTACCAGACCTGCGCCATCATCAAGCGCAACCCGCGCTTTGCGCATGTGCCGGTGATCATGCTGTCGTCCAAGGACGGCTTGTTCGACAAGGCGCGCGGCCGGATGGTGGGTTCGGAGGATTACCTGACCAAGCCCTTCACGAAGGACCAGTTGCTGCGTGCGGTGCAGCAGTTCGTCGGTGTCGCGGCGGAACCCGAACTTCCCACCGACCCGGTTCCGGGTTGACCGTGCTGCGCCTGGCTTAGGGCTGCGGCAGAATCTGTCGACCAGGGTGACCGGTCTCCGGCGTCTGGTCTAGCGGGAGAAGACATCCATGGCTGTGCACAAGATCTTGCTGGTCGACGATTCCAGGACGGAATTGCATATGCTGTCCGACTTGCTGCGCAAGCGCGGCTACTCGGTGCGCACGGCCGAGAACGGCGACGAGGCGCTGAAGCGGCTGGCCGAAGACAGGCCCGATCTGATCCTGATGGATGTGGTGATGCCGGGGCAGAACGGCTTTCAGCTGACTCGCTCCATCACCCGTGATCCGCGTTATCTCGGCCTGCCGGTGATCATGTGCACCAGCAAGAGCCAGGAGACCGACCGGGTCTGGGGCATGCGGCAGGGCGCGCGTGACTATGTCGTCAAGCCGGTGCAGGCCGATGAGCTGATCGCCAAGATCAAGAAGCTCGATTGAGCCGCGGAACCGCCAACAAACGCCCGGCCCCGATACCGCCATGGCCAACAAGCAAGCGCTGCGCGATCTGCAGACCCGGCTTGCCGAGCGCATGAAGCAGGCGCGAACCGAGTCGCCAGGCCGGTCCTGGCTGGCGGTCGATTGCGCGGGCCAGGGCCTGCTGATCGCGCTGCGCCAGGCCGGCGAGATCTTCAAGCTCGGGGCGGTGCTGCCGGTGCCGCACACCCAGGACTGGCTGACCGGCGTCGTCAACCTGCGCGGTGGCGTCTGCGCGGTGGTCGACCTGGCGGTGTTTCTGGGCTTGCGCCCGGCGTCGAAGTCGGCGCCGCCTGCGCAGGCCCGCCTGGTGGCGCTGAACGGCGAGCTCGAGGTCAACGCCGCGCTGCTGGTGGACCGGCTGGAGGGATTACGCCACGCATTGGACCTGCAGCGGGTGGTTGAAAGCGTTGACAATCCTGCGCAGCCGGCTTTCGCGCCGGCGCGTTGGCAGGATGCCGCGGGTCGGGTGTGGCAGGAGATCGATCTCGCCGAACTGGCGGGTTTGCCACAGTTTCTGGCAATCACCGGCTGAGGTCAGCGACACCCGCGGGGTGGGTTTGGACCGCAGGCAGGACTGACGAGGGGATGCGATGGGCTTGCTGGACAGACTCAGGAGCAACCGGCGGATTGGCGACGGCGTCCCGGAGCGTGTGCCGACCCATTTCGCTGCGTCGCAGGCGGCAGCGGATGCCGAAGAACCCACCTCCCTGACCGGGCCCGACACGCGCAGTGGCGATGCGGGGGCGCCCACGGTCAATGCCGACCTGATGCCCAAGGTCAGCGGCCACTCGGTCGCCGACGCGATCAGCTCCGAAATGCCACCCACCGACCGGCTCAGCGACTTCGCCGACTTGTCCACCACTTCGGGCGCCGGTGTCGACGCGGGGCCGGCGCCGTCAGGCCGGGCCCTGCCGCTGATCGGCCACCGGCCGCTGCCGCAGCAGCAGCGCATCCTCGGTGCGCTGGTGATGTCTGGCCTGCTGCTGATGATGCTGGCGGCCGTGCTGGCCCTGACCGCGGCCAGTCGCAACACGCGCCAGGTCGGTGCCACCGGCCAGGCGCTGATGCAGTCGCAGCGCCTGGCCAAGGCGGTGTCGCAGGCGCTGGGCGGCAGTCCGGCTTCGTTTGACGAGGTCAAGGAGGCCGCCAGCGTGTTGGCCGCCAACACCCGCGCGCTCAAGGAGGGCAGTTCGGGGATTGCCGCGGTGCCGGCAGCGGCCCGGTCCCTGCTCGAACCGCTGATGCCGCTGATCGACCGGGCCGAGAAGAACGCCGGCGTGGTGATGGGCCAGCAGAAGATGCTGATCCAGGTCGGCCAGGCGCTGCGCAGCATCAACAACCAGGCCGGCGAGTTGCTGGAGTCGGCCGAGACGGTGTCCGCGCTCAAACTTCAGCAAGGGGCGCCGGCCATCGAGGTGCAGCAGTCGGGCCAGTTGGTGATGCTGACCCAGCGCATAGGCAAGAGCGCCAACGAGTTCCTGACCCTGGAAGGCGCCAGCGCCGAGGCGGTCTTCCTCCTGGGCAAGGACTTGAACACCTTCCGCGACATCGCCGAGGGCCTGCTCAACGGCAGTGCCGATCTGCGTCTGGCCGGCACCAAGGATCCCCAGGTCAAGGAGCGTCTGCAGGCTCTGCTCAAGCAATACGAGCAGACCCGTACCCAGGCCGGTGCCATCCTCGGCAACCTGCAAGGCCTGGTCAGTGCCCGCGACGCCCAGTCCGCGGTGGTGGCCGACAGCGAGCCGCTGCGCAAAGGCCTGCAAGCGGTGCAGGATCTGCTTGCAGCCGAAGGCGGCTTTCGGGCTGGCCACGCGGCGGCCATGCTGCTGGCGCTGGCGTTGGTCGCCTTGGGCGGCTGGGGTCTGCTCAAGCTCTATGTCACCGATCAGTCGCAGCGCGCCGGTCTGGCCGAGGCGCAGCGTAGCGAGGCCGAGCGCCAGGAGCAGGAGGCCAAGCGCGTCAACGATGCCAACCAGGCGGCGATCCTGCGGCTGATGAACGAGTTGCAGACAGTGGCCGAAGGCGATCTGACCCGGCAGGCCACCGTCACCGAGGACATCACCGGCGCGATCGCCGACTCGGTCAACTACACCGTCGAAGAACTGCGCTCACTGGTGGCCCAGGTGCAGGACACTGCCGGCCGCGTCACCGAGACCGCAGGTCAGGTCGAGGCGACCTCGGTCGACCTGCTGGCCGCCTCCGACGAGCAATTGCGCGAGATCCGCGAGACCGGCGAATCGGTGCTTCAGATGGCGCTGCGCATCAACGACGTCTCGGGCCAGGCCCAGCAGTCGGCCCAGGTGGCACGCCAGTCGCTGCTTGCGGCCGAATCGGGCCTGACCGCGGTGCAGAACTCGATCGGCGGCATGAACGCGATCCGCGACCAGATCCAGGAGACCTCCAAGCGCATCAAGCGGCTGGGCGAGTCGTCGCAGGAGATCGGCGAGATCACCGAGCTGATCTCCGACATCACCGAGCAGACCAACGTGCTGGCGCTGAACGCCGCGATCCAGGCCGCCTCTGCCGGTGAGGCCGGTCGCGGCTTCTCGGTGGTGGCCGAGGAAGTGCAGCGCCTGGCCGAACGCTCGGCCGACGCCACGCGCCAGATCTCGGCGCTGGTCAAGACCATCCAGACCGACACCCAGGACGCGGTGGCTGCGATGGCGCGTTCGACCCAGGGCGTGGTCGACGGCGCGCGCCTGTCTGACGCGGCCGGGTCGGCGCTGGGCGACATCGACCGCGTCACCCGGCAGCTCGCCGAGCTGATCGAGAGCATCTCGGCCCAGGCGTCGAGCGAGGCCTCGTCAGCCAACGTGGTGGCCAGCAACATCCAGCACATCTTCGCCGTCACCGAGCAGACCGGCGAGGGCACGCGCTCGACCGCGCAGATGGTGCGCGAACTGTCGCGCGCCGCCGAGGAACTGCGCCAGTCGGTGTCGCGGTTCAAGATCGCTTGAAGTGGCTTCCCCCCAAAGCGCCTTCGGCGCCTCCCCCCCGAGGTTGCAACGCCAGCGGACCGGCAGAGCCGGATCCGAGGCGTCCGCTGGGTCACGCCCGATGCCTCCAGCGTGGTTGGCTTTGGCCACCAGCGAGAACGGCGCTGACCCGCTGCACGGCGCTGCGCTCCGGCCTGCCCAGGCGGTGCGGCGTGGCTTTCGGTCTTTGCGGCCCGGCTTGACGCTGCAGCAAGGGCGGCGACAACCATGGTGGTGAGCAACGATCGGGTCGACAGCCCCGTGATGCGGGACGACCTGAGCGCACTGTCCTGGGTGCAGGACGAGGTGCGGCGCTCGCTCGAGCTGGCCAACAAGGCCTTGCGCCGCTACCTCAAGGAGCAGGCGCAAGCTGTCGATCTCGACAGCGTCGACCCGGCGGTGCTGCGCCAGGCGCGCAGCCAGTTGCACCAGAGCGTGGGCGTGCTCGAACTGGTCGGCCTGGGCCGTGCCGCCGAAGTGCTGCGTGCCGCCGAGGCGGCGCTGCAGCGCCTGAGCGCCCGCCCCAAGCTGATCACGCCGGCGGCAGTGGAGGCGATCGAGCGCGGCTCGTTCGCCTTGCTCGATTTCATCGCCCGCCGGCTGGCGGGCAAGCCGGTCTCCACGCTGTCGCTGTTTCCGCCGTACCGCGCCTTGCAGGAGCTGGCCGGCGTGACGCGTGCCCACCCCGCCGACCTGTGGTCGGTCGAGTGGTGCTGGCGTGATCTGGTGCCCGAGACCGGCGTGCCTGCGGCCACGCCCGATGAGGCCACCGTCGGCCGCATCGAGGCCGACCTGCTGGCCTTGATGCGTGGCGCGCCACCCGGCGTGGCTGCCCGCATGGCCGAGTTGTTCGCCAGCCTGGCAGCCGGGGTCCAGGCGTTGTTCGACGCCGATGACCTGCCTGACCCGCCTCAGACTCCGGCGCCAAGACCGCCCCACCCCCGCCTGGCCACTTTGTGGCAACTCGCGGCCGGTTTCTTCGAGGCCCAGGCTGATGGCTTGCTGCAGCCCGATGCCTACAGCAAGCGCATAGGCTCCAAACTGCTGGCGCAGCTGCGCGCGGGCGTCCAGGCCGAGCCTTCCGAGCAACTGGCGCGCGACCTGCTGTTCTTCTGCAGCCAGGCCCAGCCGCGCGAGGGGATGCCGGTCGGGCCGCGGCTGGCCGCGATCCACCAGGCTTACGACCTGGCCGGGCGGGAGGTGGTCGACTATGACCAGGTCAGGCTGGGCCGATTCGATCCGGCCTGGTTGGCGCAGGCGCGCAAGCGCGTGACCGCAGCCAAGGAGTTGTGGTCGGCGGTGGCCGCTGGCGATCTGGCTCGCCTGAACGGCCTGTCCGAGCCGTTCGCGCTGGTCAGCGATTCTCTGGCCCGCCTCTATCCCGATGGCGGCATCCTGGGTCGCGCGCTGCAGGTGGCCTCGGCCCACACCACGGCCACCGGCGCCGAGCCGCCGGCCGATCTGGCGATGGAGGTGGCCACGGCGCTGCTCTACCTCGAGGCGTCTATCGAGGACGGCGACTTCGACCACCCCGACGGCGTCCAGCGCATTCGCCGTCTGGCCCAGCGCATCGACGCCGTGCGCCAGGCGCGCGACCCGGGCACGCTCGATCTCTGGATGGAGGAGCTCTACCGCCGTGTCTCCGACCGCCAGACCATGGGCAGCGTGGTGCAGGAGTTGCGCGCCTCGCTGTCCGAGGTCGAGCAGAACATCGACCACTACTTCCGCAACCCGGTCCAGCGCGAGGTGTTGATCCCGGTGCCGGCGCAGCTCTCGGCGATGCGCGGCGTGCTGGCGGTACTGGGGCTGGACCAGGCCTCGCAGGCGGTGCTGTGCATGCGCGACGATGTCGATGCGCTGGCCAGCACCGAGGTCAACCCGCAGCACGCGATCGCCACCGGCACCTTCGACCGCCTGGCCGACAACCTGGGCGCACTGAGTTTCCTGATCGACATGGTCAGCGTGCAGCCGCAGATGGCGAAGTCGCTGTTCCACTTCGACCCCGACAGCGGCGTCCTGTCGACGGTGATGGCCCGGTCCGACCGACCCACCGGTTTCGATGGGTTCGACGCGCGACCGGCCGAGCCGGTGGCCGGCCCGCCCGACACCGACGCGCTGGCGGTGTCGCTCGAATTCGACAGCATCGTCACGCAGGCCCGGGCCGCCCGGCGTGCTGCCAGCGCGTCCGCGCCAGGACTCGCCACAGGCCCCGAGGCGGCGCCCGGCACGCCGGCGCAGCAGCCGTCCAGTGAGCCGGTGCTCTGCAGCCACGGATTGCCTGTGCTCAGCCCGGACAGCGCGCCGGCGGCCGAGTCGGGGTCGCCCGCTTCTCGGCCGGGCGCGGCCATGTCGCTGTCGGAGGAGGCCGTGCCGTCCGGGCTCAGTGGCCTCGAAGACGATCTCGAGATGCGCGAGGTCTTTCTCGAGGAAGCGCGTGAGGTGTTGCAGGGGGCCCAGGCAGCGCTGGTCGATTGGCAGGCCAGCCATGGTGACCGACAGGCCATGGATACCGTGCGCCGCGCCTTCCACACCCTCAAGGGCAGTGCGCGCATGGTCGGGCTGGCTGACTTTGGCGAGGCGGCCTGGGCTTGCGAGCAGCTCTACAACGCCAGGTTGACCGAACATGGCGGCGATGCCGACCCCGCGCTGCGCGATTTTGGCGTCCAGGCGGGCCACTTTTTCGGGCGCTGGCTGCAGGCCCTGGAGGCCGGGCAGGGCGTCGGCTTCGATGCCGGCAGCCTGGTGGCGCGGGCCGATGCGCTGCGCGGCGGGCCGTCTCCTGACGCGCCGCTGCAGGCCGAGGAGCTTCTGGCGCCGTTGCCCGACCGGTTGCCGCAACCGCTGTCCGGGCGGGCAGCCGACGTCTTGCCAGCGCCGCAGTTTGAAGACACCAAGACCCCGGGCTTCGCGACCTCCGAGGTCGAACGCGAGCCCGCCGCCGGCCTGCTGGTCCATGTTCCCGATCTGCCGCTGGCCGCTGATCTGGACCTGCTGTTCCCGCCACCCGAGGTGTTGCCGCCGGCCGCAGTGCCGACCGGGCTGCCTGAGTTCGATCTGGCCGGCCTGACCGAGCCGGGCAACGAAGCGTTGGCGCCGCTGATCGCGGTGGCCGAGGCTACCGAACTCGAGCTGTCGCCTGACCTGGACTTCGAGCTGTCGCTGGACTTGCCCGAACAGGCCGAGGCAGCCGACCGGTCGCGGCCGGCGGCGGCACTTCCTGCGCTCGACCTCGACAGCGGGCTGCCGGGGGTGCCGTCCGAAGCGGTGCCAGCCGGATCACCCGAGCCCGAGACAGCGCCTGAGCTCGAGCCCGAGGCCTACCGCCAGATCGGACCGCTGCGCATAGTGATCCCGCTGTTCACCATCTACCTCAATGAGGCCGACGAGTTGTCGAGTCGGCTGGGGGTCGAACTGGCCGGGTGGGCGGTCGGGCAGGGCGGGGCGGTCGGCGATGCGGCGGTGGCGCTGGCGCACTCGCTGGCGGGCAACTCCGGCGCGGTGGGCTATACCGACCTGTCGCGGCTGGCGCGCGCGCTCGAGCACGCGCTCGATCGGTCCAACCTGCGTGGCCGCGGTCGCGGCGACGAAGCTGAACTGTTCATTCGGGCGTCCGACGAGATCCGGCGCTTGCTGCACCTGTTTGCTGCCGGCTTCCTCAATCCGCCCGACGCCGATCTGCTGCATGCGCTGCAAGCGCTGGCCCATGCCGCGCCGGCCGCCGATACCGGCGCTGCCGACCGGCAAGCCGATGTGCAACCCGAGGCCGGGCACGAGGCTGCCGAGCCGGTCGATGCCGAGGCGCAAGACGCCGGCGCGGCGGTGCTGGGTCGTGCCGTCCTGCTGCCTTTCGCTGAAGTCGGGCCGCAGGCCGAGCCGGCGGCCGCTGAGCTGCACGCGGGGCAGCGCGACGGGTCAATCGGTTTCGATGAGGACATCGACCAGGTCGATGCGATCGATGCCGAGCTCTTCCCTTTTCTGGTCGAGGAGGCGCAGGAATTGCTGCCGCAGTTGCAGTCGCGGCTGCGTGAATGGTCGGCCGACCCGGCCGGGCACGATGCCGCGGCGGCCAGCATGCGCAGCCTGCACAGCCTGAAGGGCAGTGCGCGCCTGGCCGGTGCGATGCGTCTGGGCGAAATGGTGCACCGTCTCGAAAGCGAGGTGCAGCAGCGGATGGCGCAGTCCGGCGTGGCTGGCGCGCTGCCGTCGGCGTCCGATCTGGCGGTCCTGGTGGCGCATGCCGATGCGCTGGAAGCGGCTTTCGACCTGCTGCGCTCCGCACCCGCGCCCGCCACCGCTGCGGCCGTAGCCGTGGCCCAGGCGGTGGCGTTGCCGGCGATGGCGGACTCGTCGCCACCGCCGGTGACCCGCCCGGGCATGGACTGGCGGCGCTTCGCCGCGTCAGCCGTGCCGGTCGAAACCCGGCCTGTCCGACCGGCCGGTGCTGTGGCCGGGTCGGTGCGGGTGCGCGCGCCGCTGCTCGACCGCCTGGTCAATCAGGCGGGCGAGGTCAGCATCGCGCGGGCCCGCATCGAGTCCGACCTCGGCCAGCTCAAGGGCGGGCTGGGCGACCTCGCTGACAACCTCGCTCGGCTGCGTGCCCAACTGCGCGACATCGAGTTGCAGGCCGAAACCCAGATCGCCACCCGCCTGGAAGCTGCCCGCGCCGCGGCGCAGGACTTCGACCCGCTGGAGATGGACCGCTTCACCCGGTTCCAGGAGCTGACGCGGGTGATGGCCGAGTCGGTGGCCGACGTGGCCACCGTGCAACGTGGCCTGCGGCGCAGGCTGCAGTCGACCGAGGATGCGCTGGCGCACCAGGCGCGCATGACACGCGACATGCAGGACGACCTGCTGCGCACCCGGATGGTCGAGTTCGAATCGCTGTCCGAGCGTCTGTACCGGGTCGTGCGCCAGGCCGCAAAGGAGACCGGCAAGGCGGTGCGGCTCGACATCGTCGGTGGCGCGATCGAGATCGACCGAGGCGTGCTCGACCGCATCACGCCGGCCTTCGAGCACCTGCTGCGCAACAGCGTGGTGCATGGCATCGAGCCGGCCGACCGGCGCAGCGCAGCCGGCAAGGCCGCCACCGGCAGCATCACGATGGCGGTCAGCCAGTCCGGCAACGAGGTCAGCGTGGAGGTGCGCGATGACGGCTCCGGTCTCGACCTGGGTGCCATCCGCCAGCGCGGCCTGGCGCTGGGCCTGATCGCGGTCGACGCGCGGCCTGACGACACCGAACTTGCGAACCTGATCTTCCAGCCTGGTTTCAGCACTGCGGCCAGCGTCACCGACCTGGCCGGCCGCGGCGTGGGCATGGACGTGGTGCGCGCCGACGTCAACGCGATGGGCGGGCGCATCGAGACGGCCAGTGCGCCCGGCCTGGGCACCAGCCTGCGCCTGGTGCTGCCGCTGACCACCGCGGTCACCCAGGTCGTGATGCTGCGCTGCGGCGACCGCGTGGTCGCCGTGCCCTCGACGCTGGTGGAAACCGTGCGCCGGGTGACGCTGGCCGAACTGACGCGGGCTTATGCGCATTCCAGCCACCTCGACGGCGCGCAGGCCTTGCCCTTCTTCTGGCTCGACGCGCTGCTGATGGGCACGCCGCGCGGCAGCGTCAGTGGCCGCACCGCTCCGGTGGTGATCATCCGCAGCGCCGCTCAGCGCGTGGTGCTGCATGTCGACGAGGTGCTGGGCAACCAGGAGGTGGTGATCAAGAACCTCGGTCCGCAGCTGTCGCGCGTGCCCGGCCTGGTGGGCTTGACCTTGCTGCCGTCTGGCCTGCCGGCGCTGATCTACAACCCGGTCGCGCTGGCCACGCTGTACGGCGACGCCGCGCGCCAAGCCACCGGCCTGGCCGGCAGCTTCGAGGCCGGCCTGCCTGCTGCGGCCCAGGCGCCGCTGGTGCTGGTGGTGGACGATTCGCTGACGGTGCGGCGCATCACGCAGCGCCTGCTCGAGCGCGAGGGTTACCGCGTTGCGGTGGCCAAGGACGGCATCGAGGGCCTGGAAAAACTGCTGGCCGAGCGCCCGGCGGTGTTGCTCACCGACATCGAGATGCCGCGCATGGACGGCTTCGATCTGGTGCGAACACTGCGCGCCGATGCCCGGCTGGCCGACCTGCCGGTGATCATGATCACCTCGCGCCTGGCCAGGAAGCACCGCGACTACGCGGCCGAACTCGGTGTCGACCACTACCTCGGCAAGCCCTACGTCGAGGACGAACTGCTGGGTCTGGTGACGCGCCACGCCCGGCCTCAGCCGCTCTTGACCACCGCGTAGCGCGCCAGCGTGCGCTCGCGGGCCTCGTCGTGGGCCACCACCGGCCGTGGGTACTGCTGGTCCAGCGTGATGCCGGCGGCCAACAGGTCGATCGGCCGCGCCAGCCAGGGCGCGTGGATCAGCTTGTTCGGCAGGCCGGCGAGTTGCGGCAGGTAGCGCCGGATGAACTTGCCCTCGGGGTCGAAACGTTCGCTCTGCGATACCGGATTGAAGATGCGGAAATAGGGCTGGGCATCGCAGCCGGTGGAGGCCGCCCATTGCCAGCCGCCGTTGTTGGCCGCGAGGTCGAAATCGTTCAGGTGGGTGGCGAACCAGGCCTCGCCGCGCCGCCAGTCCAGCCCCAGGTCCTTGGTCAGGAAGCTGGCGACCACCATGCGCAGGCGGTTGTGCATGTAGCCTGTCTGCAGGAGTTGCAGCATCGCCGCGTCGACCAGCGGGTAGCCGGTGCGGCCCTCGGCCCAGGCCGCGAACAGCGCGTCGGCATGTTTGCCATGCGCCCACGCGATCGCGTCGTAGGCCGGCTTGAAGGCGTGGCCCACCACCCGCGGGTGGTGGAACAGGATCTGGTGGTAGAAATCGCGCCAGATCAGCTCAGACAGCCAGACTTCGGCGCCGCGCGACCCTGCCTGCATGCGCTGCCAGGCCTCGCGCGCCAGCCGGCGTATCGACACCGTGCCGAAACGCAGGTGGGTCGACAGGTAGCTCGGCCCCTTGACCGCCGGAAAGTCGCGCGCCGCCGCGTAGTCGTCGATCCGGTCCAGGAAGTCCGCCAGCAATTCCCGCGCGCCGGTGCTGCCGGTGGGCAGCTTGAGCTGGTGCAGGTTGGTGGGCTCGAAGCCGATCTGCGCCAGGGTCGGTACCCCGATGGGTTGATCGGCGTGCAGCGCCGCCAGCGCGCCGGCATGTCGCGCCACCGGGTAGGGTTTGACGAAGTAGGGCTCAAGCTTGCGCAGCCAGGCGTTCTTGTAGGGCGTGAACACGCTGTACGGGCTGGCGCTGGCGGTCAGCACCTCGTCGCGCTCGAAAACGACATGGTCCTTGCTGGTGTGCAGCACGACGCCGGCCTCGGCCAGCTTGCCACGCACCCGGGCGTCGCGGGCCAGCGCGCCGGGTTCGTCGTCGTGGTTGGCGTATACCGCCTGCACATCGAGTTGCGCGGCCAGCGCCGGCAACTCGACCTGCACGTCGCCGTGGCGCACGATCAGGCCGACGCCGGCGACACCGTGGGCGATGCCCAGGCTGCGCAGCTGATCGTCCAGGTCGACCAGGCTGTCGCGGATGAATTCGACCCGCCTGTCGGCGCGCGGCAAGGGGTCGAGGATGGCGGGGTCGAAGATGAAGACGCACCAGACCTGGCGCGCCGATTTCAATGCGTGGAACAAGGCGGCCTGGTCGTCGGCGCGCAAGTCGCGTCGAAACCAGACCAGCGCGCTGGCAATCAATGGGCTGTTCGGGTGGTGCATGCCGTGAGTGTCGGCCATCATTAGAATCAGCGCATGTCGCCGGGTCGCATGAACCTCACCAACCAGTTCCTGATCGCCATGCCGGGCATGGGGGACGACACCTTCTCGGGCGCGGTGGTCTACCTGTGCGAGCACACCGAGAAGGGCGCGCTCGGGCTGGTGATCAACAAGCCGATAGACATCAAGCTTGGCAACCTGTTCGAGAAAGTCGAGTTGAGCCTGGATTCGCCGGCGCTGGCCGACCAGCCGGTGTACTTCGGCGGGCCGGTGCAGACCGAGCGCGGCTTCGTGCTGCACGAGAAGCTGGGCGAGTCGGTCAGCCCCTACAGCAGCACGCTGTCGGTGCCCGGCGGGCTCGAGATGACGACCAGCAAGGACGTACTGGAAGCCCTGGCGTCTGGCACCGGCCCCAAGCGCCTGCTGGTCACGCTGGGCTACAGCGGCTGGGCCGCGGGCCAGCTCGAAGACGAGCTTGGCCGCAACGGCTGGCTGACGGTGGACGCCGCGCCCGAGGTCATCTTCGACACCCCGGTCGAGCAGCGCTACGACCGCGCCGTCTCGCTGCTGGGCTTCGACCCGCGCATGCTCAGCCAGGAGGCTGGCCACGCATGAGCGGACCGGCGGGCCGCGTGCAGTCCTTCCTGGCATTCGATTTCGGCACCCGCCGCACCGGCGTGGCCACTGGCAACAGCCTGTTGCGCGCGGCCAGCCCCTTGACCACGGTGGCCGCCGAGGGCGACGCCCGCTTCGAGCCCATCGCCCGCTTGATCAAGGACTGGCAGCCCGATGCGCTGGTGGTCGGCGTTCCATGCCACCCCGACGGCGCGCCGCACGACAATACCCGGCGCGCGCAGCGCTTCGGCCGCCAGTTGCACGGCCGTTTCAGGCTGGTCGTGCACGAGGTGGACGAGCGCTACAGCACCACCGAAGCCCTGGCCGGCGGCGCGGTCGATGTCGATGCCGCCTCGGCCGTGGTAATCCTGGACCAGTTCTTGCGGAATCTGACATGAGCAACCTGTCGCTCGACGCCGAGGCCCTCTACACCGAGTTGCGCAGCGGCGTGCAAGCCCTGTGGCGGCCCGGCATGGCCATGATGGGCATCTGGTCGGGCGGGGCCTGGCTGGCCGAGCGGCTGGCCGCCGACCTGCCCGACCTGCTGGGCCAGTGCCGGCCGGCGGTGATCTCCAGCACCCTGCACCGCGACGATTTCTCGGCCCGCGGCATGGCCAGCGGCACCGACGCCACCAAGATCCCGTTCGCGGTGGACGGCGCCCATATCCTGCTGCTCGACGACGTGTTGTTCACCGGCCGCACGATCCGTGCGGTGCTCAACGAGCTGTTCGACTACGGCCGTCCGGCCAGCGTCACGCTGGCGGTGCTGGTGGACCGCGGCGGGCGCGAATTGCCCATCCAGGCTGCCTTTGCCGCCGCCAAGATCGTCCTGCCGGCCAGTCAGACCCTGGCGCTGGCGCGCACCGAGGACGGCCGCTTGACGTTCAGCATAGAGGACCAAGCCTGAGATGCTCAACAAGCGCAACCCCCAACTCAATCGCCAAGGCGAGCTGATCCACTTGCTGTCCATCGAGGGCCTGCCGCGCGACGTGGTGACCCACATCCTCGACACCGCGGGTACCTTTCTGTCGGTCAACGACAGGGAGGTCAAGAAGGTGCCGCTGCTGCGTGGCAAGAGCGTGTTCAACCTGTTCTTCGAGAACAGCACGCGCACACGCACCACCTTCGAGATCGCCGCCAAGCGGCTGTCGGCCGATGTCATCAACCTCGACATCGCCAAGAGCAGCGCCAGCAAGGGCGAGAGCCTGCTCGACACCATCGCCAACCTGTCGGCGATGCATGCCGACATGTTCGTGGTGCGGCACAGCGAGAGCGGCGCGCCCTACCTGATCGCCCAGCACTGCGCGCCGCATGTGCATGTGGTCAACGCCGGCGACGGGCGCCATGCGCACCCGACGCAAGGCCTGCTCGACATGTACACGATCAGGCATTTCAAGAAGGACTTCACCCAGCTGTCGGTGGCCATAGTCGGCGATCTGGTGCACAGCCGGGTGGCGCGCTCCGACATCCACGCGCTGACCACGCTGGGCGTGCCCGACATCCGCGCGGTCGGCCCCAAGACCCTGGTGCCTGGCGATTTCCAGGGCATGGGCGTGCGGGTCTGCCACGACATGGCCGAGGGCATTCGCGGCGCCGACGTGATCATCATGCTGCGGCTGCAGAACGAGCGCATGAGCGGCGGCATGCTGCCCAGCGCGGGCGAGTTCTTCAAGCATTACGGCTTGACCGAGGACAAGCTCAGGCTGGCCAAGCCCGACGCGATCGTGATGCACCCGGGGCCGATCAACCGCGGCGTCGAGATCGATTCGTCGGTGGCCGACGGCACGCACAGCGTGATCCTGCCGCAGGTGACCTTCGGCATCGCGGTCAGGATGGCGGTGATGTCGATCATTGCGGGCAACGAGGCTTGAACCGACCATGAAGATACTCATCAGGAACGGTCGCTTGGTCGACCCCGCCTCCGGCCGCGACGAACCCGGCGATGTCGCGATCGCCGCCGGCCGCATCCTCACTTTGGGCCAGGTGCCGGCCGATTTCCAGCCGAACCGGGTGATAGACGCCAGCGGCTGCATCGTCGCGCCTGGGCTGGTCGACCTGGCCGCGCGGCTGCGCGAGCCCGGCCATGAGCATGAGGGCATGCTCGAGAGCGAGTTGAACGCGGCGGCCGCGGGTGGCGTCACCAGCTTGGTCTGCCCGCCCGACACCGACCCCACGCTCGACGAGCCGGGGCTGGTGGAGATGCTCAAGTTCCGCGCCCGCAAGCTGTCGCTGTGCCGGCTGTTTCCGCTCGGCGCGCTGACCCGCGGCCTGAAGGGCGAGGTGCTGACCGAGATGGCCGAGCTGACCGAGGCCGGCTGTGTCGGCTTCTCGCAGGCCGAGGTGCCCATACTCGACACCCTGGTGCTGTCGCGCGCGCTGCAGTACGCCGCCACCTTCGGCTACACCGTGTGGTTGCGGCCGCAGGACGGCTGGCTGGGCAAGGGCGTGGCCGCCAGCGGTGCGCTGGCCACCAGGCTGGGCCTGTCGGGCGTGCCGGTGGCGGCCGAGACCGTGGCCATGCTGACCTTGATCGAGTTGATGCGCACCACCGGCGCCCGGGTCCACCTGTGCCGGCTGTCGTCGGCCGCCGGCGTGGCCTTGCTGCGCAGCGCCAAGGCCGAGGGCCTGCCGATCAGCGCCGATGTCTCGATCAACTCGCTGCACCTGACCGATGTCGACATCGGCTACTTCAACTCGGCGATGCGGCTGACGCCGCCGCTGCGCCAGGGCGCCGACCGTGCCGCGCTGCGCGCCGCGCTGGCTGACGGCACCATAGACGCGCTGGTGTCCGACCACACGCCGGTCGACGAAGACGCCAAAAATCTGCCTTTTGGTGAGGCCGAACCGGGTGCCACCGGGCTGGAACTGCTGCTGAGCCTGGCGCTGAAATGGGGATCGGACAGTGGCCTGTCGCTGCCGACCACCCTGGCCCGCGTCACCAGCGACCCGGTGCGGGTGCTGGGTGACGCGCTGGGCTCGCTGTCCGCGTCGGCCGGCCAGTTGCGGACCGGCGGTGTGGCCGATGTCTGCATCTTCGACCCCGCGATCACCTGGCGGGTCTCGCCCCAGGGCCTGGCCAGCCAGGGCAAGCACACGCCGTTTGCCTTCGAATCCACAGGCATGGCGCTGCCCGGCCGGGTGCGCGCCACGCTGGTGGCGGGCACAGTGGCCTTCGAGGCCGAAGCCGTCTGATGGCCGGTCAGCCGTCCGACCGGTCCGCCGGCCCGCCGGCCCCGTGGTGGCTGGCGCCGGGCCGGCCACTGCTCGCGCTGTTCCGACTGCTGCGCCTGACGTTGCACCTGCTGCACGGCATGGCGGTGATGGCGCTGCGCTTTCCGGCGCTGGACCTGCCGGGCCGGCAGGCCCGCATCCGTTGGTGGTCGGCCGGCGTGCTGCGCGTGATGGGCGTGGGCTTGCGCGTCAGCGGCACGCCGCGGCCCGGTGCCAGCCTGTTGCTGGCCAACCATGTGTCCTGGCTGGACATCGCCGCGCTGCACGCCGCCGTGCCGCACGCCCGCTTCGTCTCCAAGGCCGATGTGCTGCGCTGGCCGCTGCTGGGCTGGCTGATCGAGGGTGCCGGCACCTTGTTCATCGAGCGCGAGCGCAAGCGCGACGCCTTGCGCGTGGTCCACGCGGTGGCCCAGGCGCTGCGTGACGGCGAAACCGTGGCGGTGTTTCCCGAGGGCACGACCGGCGAGGGGCCGGAACCGCTGCCCTTCCACGCCAACCTGCTGCAGGCGGCGATCGCCACTGCCACGCCTATCCAGCCCGCCGTGCTGCGCTTTGCCGATGCGCTTCACCGCTTCAGCCCGGCGGTGGTCTATGTCGGCGAGACCACGCTGCTGCAGAGCCTGTGGCGGGTGGCCACCGCGCGCGGCCTGGTGGTGCATGTCGACCTGCTGCTGTCTCAGGCCAGCGCCCATGCCGACCGTCGGGCCCTGGCGGCGACGCTGCACGGATTGATCAAGGACCGGCTGGCGGTTTGAGCACCGGGCGCCCGACGACGACGGGCCAGGGGGCGCGGGCTTGGCGCTGGAGATCAGGCCTTGCCCTGGCTGGCCACAGCCGCCGCGGCCTGCGCTGCCGCCTCTGGGTCACCCAGGTAGGCGCTGCGGATAGGCTTCAGGTCGGCGTCCAGTTCGTAGACCAGCGGGATGCCGTTGGGGATGTTGACGCCCACGATGTCGGCGTCGGCAATGCCGTCGAGGTACTTGACCAGGGCGCGTATCGAATTGCCATGCGCTGCGACCACCACCCGCCGGCCGCTGCGGATCGCCGGGGACAGCACCTCGGTCCAGCAGGGCATCACGCGCGCCACGGTGTCTTTCAGACATTCGGTCAAGGGCACCTGCCCGGGCGCCAGCCCGGCATAGCGCAGGTCGCCACGTTCGCAGCGTGGGTCGTCGGCCGTCATCGCCGGCGGCGGCGTGTCGTAGCTGCGGCGCCAGACCAGCACCTGCTCATCGCCGAACTCCTTGGCCATGTCGGCCTTGTTCAGGCCTTGCAGCGCACCGTAGTGGCGCTCGTTGAGCCGCCAGTCGTTGACCACAGGCAGCCAGGTGCGGTCCATCTGGTCCAGCGTGTGCCACAGCGTCCAGATCGCGCGCTTGAGCACCGAGGTGTAGGCGATGTCGAACTCGAAGCCGGCTTCCTTGAGCAGCCGTCCGGCCTGCTGGGCCTGTGCCACGCCGGTCGGCGTCAAGGGCACGTCGGTCCAGCCGGTGAAGCGGTTCTCGAGGTTCCAGGTCGATTCACCGTGGCGGATCAGCACGAGCTTGTACATGGCAGGGCGGTTGGGGTGGGGGTGCGGTGGAGGGGGCCGCAGCAAGCCGCAGCGGCGCGGTATTCCTGACGGCGCGGGGTCGAATTCTATAATCCGTCGCTTCTCTCAAGCGCCAGGCAAAACACACGTGAAGTTCATCATCGACAATTGGATGCTCCTCCTGCTCGCCGCCGCTTCCGGCGGCCTGCTGTTGTGGCAGGCGCTGCAGAAGAATGCCGGCGGCTCGGTCGGCGCCGCCGAGGCCGTGCGGCTGATCAACCGCGAGAAGGGCGTGCTGATCGATGTCTGCGAACCCGCTGAATTCGCTGCCGGCCACGCCGTCGGCGCGCGCAACATCCCGCTGGGCGCATTGGCGGGTGCCAAGGGGCTGCCGTCCAACAAGGCCTTGCCGCTGCTGCTGCTGTGCACCAGTGGCGCGCGTGCCGGCCGTGCCGCAGGCGTGCTTCGCAAGGCCGGTTATGAGAGCGCCACCGCCGTCTCGGGCGGCCTGAAAGCCTGGCGCGAGGCCGGCTTGCCAGTGGACAAGAGCGCGGCCTGAATCGTGGATTGATACGCGGGCCGACATGCCCGGCGCCGGGCAAGGGTATGCAGCCCCTGGAACAATCGAGGCAGTTTCACTTTTGCTGTCTCCCCGCCATGAACGCTGTCCGCATGTACACCACCCAGGTCTGCCCCTACTGCATCCGGGCCAAGGCCTTGCTCAAGCAGCGCGGTGTGGACCTGATCGACGAGGTGCGCATCGACCTCGATCCGACCCAGCGCGACCAGATGGTGGCGCTGACCGGGCGCCGCACCGTGCCGCAGATCTTCATCGGCGACACCCATGTCGGTGGTTGCGACGAACTGATGGCGCTGGACCGCCGCGGCGGCCTGGCCCCCTTGCTCGCGCGGGCCTGAAGGTCCGGGTCCTCGCCAGGCACTGCCCGGCGCCGAAAACCGCACGCCTCGGCCGCCAGGGGCGGCGCGCTGCTGCGCCATAATCCGCGCCGCAAGCAGCCCTTGACCCCCTTGGTCGCGGGCTCACCGTTTTCTCCCCAGGATCCCAACCCCATGGCCGACCAAGACCTCACCCCCGTGTTCCAGATCCAGCGCATGTACCTGAAGGACATGTCGCTGGAGCAACCGAACTCGCCGCAGATCCTGCTCGAGCAGCAAGCACCTCAGGTCGACATCAACCTGGCTATGGCGGCGGTGCCGGTGGCCGACGGCATCTTCGAGGTCACGGTCACCGCCACCGTCACGACCCAACTCCAGGAACGGACGCTGTTCCTTATCGAGGCCAAGCAGGCCGGCATCTTCGAGATCCGCAACGTGCCCGAAGAGCAGCTCCAGGGCATCCTGAGCATCGTCTGCCCTCAGATGATCTACCCCTACCTGCGCGCCATCGTCTCCGACATCTGCACCCGTGCCGGTTTCCCGCCGATCATGTTGACCGAAGTCAACTTCCAGGCGATGTTCGAAGCCCAGCAGGCCCAGGCCGCCGGTAACGGCATGCTGACCAACGCCAACTGAGCTTGCGCCCGGCGATGCGCCCGCTGCCCATCGTCGTGCTGGGCGCCGGCGCCTGGGGCACGGCCTTGGCGGTCGCCGCTGCGGCGCGGCACCCGGTGCTGCTCTGGGCGCGCGACCCGGCCCAGGCGGCCGAGATGGCTGCCACCCGCCGCAACCTGCGTTACCTGCCCGAGGTGGCGCTGCCCCAGGCCTTGCAGATCAGCGCCGATCTGGACGTGACGAACCCGCTGGCCGCAACTGGCCTGGTGGTCATCGCGACACCGATGGCGGGACTGCGCGAGCGGCTGTCCGCCTTGCCGCCCGCGTCTCGCGCGCTGTGGCTGTGCAAGGGTTTCGAGGCAGGCAGCGCGGCGCTAGGCCATGAACTCGTCCGCGCGCTGCGGCCTGACCTGCGCTGCGGCGTGCTGTCGGGTCCCAGCTTCGCGCTCGAGGTGGCGCGTGGCCAGCCGACGGCGCTGGTGGCCGCCAGTGACGATCCCTCGCTGTGTGAACTGGCGGTGCAGGCCTTTCACAGCGACAGCCTGCGCATCTACACCAGCAACGACCCGGTGGGCGTGGAGGTGGGTGGCGCTGTCAAGAACGTGATGGCGATCGCCACTGGCATCGCCGATGGCCTGCAACTCGGGCTCAACGCCCGCGCCGCGCTGATCACCCGTGGCCTGGCCGAGATGACGCGGCTGGGGCTGGCGCTGGGGGCGCGCGCCGAGACCTTCATGGGCCTGTCGGGCCTGGGCGACCTGGTGCTGACCGCCACCGGTGACCTGTCACGCAACCGCCGGGTCGGCCTGCTGCTGGCGGCCGGGCTGGCCCTGCCCGACATCCTGGTCCAACTCGGTCATGTCGCCGAGGGCGTGCACACCGCGCCGACCCTGCAGGCCAGGGCCCGCGCCACCGGCGTGGAGATGCCGATCACCGACGCGGTGGTGGCGGTGCTGCAGGGTGAGCTGACGCCGGCCCAGGCGCTGCGCCAGTTGATGGCGCGAGAGGCGCGGTCCGAAGGCTGATTGGTTTGGGCTGACCCGGCCCGGTCAGTCGCCGCCGGCGTAACCTTGCTGGCGCCAGGCCTCGAAGACCGCCACCGCCACCGCGTTGCTCAGGTTCAGGCTGCGTTGGCCGGCCCGCATCGGCAGGCGCACGCGCTGCGCCGGGGGCAGGGCGTCGCGCACCTCGGCCGGCAGACCCGCGGTCTCGCAGCCGAACACCAGCCAGTCGCCCGGCTGCCAGGCCACGGCGGCGAAGTTCAGCGCTCCCCGCGTCGTGAAGCCGAACAGCCGTCCGCCGGCGGCTTGCTGCGCGGCCTGCAGCGCGGCCCAGTCGGCATGGCGCCGCACGGCGGTGAACTCGTGGTAGTCCAGCCCGGCGCGGCGCAGCAGTTTGTCGTCCATCGAAAAACCCAGCGGCTCGACCAGGTGCAGCGCGCAACCGGTGTTGGCCGCCAGGCGGATCACGTTGCCGGTGTTGGGCGGGATTTCTGGCTGGACGAGAACGATGTTGAACATGGCGCGGCGATTGTCGCGCGCAGCCGACTGCTGTCGCGGGTTCTGGCGTTCGACCCACATCCGGCCTTCAGCGGCCCGGCGGCGCGGTTCTGGCCAGCACCCAGACCTGCACGCTGGCCGCCCCCGCCGCCCGCAAGGCCCTTGTAGCCGCGATCGCCGTCACGCCGGTGGTCAGCACATCGTCGACCAGCGCCAGGCGCCGCCCGCTGATGCGGGTCGCTGCGGCCGGGTCGACCCACATCGCGTCGCGCAGGTTGCGCTCGCGCTGGGCGCGTGTCAGCCCCACCTGGTGCGGCGTGTCGCGCAGGCGCCGCAGCAGGTCGGCCTCGGCCGGCAGGCCCTGGCGTACCGCCAGCCGGCGCGCCAGCTCCCAGGCCTGGTTGTAGCCGCGCTCGGCCAGCCTGGCCGGGCTCAGCGGCACCGGCAGCACGGCCTCGACCGCGGGCAGGCCGGCGCGGGTGACGGCCTGGTCCAGCAAGTCGGCCAGCAGCGCGGCGAGCTCAGGCTGGTCCTGGAACTTGAAGCGGGCGATCAATCGGTCCCAGGGGAATCCGTAGCCGGCCAGCGCCACGCAGTGGCTGAAGGGCGGCGGATCGCGCAGGCAGGCACCGCAGCGCAGGCCGCTGGCGCTGGGCAGGGCGCAGTGCGGGCAGTGTGCTGGCTCCGACAGCACGAAGCGGCTCTGGCAGGCGCCGCACAGGCTTTGGCGGTCCCAGGTGCCGCACAGCAGGCAGGGCCTGGGCCAGCGCAGCCAGCCGCGCCCTTGCGGGCCGGGCCGGGGCGGGTGGACGCTGTCCGTGGCCATGGGCTCAATATACTGCCCGACGATGTCCGATGCCCGTGCCCCGCAACCCGCCACCGATGCCGTCGCGCTGAGCCATGTGCTGGACCGCTTGGCGCGCGCCGACAGCGCGCCCTGGCTGCACCAGGAGGTGGCGCGCCGCATGGCCGAGCGCCTGCCCGTGATCCTGCGCCCGCCCGAGACCTGGCTGGACTGGTGGGGCCATACCGGCGCCGGCGCGGCCGCGGTGCAGGCGGTCTGGCCGCAATCGCGCCGCAGCGTGGCCGAGCCCACTAGCGCGCTGGTCGAACGCAGCCGGTCGGCCTTGCGCGCGCCCTGGTGGGCCTGGGGCCAGCGCCGCCAGGACGCCGCCCAGTCGGTGGCCTTGAGCACCGAGGTGCCCGCGGGTCAGGCGCAGATGCTGTGGTCCAACCTGACGCTGCACGCCAGCCCCGACCCGGCGACCACGCTGGCGCTGTGGCACCGGGCGCTGGCGGTCGACGGCTTCGTCATGTTCTCGACCTTCGGCCCCGATACCTTGCGCGAGCTGCGCAGCGTCTACGCCGGGCTGGGTTGGCCCTCGCCCGCACCGCCCTATGCCGACATGCACGACCTGGGTGACCTGCTGGTGCACGGCGGTTTTGCCGATCCGGTGATGGACCAGGAGATGCTGCAACTCACCTGGTCTTCGCCCGAGACCTTGCTGGCCGAGCTGCGCGGGCTGGGCGGCCACCTGGGGCTGGAGCGGTTTGCCGGCTTGCGAACGCCACGCTGGCGCGCGCGTCTGTTGCGGGCGCTGGGCGAACGCGCCGACGGCCAGGGCCGGATCCGGATGAGTTTCGAACTGGTCTATGGCCATGCCTACAAGCCCGTGCCGCGCCCGGCCCGCGGTGAACTTGCGACCGTGTCGCTAGACGCGTTGCGGGCCACGCTGCCCAAACGCAGCGCGTGATGCCAACCCGCGAGCACGGGTTATCACTCGGCTAGAATCCCGGCTTGATCTGACGCAGGGTCGCACCGCGCACCCAGGTGGCTGGTCCGGTCTGGTCATGTGCCAGATCAGGGCCGATGCAATTGCCCTGCTGTTCCCAAGCCCAGGCCTCCAGTGCAGGGCGGAAGTCTTGAACCGCTGCTCCCAACCTCACACGACACCCATGTCTGTCACGCTTGCCCCCAGCCCCTGGCCTGCACCGCCCGTGCCGGGCCGCGATGCCGGTTGGCGCTTCGGTCGCGAGGCAGGCTTGCCGTCGTCTTGGCTGTTCGAACTCCGGCGCAACGTGTCGATCACGCCGCGCCAATTGGTGACAGCCTACTTGCTGTTGTGCTGTGTGTCGCTGGCGGTGGCGGCCGGTTTCTGGTCGCAGGGCGTGCGGGCCGTGGGCTTGTTCACCGGCCTGGAGTTGCTGGCCGTCGGTGTCGCGCTGGTGGTGGTGGCCAGGCATGCCGGCGACCGCGAAGTGATCACGCTGGCCGGCCGCGAGATGCGGGTCGAGCAGCATTTCGGCCTGACCATCGCCCAGACGACGTTTCGCGCCGAATGGGTTCGGGTGGAACCGGTGGCAGACGACGGCTCACTGGTGGAACTGTCTGGTGAGGGGCGCAGCGTGCGGGTCGGCCGCCATGTCCGCCCCGAGTTGAGGCTTGAGTTGGCGCAGGAATTGCGCCGTGCCCTGCGCCTGGTGCGCAGGGCCGGTGAACGGGTTGTGGACCACGAACATAGAACATGATGATGAAGACGACAAAAACGCTTCTGTCCCGGGCCGGGGAGGGGTTGGCTACCCTTGGTGCGATGTTGGCAACCCAGGCCGCGATGGCCGGTGATCTGGCTGGGGGTCCGGCCAAGAATCAGATCGACCTTCACCCACCGGTGACGAAGATCGCAGCCGACATCCAGTCGCTGCACAACTTCATGTTGATCATCTGCCTGGTGATATTCATTGCGGTGTTCGGCGTGATGTTCTATTCCATCATCAAGCACCGCAAGTCGGTCGGCCACAAGTCGGCCAACTTCCATGAGAGCGTCTCGGTCGAAATCGCCTGGACCATCGTGCCCTTCATCATCGTGGTCGCGATGGGCATGGCTGCCACAAAGACCGTGGTGGCGATGAAGGACACCAGCAACGCAGACTTGACGGTCAAGACCACCGGCATGCAGTGGAAATGGGGCTACGACTACCTCAAGGGCGAGGGTGAGGGCATTGGCTTCATCTCGACCCTGGATGTCGCGCAGCGCAACATGTCGGACTCCGGCAAGCCCTCAGGTGACAACTACCTGCTCAAGGTCGACAACCCCTTGGTGGTGCCGGTCAACAAGAAGATCCGGATCATCACCACCGCCAACGACGTGATCCACGCGTTCGCCGTGCCGTCGTTGGGCATACAGCAAGATGCCATCCCCGGCTTCGTGCGCGACGTCTGGTTCCGGTCCGAGAAGGTCGGTGACTTCTACGGCCAATGCGCCAAGCTCTGCGGCAAGGAGCACTCCTACATGCCCATCCACGTGAAGGTGCTGTCGGCCGAAGATTACACGGCCTGGGTCTCGGGCAAGCAGAAGGAAATCGCCGCCAAGGCCGACGATCCTTCCAAGGTCTGGACGCTGGAGGCCTTGGCCGCCCGCGGCGAGAAGGTCTACAACGCCAACTGCGCGGTCTGCCACCGCCCCGATGGCCGCGGCGCCGGCCCGATCAAGCCGCTGGACGGCGCGGCGGTCGTCAACGACGCCGACAAGCTCAAGCAGGTGATGGTGCTGCTCAACGGCCAGAACAACGGCGCGATGCCGTCCTGGAAGGCCTTGTCGAACACCGAGATCGCCGCGGTCGTCACCTTCACGAAGAACCACTGGTCGAACAAGACCGAACAGATCGTGCAGCCCGCGGATGTCGTCGCGGCGCGCAAGTAACTTACTCGCATTTCCAGAACTGTCTGCTGAAAGGCACGTCCATGAGCGCCGTCCTCGACCACCCCGGGTCTCACGACCACGATCACGACCACCATGACCACGGCCCGCTGCAGGGTTGGCGGCGCTGGGTGTTCGCGACCAATCACAAGGACATCGGTACCATGTACCTGTTGTTCTCGTTCGCCATGTTCATGATCGGTGGCGTGCTCGCCTTGCTGATCCGGGCCGAACTGTTCCAGCCTGGCTTGCAGTTCTTCAACCCGGAGCTCTTCAACCAGTTCACCACGATGCACGGCCTGATCATGGTGTTCGGCGCGATCATGCCGGCCTTTGTCGGCTTCGCCAACTGGATGATCCCGCTGCAGATCGGCGCGGCCGACATGGCCTTCGCGCGCATGAACAACTTCAGTTTCTGGCTGCTGATCCCGGCCGCGCTGATGCTGGTGTCGTCGTTCGCGATGCCGGGCGGTGCGCCTGCGACCGGCTGGACCCTGTACGCGCCGTTGTCGCTGCAGATGGGGCCGTCCATGGACGCCGGCATCTTCGCGATGCACCTGATGGGTGCTTCGTCGATCATGGGCTCGATCAACATCATCGTCACCGTCCTCAACATGCGCGCGCCCGGCATGACGCTGATGAAGATGCCCCTGTTCTGCTGGACCTGGCTGATCACGGCCTACCTGCTGATCGCCGTGATGCCGGTGCTGGCTGGCGCGATCACGATGACGCTGACCGACCGCCACTTTGGCACCAGTTTCTTCAGCCCCGCTGGCGGCGGTGACCCGGTGATGTACCAGCACATCTTCTGGTTCTTCGGTCACCCCGAGGTCTACATCATGATCCTGCCGGCCTTCGGCATCGTCAGCGCGATCATCCCGACCTTCGCCCGCAAGCGCCTTTTCGGCTACACCTCGATGGTCTACGCCACGGCGTCGATCGCGATCCTGTCCTTCATCGTCTGGGCGCACCACATGTTCACATCGGGCATGCCGGTGACGGGCCAGTTGTTCTTCATGTACGCGACGATGTTGATCGCGGTACCCACCGGCGTGAAGATCTTCAACTGGATCGCCACCATGTGGCGCGGTTCGATGACCTTCGAGACGCCGATGCTGTGGGCCGTCGGCTTCATCTTCGTGTTCACCGTGGGCGGATTCACCGGCTTGATCCTGGCGATGGCGCCCATCGACATCCAGTTGCACGACACCTACTACGTGGTGGCCCACTTCCACTATGTGCTGGTGGCGGGTTCGCTGTTCGCGCTGTTTGCCGGCGTCTACTACTGGGGCCCGAAGTGGACCGGGGTGATGTATCCCGAGAGCCGTGGCAAGTTCCACTTCTGGGGCTCGCTGGTCACCTTCAACATCACCTTCTTCCCGATGCACTTCCTGGGCCTGGCCGGCATGCCGCGGCGCTACGCCGACTACCCGATGCAGTTTGCCGACTTCAACATGTTGGCGTCCATCGGTGCCTTCGGTTTCGGCTTGATGCAGGTCTACTTCTTCGTCTTCGTCGTCGTCCCGATGATGCGCGGCAAGGGCGTCAAAGCCGCCCAGAGCCCCTGGGAATCGGCAGAAGGACTCGAATGGGAAGTGCCTTCGCCGGCGCCTTTCCACACCTTCGAGACCCCGCCCAAGCTCGACATCAGCGCAACCCGCGTGCTGGCTTGACCCCGGGCCGCACGATGTCGGATCAAGCTGACCCGCAACGCCGGGCGCGACTGAAGATGGCGTTGGTGCTGGCGTCGGTGGCGCTGGTGTTCTTCGTCGGGTTCGTCGCCAAAGTCGTGCTGTTCGGTCGTTGAACAGCGGTCTCCGTGAGCCTGTCCTGACCATGACATCGCTGTCGCTCGTCGCCCGGCTTCACCTCGACAACCGTCGCATGGTGGTCAAGCTCGGGGTCATCACGCTGCTGATGTTCGGCTTCGGCTATGCCCTGGTGCCGATGTACCGCACGATCTGCGAGCAACTGGGCATCAACGTGTTGTCGGTCAGTGAGCAGGTGACGTCCGGCGCGGCACCGGCGCTGGCCAGCCGCAAGGCCAGCACCCAGGTCGACCTCACGCGTAGCATCACCGTCGAGTTCGACGCCAATGCGCGAGGGGTCTTCGAGTTCAAGCCGGCGGTCAGTTCGCTGCAGGTGCATCCGGGCGAGATGAACACCGTGATGTACGAGTTCCGCAACATCCAGACCCGCACGCTGGCGGCGCAGGCCATTCCCAGCTATGCACCGATGCAGGCCGGCGCGCATTTCAACAAGGTCGAGTGCTTCTGTTTCAACGAGTATGTCCTCAAGCCCGGGGAAAGCAGGCATTGGCCGGTGGTGTTCTACGTCGATGCCAAGCTGCCCAAGGACGTGACCACGATCACGCTGTCCTACACCTTCTTCGAGGTGCCGGGCAAGGTGGCCGGGCCGGTCGCGGTGATGGCGGGCAAGTCGTCATGAGCGACAGCCCCAAGAGCCCGGCGGCGCGCAAGGGCTCGTTGTTGCAGACGGCCAGTGCAGTGGCCTGGTCTTTCTTCGGCGTGCGTCGCTCGACCGACAACGCCCAGGATGTGGCCAAGCTCAACCCGGTCCATGTGGTCATTGCCGGCATCCTGGGCGCGGCGGTGTTTGTCACCGTGCTGGTCCTGCTGGTCAAGTGGGTGGTGGGCAGTGGCGTGGCCACCTGATCCTGCTGCCTGGCTGAATCCAATTTTTTGAATTTTAGGTTTCGAGGAGAACACAAGAGATGTCCGCAGCGACGCCCCACGGGATCACTCCCTACTATTTCGTTCCCAGCCCTTCGGGCTATCCGGCAATGGCCGCCCTCGGCCTGTTCTTCGTCATCCTGGGCGCCGGCCAATGGGTCAATGGCGCCGGTTGGGGCGCCTACTCGCTGATGCTGGGCCTGGCGGTCTGGCTGGGTACCTTGTTCGTCTGGTTCCGACAGGCCATCGGCGAGAGCGAGAGCGGCCAGTACTCCGAGCGCGTCGACGTGTCTTACCGCTGGAGCATGAGCTGGTTCATCTTCTCGGAGGTGATGTTCTTCGCCGCCTTCTTCGGCGCGCTGTACTGGGCGCGGGTGCATGCGATCCCCACCCTGGGCAGCCTGGACAACCAGATCCTCTGGCCCGACTTCAAGGCCCTCTGGCCCAGCGCTGGCGGCGGCATCACCGGCTCACCGGCTGGCACGGTCGAGCCCTTCGGCGTGATGGGCCCCTGGCCGGTGCCGACCATCAACACCGCGATCCTGCTGACCTCTGGTCTGACGCTGACCATCGCCCACCATGCCTTGATTGCCGGCCACCGCGCCAAGACGATAGGCTGGATGTGGGTCACCGTGCTGCTGGGGATCACTTTCGTCGGTTTCCAGGCCTACGAATACATCCATGCCTACCACGAGCTCAACCTCAAGCTCACCTCGGGCATCTTCGGCTCGACCTTCTTCATGCTCACCGGCTTCCACGGCTTCCACGTCTTCGTCGGCATGTTGATGCTGTTGTTCATCACGCTGCGGCTGCAGAAGGGCCATTTCACCGCTGAACGCCATTTCGGTTTCGAGGGCGCGGCCTGGTACTGGCACTTCGTCGACGTGGTCTGGCTGGGCCTGTACTTCCTGGTCTACTGGCTCTGATTTACCGCGCCAGCTGTCGAAAAACGCCGCCGCGAGCGGCGTTTTTTGCTTGTCACGGCCTTGTCGGTCAGTTGCCGGTCGGCAGGCCGGTGGGATGGATCCATCCCATGAACCAACTGAAGAGCACGAACAGGAACAGGGCGATCGACAGCCCTACCCGCAGCGCCAGCGCGCGCGCCATCCGGCTGTCGCGTGTCGCCTTGCTGCCGTCCTTGCGCAGCATGAACAAGCCGGCCCCGGCCAGGGCCACCAACACCAGCATGAGTGCAATCACGATCACGGTTTTCATGGGTGCTGATTATCGATGGCGGGTTGGGGCATGCTGAGCCGCGGGCCATCGTCCCGGCCGTGGCTGGTGGCGGTCGCGGCGCTGCTGTCGGTGCTGCTGACGGCCCGCCTGGGTTTTTGGCAACTCGACCGGGCGCGGCAGAAACTTGACCTGCAGGCGCAGATCACCTCGCGCACCGCGCTCGCGCCGGTGGCGCTGGCCGCGCTGGCGCGTGACGCTGCATCGGCCGAGGGCCAGTTCTACCGGCCAATCACTTTGCGCGGGCGTTGGCTGTCCGAGCGCACGGTGTTTCTCGACAACCGGCAGATGAGCGAGCGCCAGGGATTTTTCGTGGTCACGCCGCTGCTGCTGGCCGATGGCGATGCAGTGCTGGTGCAGCGCGGCTGGAGCCCGCGTGATTTCAGCGACCGGACCCGGCTTCAGCCGCTGGCCACGCCGCGCGGCGAGGTGTGGGTGACCGGGCGCATCGCCCCGCCGCCGTCCAAGCTGTTTGCGCTGGGCGGCGCGGAGTCCGGTGCGATCCGGCAAAATATCGACTTGGCGGGTCTGGCCGCTGAAAGCGGCGTTGCGTTGCGGCCGCTGTCGGTGCAGCAGACGGGCAGCGCGGTGCTTGCCGATGCCGATGCCGCCAAGCCGGCGCTGGCGGTCGACGACGGCCTGTTGCGCCAATGGTCGGCTCCGGCGGTCGATGTCGGCAAGCACCATGGTTACGCCTTCCAGTGGTTTGCGCTGTGCGCGCTGATCACCGGCCTGTTTGTCTGGTTCCAACTGCTGCGACCCCGTGTCGCGCGATCTCCCGATGTCCGATCCCTCTGAACCGCTGGGCCTGACCGTGCATTCGCTGCCGCAGCCGGGCGTTGCCCTGACACGCCAGCGCGACAGCGGCCGCTTCAAGATGTTGATGGTGCTGCTGGTGTGTGCGGCGCCGGTGCTGGCCAGCTACTACACCTATTACGTCGCCAGGCCCAGCGGCGGCACGGCCTACAGCACGCTGATCCAGCCGGCGGTGGCCATGCCCGCGGTGGTGGCGCGCACGCTCTCCGGCCAGCCGCAGCCGCTGCGCGACCTGGTCGGGCAGTGGCAATTGGTGGTGGTCAGCGGGGGCGCCTGCGACGCGGTCTGCGAGCGGCGGCTGTTCCTGCAGCGGCAATTGCGTGAGATGGTCGGCCGCGAGGCCGACCGGGTCGAAAAGCTCTGGTTGCTGGTCGACGACGCGCCGGTGCCTGCGGCCTTGCGCGCAGCGATCGAGGCCACGCCGGCGATGAATGTCCTGCGCCTGCCGCGCGCGGTGGCCGAGGCCTGGCTCAAGCCGGCGCCCGGTCAGGCGCTGGAAGACCATGTCTACATCGTCGATCCGCTGGGCGACTGGATGATGCGCGCCCCGCCGCAGGCCGACCCGGCCAAGCTCAAGCGCGATGTCGAGCGCCTGCTGCGGGCCTCTGCCGGTTGGGACAAGGCCGGACGCCAGACGCTGATCGCGGCGCCGCCGGCTGCTGGCGTCTCGCCCAAGCCCTGATCTCGCCGCCATGCCCACCTCGGCCTTGTCCGATCTGCCGCCGCTGCTGCGCCTGGCCTTGCTGGCCGGCGCGGTCGCGCTGCTGCCGCTGTCGTGGTGGTGGTTGCGCCAGCGCGGCGCCTCGGTCAATGCCCGGCTGGCGGCGCTGACCGCGTTGACGCTGTTCCTGACCTTCGACCTGATCGTTTTCGGCGCCTTCACGCGGCTGACCGATTCCGGCCTGGGCTGCCCGGACTGGCCGGGTTGCTACGGCCAGGCCAGCCCGCTGGGCGCGCGCGGCGACATCCATGCCGCGCAGGTGGCGCTGCCCAGCGGCCCGGTCACGGCCGCCAAGGCCTGGATAGAGATGATCCACCGCTACCTGGCGATGACGGTGGGGCTGTTGATCGCACTGGCCGCGGTGGTGGGCTGGCGCGCCCGCGCAGTGCTGCCGCATTCGCCCTGGTGGGCCACGCTGACGCTGGCCTGGGTGGTGGTGCAGGGGCTGTTCGGCAAGTACACCGTCACGCTCAAGCTCTACCCGGCCATCGTCACGCTGCACCTGCTGGGCGCGCTGGTGTTGCTCGCGCTGCTGGTGCTGCAGCATGAATCTTTCCGCGACCGGCCGCTGCCCGTGGCGGCCCGCCCGGTGGCCGCCGGCTGGGTGGCCGCCGTGCTGGCCGTGCTGACGCTGCAGATCGCGCTGGGCGGCTGGGTCAGCACCAACTACGCCGTGCTCGCCTGCACCGGGTTCCCGGCCTGCAATGGTCAGTGGTGGCCGGCGATGGATGGTGGCGCCGGTTTCACGCTGCTGCGCGAACTGGGCCGCATGGCCGGGCCTGCCGAGGCCGGCGCCTACCTGCCTTTCGAGGCGCTGGTGGCCATCCACATGGCGCACCGCCTGTTCGCCCTCGTGGCCTTGACGGCCTTGGCCGGGCTGGCCTGGCGACTCTTGCGCTGCCCCGAGGCTGCGGCGCGGCGTTATGGCCTGGCGCTGGCCGCACTGCTGCTGCTGCAGGCCGCCAGCGGTCTGTCCAACGTCGTGCTGGGCTGGCCGATTGCCGGCGCGCTGGCGCACAGCGCGGGCGCCGCCGGTCTGGTGGCGGTGCTGACCTCGCTCTGGGCGCGCAGCCGCGCCGCGGGCGAGCGGCTGTCTCGCGCTTCCCCTGCTTCCCCTCGCGCTGGTGGCCTCGACGGCCGCCGCGCGGCCTAGACTCTTTCAGAATCTGCCGATGACTGCCTCGATCGCCACGCCCCACGCCCCGGCCGCTACCCGCTGGCGCCAGTATTGGGTGTTGACCAAACCTCGCGTGGTGCAGCTCATCGTGTTCTGCGCGCTGATCGGCATGTTGCTGGCCGAGCCCGGCTGGCCGCGGCTGGGCCTCGTGCTGCCCGCCACACTGGGCATCTGGCTGGTGTCGGGCGCGGCGGCGGCCTTCAACTGCCTGGTCGAGCAGGCCATAGACAGCAAGATGGCGCGCACCGCCTGGCGTCCCACCGCCAAGGGTGAGTTGAGCAATCGCCAGGCGCTGGTGTTCTCGGCGCTGATGTGCGGCGCCGGTAGCGCGGTGCTCTACTGGTTCGTCAATCCGCTGACGATGTGGTTGACCTTCGCCACCTTCGTCGGCTACGCGGTGATCTACACCGTGGTGCTCAAGCCGATGACGCCGCAGAACATCGTGATCGGCGGCGCCTCGGGCGCGATGCCGCCGGTGCTGGGCTGGGCAGCGATGCGCGGCGATGTCGGCCCCGAGGCGGTGGCGCTGTGCCTGATCATCTTCCTCTGGACGCCGCCGCATTTCTGGGCCCTGGCGCTGTACCGGGTCGAGGATTACCGCCGCTCCGGCCTGCCCATGCTGCCGGTCACGCATGGCTCGGACTTCACCCGGCTCAACGTGCTGCTCTACACCCTGGTGCTGTTCGCCGCCACGCTGCTGCCCTTCGTCATCGGCATGAGCGGCTGGCTCTACCTGGCCAGCGCGGTGGTGCTGGGCGTCTGGTTCATCGCCTATGGCTGGCTGCTGTGGCGCGCTTACAGCGACGCGCTGGCGCGCAAGACCTTCCGCTTTTCCATCCTGCACCTGTCGCTGCTGTTCGCAGCGCTGCTGCTCGACCATTACCTGATGCCCTGGTTCCAAGGATGACCATGCTCCAGACCCTGACCCGCCGCAGCGTGCTGCTTCGGATGGCCGCTGCCGCCCTGGTCGCCAGCATCGGCCTGCTCGCCGGTTGCGACGCTGCCGCGCCCAAGCCGGCGTTCAAGGCGGTCGACATCACCGGCGCCGAATATGCCCGCACGCTGGCCTTGAGCGATGGCGACGGCCAGCGCCGCACGCTGGCCGACTTCAAGGGCAAGGTGGTGGTGGTGTTCTTCGGCTACACCCAGTGCCCGGATGTCTGTCCGACGACGATGGCCGAGTTGGCCGAGGTCAAGCGCAAACTGGGGCCCGACGGCGCCAGGGTGCAGGGCATCTTCGTCAGCGTCGACCCCGACCGCGACAGCGCCGCGCTGCTCAAGGCCTATGTGGCCAATTTCGGACCCGACATCGTCGGTCTGCGCGGCAGCGCCGAAGAAACCCGGGCGGCGGCCAAGGAGTTCAAGGTCTTCTACGCCAAGGTGCCGGGCAAGACCGAGACCAGTTACACCGTCGACCACACCGCTGGCTCCTATGTGTTCGACATCCAGGGCCGGGTGCGGCTGTTTACGCGCTACGGCAGCGGCGCGCAGGCGCTGGCCGACGACCTGAAGATCCTGCTTGCTGAAAAGCCCTGACCAGAGACCGGCAGCCACAAGAAAGCCACCCTTGAGGTGGCTTTTTCATGTGGGCGGTGCGTCCGGTCAGGATTCGGTTTCGAGCGCCTTGCGCATCTTCTTCATCGCCGCCACCTCGATCTGGCGGATACGCTCGGCGCTGACGCCGTACTCGGCCGCCAGGTCGTGCAGCGTCATGCCCCCTGAGTTGTCGTCGTTGACCTTGAGCCAGCGCTCCTCGACGATGCGGCGGCTGCGCGCGTCCAGCACTTCCAGCGCCATCACCAGACCGTCGCCCGACAGCGCATCGCGCCGGCGTGCTTCCAGCACCCGGGTTGGCTCCTGCGATTCGTCGGCCAGGTAGGCAATCGGCGCGTAGCTTTCCTCGTTGTCGTCAGTCTGCGGGTCCAGGGCCACGTCGCCGCCCGACAGCCGGGTTTCCATCTCGATCACCTCGGCCGGCTTGACATTGAGCCGGGTCGCCATCTGGTCTATCTCGGCCGACGACAGCGTGTTGCGGTGCGCATTGGCATCGCTGGCGTCGCTCTTGAAGCCCTGCTTCATCGAGCGCAGGTTGAAGAACAGCTTGCGCTGTGCCTTGGTGGTGGCGAGCTTGACCATGCGCCAGTTGCGCAGGATGTACTCGTGGATCTCGGCCTTGATCCAGTGCAGCGCGTAACTCACCAGGCGCACGCCCTGATCCGGGTCGAAGCGCTTGACGGCCTTCATCAGGCCGATGTTGCCCTCCTGGATCAGGTCGCCGTGCGGCAGTCCGTAACCCAGATACTGGCGCGACACCGACACCACCAGCCGCAGGTGCGACAGCACCAGCCGGCTGGCCGAGGCGACATCGGCCGCGTCGCGCAGCCGGGTGGCAAACTGTTTTTCCTCGTCTGGCGTCAGCATCGGCAGCCGGTTGACGGCCGAGATGTAAGCATCCAGATTACCCAGCGAGGGCACCAGTGCCCAGGGATCGCGAACGGACAGTGCGTTGATCGGTAAAGACAGGTTCATGGCGGTGTGTGACTGACCCTCAGTGGATTCGTTCCAAGAATATTAGCACTCTCGGCCTGGGAGTGCCAACGCCGCCTGAATCGCCGCGCGCGGTTCAGACGTTGAACAGGAAGTTCAGCACATCGCCGTCCTTGACCACATAGTCTTTGCCCTCGGCGCGCATCTTGCCGTGGTCCTTGGCGCCCTGTTCGCCCTTGAAGGCGATGAAGTCGGCGAAGGCGATGGTCTGGGCGCGGATGAAGCCGCGCTCGAAGTCGGTGTGGATCACCCCTGCGGCCTGCGGCGCGGTGTCGCCGATATGGATGGTCCAGGCCCGCACTTCCTTGACGCCGGCGGTGAAGTAGGTCTGCAAGCCGAGCAGCTTGTAGGCGGCGCGGATCAGCCGGTTCAGCCCCGGCTCGTCCTGGCCCATCTCGGCCAGGAACATCAGGCGGTCCTCTTCCTCCATCTCCGACAACTCGGCCTCGGTCTTGGCGCAGATCGCCACCACCGGCGCGTTCTGCCTGGCGGCGTAGTCTTTCAGGCGGTCGAGGAAGGGGTTGTTCTCGAAGCCGTCCTCGGCCACGTTGCCGACGAACATCGCCGGCTTGGCGGTGATCAGGCACAACGGCTTGAGGATGACGAGTTCTTCCTTGGACCAGTTGATGCCTCGCACCGGCTCGGCCTGGTCGAGTGCGGCCTGGCATTTCTCCAGCACCTTGACCAGCGCCGCAGCTTCTTTGTCGTTGCCCGAGCGCGCGGCCTTGACATAGCGGTGCAGGCTTTTCTCGACGGTGGACAGATCGGCCAGGCAGAGTTCGGTCTGTATCACCTCGATGTCGTTGATCGGGTCGACCCGGCCGGCGACGTGGATCACGTTCTCGTCCTCGAAGCAGCGCACCACGTTGACGATCGCGTCGGTCTCGCGGATGTGGCTGAGGAACTGGTTGCCCAATCCTTCGCCCTTGCTGGCCCCGGCCACCAGGCCGGCGATGTCGACGAATTCGACCACCGCAGGCACTTCACGCTCGGGCTTGACGATGGCGCTGAGCGCGTCCATGCGCGTGTCGGGCACCACGACCACGCCCACGTTGGGCTCGATGGTGCAGAAGGGGTAGTTCTCGGCGGCGATGCCGGCCTTGGTCAAGGCGTTGAAAAGGGTGGACTTGCCCACATTGGGCAGGCCCACGATGCCGCATTGCAGGCTCATGGGGGGCTTTCGACAGGGGGAGGGCCGGGTATGCCGGTGCAGCACGGCCGCAAAGAGGCGATTTTATTCGGCCCGCCACGCTGCACGCCGGGTTTCTACAATGCGCGATATGACAACCCTCGATGTGTGCATCCGCGGCAGCGGCGCAGTGGGCCTGTCGCTGGCCCTGGCGCTGGCAAGGCAAGGCCTGCAGGTCGGTCTGGTCGGCGCGGCGCCGTGGCAGGCGGTGGCCGACGGCCCATGCTGTGGGCGGGCGGACGTTAGGGCCTACGCGCTGAACGCCTCCTCGCGCGCGCTGCTGACCGAGCTCAAGGTCTGGGACGCGCTGCCCGCCGACGCGGTGACACCGGTCGATGACATGCAGGTCGAGGGCGATGCGGCCGGCGGGCGCATCGACTTCTCGGCCTGGCGCCAGGGCAGCGAGGCGCTGGCCTGGATCGTCGACGCGGCCGCGCTGGACGCCGCGCTGCGCACGGCGGTGCGGTTCGCGCCCCATGTGTCGTGGCTGGCTGAGGCCGACGCCAAGGCCGCTGTGCTCAGCGTGCTGGCCGAGGGCAAGGCGTCGGCCTCGCGGCAGGCGCTGGGTGTGCGCTTCGAGCGCCACGATTACGGCCACATCGCGCTGGCGGCCAGGCTGGTGGCCGATACGCCGCACCTGAACATGGCGCGGCAATGGTTCCGCTCGCCCGACGTGCTGGCGTTGCTGCCCCTGGACCGCCCCGAGCCAGGCTGCAGCTACGCCCTGGTCTGGTCGCTGCCCGCCGATCGGGCCGCAGCGCTGCAGCAGGCCCCGGCGGCCGATTTCGAGGCCGCGCTGGCCGAGGCCACGGGCGCCGCCGCCGGCATGCTGCGCCTGGTGGACGACCCGGTGGACGGTCCTGCGGATGCCCAGCCCGGCGCGCGCACTGCCTGGCCGCTGGCGCTGGCGCAGGCCGACCGGCTGTGCGGCCCCGGCTGGGTGCTGGTGGGCGACGCCGCGCATCTGGTGCATCCGCTGGCCGGCCAGGGCCTCAACCTGGGCCTGGCCGACGTGGCCGCGCTGGCGCGGGTGGTCGCTGCGCGCGAGGCCTGGCGCAGCCTGGGCGACGAGACCCTGCTGCGCCGTTACGTGCGAGAGCGCAGCGCGCCCACCCAGGCGATGGCCTTGCTGACCGACGGCTTGCTGCATCTCTTTGCCCACCCGCAGCCCGTGGTGCGTGAGCTTCGCAACCGCGGCTTGACGCTGCTCAACCATCTGGCGCCGGTCAAGCGCTTCCTGACCCGCCGGGCGCTCGACGCCTGACACCCACCCTGGACCCCACCCGATGACCGCCTCCATCACTTTCCGCGCCGGCCTGCTGCTGGCCCTGGCTGCCGGCCTCTGCGCCGGCGCTGCCCGCGCCGACGAAGCCGCGATTCGCAAGAACCTGCCCGAGCGCCTGCCCAATTTCCCGAAGATTGACGAGGTCAGCAAGACGCCGATGTCCGGGCTCTACGAAGTCCGGCTGGGCACCGACATCGTCTACACCGACGAGAGCGGCCAGTTCCTGATCCAGGGCGCGCTGATCGACACCAAGACTCGCGCCGACCTGACCCAGGCCCGCATCGACAAGCTCACCGCGATCGACTTCGCCAACCTGCCGCTGAAGGACGCGGTGCTGGTCAAGCAAGGCAGCGGCGCGCGCCGGTTGGTGGTCTTCGCCGACCCCAACTGCGGTTACTGCAAGCGGCTGGAAAAAGACCTGCTGGCGCTCAAGGACGTCTCGATCTACACCTTTCTCTACCCTATCCTGGGGCCGGACTCGAGCGTCAAGTCGCGTGACATCTGGTGCGCCAAGGACCCGGGCAAGGCTTGGCGGTCGTGGATGGTCGACGGCCAGGCGGCGGGCAAGAGTGCGGCCGGCTGTGACGTGACCGCGCTCGATCGCAACACCGAGATGGGCCGCAAGTACAAGGTGCAGGGCACGCCGGCGCTGGTGTTCGAGGACGGCTCGCGCTCGCCCGGGGCGATTCCGGCGGCGCAGATCGAGACACGCATGGCCGCGGCGGTCAAGAAGTCCTGAGTTCATGCAGCCCGGCTGCTGCGCGGCGCCAGCCCGGCGACAATCCGGCGCCATGAGCCACGCCGCCCCCGTCTACCAGCCGCTCCTGTCCGACACCGCCCGCCTGCTGGGCAACCTGGGCTTGGTTCCCTTCGTGCTGGGTGCGGCGCTGGTCTGGTTGATCGATTTCAAGGTCCATCCCGAGGTCCACGCCTTCGTCACGATGGCGCTTTCGGCCTACGCCGCGGTGATCCTGTCCTTCCTCGGCGGCGTTCACTGGGGCTTCGGCTTTCGCCACAGCGCGCCGCCGGCCTCGCTCTTCGTCTGGGGCGTGCTGCCGTCGTTGCTGGCCTGGGTGGCGGTGGTGATGCCGGCTTACGCCGGTCTGGTGGTGCACGGCGTGATGCTGCTGGTCTGCTACGCGGTGGACCGGCGCGTCTACCCGATTCAAGGCGCTGCGCAATGGCTGACGCTGCGTTTCCGCCTGTCCAGCGTGGCGGCGCTGAGCTGCTTCCTGGGCGCGGCGGGCACCTGATTGCCCGGCGCCGGACGACGCCACTGTCCCACCGCCGATCCCGAACGGGCCCCCTATGATCACCTACCGCGTCGACCTCGCCGACCTGCACCGCCACCAGTTCCGCGTCACGCTCAGCGTGCCGCGACCGGCCGCCGAACAGACCGTTTCGCTGCCGGTGTGGATCGCAGGCAGCTACATGGTGCGCGATTTCGGCCGCCACCTGTCGGGGTTGACGGCGCGCCAGGGCCGACGGGTGGTGGTGGTCGAACAGCTCGACAAGACCCGCTGGCGCGTGGCCTGCGAGGGCCAGGCCACCTTGCGCCTGAGCTACCTCGTCTACGCCTTCGACCCCTCGGTGCGGGCGGCGTTTCTCGATGCCGGGCGCGGCTTCTTCAACGGCACCAGCCTGTGTCTGCGGGTGCATGGCCGGGAGCGTGGGCCGCACCGCCTGGCGCTAGGCCGGCTGCCGGCCGGCTGGCAGGTGGCCACTGCGATGGCGCCGGCGCCGGACGGCACGGACTTTGCCTTCGAGGCCGCCGACTACGACGAACTGGTCGACCACCCGGTGGAACTGGGTCGCTTCTGGCGCGGCAGTTTCCAGGCCGGCGGCGTGCCGCATGAGTTCGTCGTCGCCGGCGCGCTGCCCGGCTTCGACGGCGCGCGCCTGCTGGCCGACACCCAACGCATCTGCGAGCAGCAGATCGCCTTCTGGCACGCCGCCAGCCAGACGCCGCCGCCCTTCGAGCGCTATGTCTTCCTGCTCAATGCCGTGGCCGACGGCTATGGCGGACTGGAGCACCGGGCCAGCACCGCGCTGATCGCCGCCCGGCGCGACCTGCCTCGCCTGGCGTCGCACGCCCATCCTCACGCGACACAGCCAGGCCGCAACGACCCGCAGGCCGGCAGCGAGGGCTATGTCACGCTGCTCGGCCTGATCAGCCACGAGTACTTCCACACCTGGAACGTCAAACGCCTGAAACCTGCCGAGTTGGCGACGCCGGACCACCAGAACGAGAACTACACCCGGCTGCTTTGGTTCTTCGAGGGCTTCACCTCGTATTACGACGACCTGATGCTGCTGCGCTGCGGCCTGATCGACGCGCCGCGCTACCTCAATCTGCTGGCCAAGACCGTCAACGCGGTGGCCGCCACGCCGGGCCGGGCGGTGCAGAGCGTGGCCGCGTCCAGCTTCGACGCCTGGGTCAAGTACTACCGCACCGACGAGAACACGCCTAACGCCACCGTCAGCTACTACCTCAAGGGCAGCCTGGTGGCGCTGGCCTTCGACCTGACGCTGCGCCAGCGCGGCGGCAGCCTGGACGAGGTGATGCGCGGGCTGTGGCAACGCAGCGGTGGCGGCGGGCCGATCACCGAGGCCGACATCGCCGCGGTGCTGTCCCAGGTGGCCGGCCGCCCGCTGGCCGACGAGTTGCAGGATTGGGTGCATGGCACCGACGAGTTGCCGCTGGCCGACCTGCTGCAGGCGGCCGGAGTGGAGTTGCGGCCCGAGCGCGCGGCCTGGGCAGCCGGCCTGGGCCTGCGCCTGAGCGAAGGCCCGGTCAGCGGCGTGCAGGTGCGGTCGGTGCTGGCGGGCAGCGCGGCGGCGGCGGCCGGCGTGTCGGCCGGCGACGAGCTGCTGGCCGTCGACGGCTGGCGCATACGCCGGCTCGACGAGGCGCAGGCCTGGGTGGCGCGCGACCAGCCCTTCGTGCTGCTGCTGGCGCGCGATCAGCGCGTGCTGACGCTGCGCCTGCGCCCGCAGGCCTGTCCAGCGCTGGCCGACACGGTGTCGCTGCACCTGAACGACAAGCCGGGCCGGGCGGTCGGCGCGCGCCGCCGGGACTGGCTCGGGGCCTGATTTGGCCTCCGGCTGGACCCGGCACGCCCGTCTGTTGGCCTTGACCTCCGGCGTGCTGCTGGCCCACCTGCTGCTGGCCGACCGGGTGCTCGAACAGCGGCTGGGCTGGGGCTCGGGCGACCCGCCGCCGCCGCGCATCGACGTGGCCTTCGTGCGCGAGCTGGTGGCTGCCACCCCGCCGGTTGCCGTGGCGCCGGTGCCGCCAAGGCCGGCACCGGATCGGTTGCCGGCAGTGGCCGCCAAGCCGCGGCCTGCCGCCTCGTCAGTGCAGGCAGCGGCCGTGCTCGAGCCTGCTGAACCGGCGCAAGCGGCTGCCGAGCTTGATGCGCCGCCCAGCCCGGCGAGCGCTGCGGCCGAGCCGGCGCCGGCCCTGCTGGCCGCGGTCGACCTGGCGCCGCCCGCCGCGCCACCGATCCCGCCGCCCGCCGCACCCGCATCGGCTGCCTCGGCCACGCATTTCGACTGGCCGCCGTCGACCCGCCTGAGCTACCAGCTCAGCGGCCACTACCGGGGGCCCATAGACGGCAGCGCCCAGGTCGAATGGCTGCGCGAGGGCAGCCGTTACCAGGTGCGGATGTCGACGGCGATAGGCCCGGTGCTGTCGCGCAGTATCAGCAGCGAGGGCCTGCTGACCGAGGCCGGGCTGGCGCCGCGCCGCTTCGATGGCGAGCAGAAAGTGATCTTCCGCGCGGCGCGGCGCTGGTCGCTGCGTTTCGGGCCCGAGCGCATCACGCTGCCCGATGGCCGCGAGATCGACACCCAGCCCGGCGCGCAGGACGAAGCCAGCCAGTTCGTGCAACTGGCCTGGCTGTTCACCACCCGGCCCGAGCGGTTGCAGGTGGGACAGTTCATCGAGATGCCGCTGATCGTCAACCGCACGCTCGAGCGCTGGATCTACGACGTGGTGGCCGAGGAGACGCTGAACTTTGCCTTCGGTACTGTGCCCACGGTCCATGTCAAGCCGCGGCGCGAGGCCCGCAGCGGCGACCTGGCGGCCGAGATCTGGTTCGCACCGACACTGCAGTACCTGCCGGTGCGCATCCTGATCCGCCAGCACCCCGACAGCTGGATAGACCTGACCCTGGACAGACCGCCGCTGCAGGCGGCCGAGCCAGCGCCGACCCGCTGACCTGGCTGACTGCGCAGCCGCCCCGCTTTGCGGTAGATTGACCCCGCCGTATTCTTGTCCATCCATCACGAGCCCCCATGACCTACCAAAATATCCTCACCGAAGTTCGCGGCGACGGCGCTTGCCGCACTGGCCTGATCACCCTGAACCGGCCCAAGGCGCTGAATGCGCTGAACGATGCGCTGATGGACGAGTTGGGCGTCGCGCTGAAGGCCTTCGATGCCGACCCGGCCATAGGCTGCATCGTCATCACGGGCGGCGACAAGGCTTTTGCCGCCGGCGCCGACATCAGCGTGCTGGCCCAGTTCACCTTCGTCACCGCCTACAGCCAGGACTTGATCACCCGCAACTGGGAGCAGATCCGCACCGTGCGCAAGCCGGTGATCGCGGCGGTGGCAGGCTTTGCGCTGGGCGGTGGTTGCGAGCTGGCGATGATGTGCGACGTCGTGATCGCGGCCGATTCCGCCAAGTTCGGCCAGCCCGAGATCAAGCTCGGCATCATCCCCGGGGCCGGTGGCACCCAGCGCCTGCCGCGCGCGGTGGGCAAGGCCAAGGCGATGGACCTGGTGCTGACCGGCAGGATGATGGACGCCGTCGAGGCCGAGCGCTGCGGGCTGGTGTCGCGCGTGGTGCCGGCCGACCAGTTGATGACCGAGGCGCTGGCCGCGGCCGAGACCATCAACCGGCTGGGCGGCCCCAGCGTGCTGGCGGCCAAGGAATGCGTCAACCGGGCTTTCGAGACCACGCTGTCCGAGGGCGTGATGGTCGAGCGCCGGCTGTTCCATGCGCTGTTCGGCACCGAGGACCAGCGCGAAGGCATGGACGCCTTCCTGAACAAGCGCAAGGCGGCGTTCACCAGGGGCTGATCGGCGGGGAGGTGGCGCGGAGGACTGGCGGCTGACGGCACGGAGCAGACCTTGCGACGGGCTGCTTTGGCGCCAGGAGCTCAGGCGCTTTTGGGCCGGCGGGCGGCCGACGACACCGGGTGACCGGCTGCCTCCGTGTCCCCCGCCGCCGGCCGGACGCGGCCGCCGTCTCCTCCTTTACCTGCGGCAGCCGGTCACCCGGCGCCGTCGGCCCATCCACCTCCTTGCACGTCGTCGTGGGACCGATCGTGGCAGGGCACCGGCGCTGCCGGAGCGTCAGGACGGGTTGGTGTGTTCTGCGTAGGTAAAGGAGGAGCCGTCGGCGGCTTTTGCCGGCGGCGGGGGACACGGAGCAGAACACGCCAGCCCGGCCTGGCGCTCACCCAAAGAACCATGAGCGCCGGGTTCAGGGTGAAGCGTCAATGACCGCTCCGTGCCGCCAACCGCCAGCCGTCACCCGATCACGGCGTCACCCACTGCCCGTTGCCCTCGGCATCGAACAAGGCCCGCCGGTGGCCGTCGGCGTGCAGTTCCAGCCAGTCGATAGCCTGCACCTGCGCGTTGACCACCGCGAACTGTTCCCGGGTGGCGCGTTCGGGCAGAAAGTGCTGCAAGGGCGTGCCGGGCGGCAGCGGCGACAGGTAGTCCATCGCCGCCGGCGTCAGCTTCAGTCTGGCCCAGCGCGACGAGACGGCCAGGCCGCTGACCTCCACCTCCAGGCGCACCCGCAGCCGCAGTTGCCAGCCGAGTTGGGCGCTCCACACCATCAGCGTGGCTCGAGGGTGGGCCTGCAACTGCTTGACCTTGGGCGACCGGGCGTCGGTGAAGAACACCAGCCGCTGCGCGTCGGCCAGCACCTCGCGCAGCACCACGGTGCGCAGGTCGGCCGCGTCACCGTCGACGGTGGCCAGCCCCATCAGCCGGAACACATGGTCTTTCTGGCGTGTGGCCTGGGCCAGCTCTGCCCAGCATCTCTGGTGGATCAGCGCCAGGGATTCGATGCGGGAGCTCATCGACGCTGCTCGGGTGGGGGCTCGGTTCAGGATTCCCGGCGCAGGGCCGGAAACAGGATCACGTCGCGGATGCTGGGGCTGTCGGTCAGCAGCATCACCAAGCGGTCCAGGCCCACGCCGCAGCCGCCGGTCGGCGGCATGCCGTATTCCAGCGCGCGGATGAAGTCGGCGTCGTAGTACATCGCCTCCTCGTCACCGGCATCCTTGTTCGCCACCTGCGACTGGAAGCGCGCGGCCTGGTCCTCGGCGTCGTTCAGCTCGGAAAAACCATTGCCGAACTCGCGCCCGGTGATGAACAGCTCGAAGCGCTCGGTGATGCTGGGGTCGGCATCGGATGCACGCGCCAGCGGGCTGACCTCTACGGGGTAGTCGATGATGAAGGTGGGCTGCCAGAGCTGGGCCTCGACCACCGCCTCGAACAGGCCGAACTGCAGCGCGCTCAGGCCCCAATGCGCCGGCGGCTCTTCGCCCTGTGCGCGCAGCCTGGCGTGCAGCACCGCGGCGTCAACGGCTTCGGCCTCGCTCAGGCCTGCGAACTTCACCAGCGAATCGCGCACCGACAGCCGGGCGAAGGGCTCGTTCAGCGCCACCGGCTTGCCGGCGTAGCTGATCTGCGCCGACCCGGTGGCCGCCACCGCGGCATGGCGCAGCAGTTGCTCGGTGAAGTCCATCAGGTCGTGGTGGTTCCAGTACGCGGCGTAGAACTCCATCATCGTGAATTCGGGGTTGTGCCGAACCGAGATGCCTTCGTTGCGGAAGCTGCGGTTGATCTCGAACACCCGTTCGAAGCCGCCGACGATCAGCCGCTTCAGGTACAGCTCGGGCGCGATGCGCAGGAACATCTGCTGGTCGAGCGCGTTGTGGTGGGTGACAAACGGCTTGGCGTTGGCGCCGCCCGGGATCGGGTGCAGCATCGGCGTCTCGACCTCCAGAAACGCGTTGTCGACCATGAAAGCGCGGATCGCGCTCACCGTCTTGCTGCGCGCCACGAAGCGCAGCCGCGCCTGCTCGTCGGCGATCAGGTCGACATAACGCTGGCGGTATTTCTGCTCCTGGTCGGCCATGCCGTGGAACTTGTCGGGCAGCGGGCGCAGGCTCTTGGTCAGCAGGCGCAGGCTGGTCACCTTGACCGACAGCTCGCCGGTGCGGGTCTTGAACAGCAGCCCCGACGCGCCCAGGATGTCGCCCAGGTCGCTGCGCTTGAAGGCGTCATAGGCCTCCTCGCCCAGCGCCTCGCGGCTGACGAAGAGCTGGATCCGGCCATGGTCGGTGCTGCCCGCAGCGCCGAACGAGCCGTCCTGCAGTGTCGCGAAACTGGCCTTGCCCATGATCCGCTTGAGCATCATCCGGCCGGCCACCACCACCGCCACCGCCTGGGCTTCGAGCGCCTCGGTCTCCAGCGCGGCGTACTGCTGCTGCAGGTCGGCGGCATGGTGGAGCGGCTTGAAGTCGTTGGGAAACACCGCCTGGCCGGCGGCCTTGGCCTGGGCCCGCAGCCCGCTCAGCTTCTCACGCCGCTCGGTGGTGAGCTTGTTGTCGTCTTGGTCGGGCGTAAGCAGGTCGTTGGTCATGGGGCAGCGTGGCGTTGGGCGGCAGAATAGGAGGCACAGATGGGGTAAGCGTGCCGCGCGGAGCCGCAAATTGTAGGCAGTGGCGGGCGTCGCGCCAGGGGGCTGTCGGTGCGTTGCCGCTGCGGTGGCGGCGCCGGCGCCCGGCGTGCGTCGCCGCGCGATAATCCGCTGCCCTGGGCCACGCCCACACCACGGTCCCGCCGCTTTTACGCGCGCTGCCCCCATGCACCTGCAACACCCCGCCATCACCGACCGGAAGATCCGCTTTGCGCTGGCCGGTTGCGGCCGCATCGCGGCCAACCACATGGATTCGGTCGCCCGCCATGCCGACCGCGCCGAACTGGTGGCCGTCTGTGACAGCGACCCGGCGGCGCTGGCCGCGGCGGTTGCGCGCACCGGCGCCAAAGGCTTTGCCCGCTACGGCGACCTGCTGGCCGAGTCCGGCGCGGCCGGGCTGGGAGTCGACTGCCTGGTGCTGGCCACGCCCAGCGGCTTGCATGCGCGCCAGGTCACCGAGGCCGCGGCGGCCGGCCTGCATGTGATGACCGAAAAGCCTATGGCCACTCGCTGGGCCGACGGCCTGGCGATGGTCAAGGCCTGCGACGCTGCCCGCACGCGGCTGTTCGTCGTCAAGCAGAACCGGCGCAACCGCACCCTGCAGTTGCTGCGCCAGGCGATACACGCCGGGCGCTTCGGCCGCATCTACATGGTCACGGTCAACGTCTTCTGGTCGCGGCCGCAGAGCTATTACGACTCAGCCGACTGGCGCGGCACCTGGGAGTTCGACGGCGGCGCCTTCATGAACCAGGCCAGCCACTACATCGACCTGCTCGACTGGATGGTCGGCCCGGTCGAGAGCGTGATGGCGTACACCGGCACGCTGGCGCGCGACATCGAGGTCGAGGACACCGGCGTGGCGGCGCTGAAGTGGCGCAACGGCGCGATGGGCTCGGTCAACGTCACGATGCTGGCCTACCCGAAGAATTTTGAGGGCTCGATCACCATCCTGGGTGAACACGGCACGGTGCGCATAGGCGGCGTGGCGGTCAACGAGATCGAGCATTGGGAATTCGCCACGCCGCACGAGATGGATGCCGGCCTGAAGGATGCCAGCTACCAGACCACCTCGGTCTACGGCTTCGGCCACCCGCTGTACTACGACAACGTGATCCGTACGCTGCGCGGCGAATGCGAGCCCGAGACCGATGGCCGCGAGGGCTTGAAGAGCCTGGAACTGCTGATCGCGATGTACCGCTCGGCGCGCGACGGCAAGCGCATCAACTTGCCCCTGGAATATTGATGCCCCCCCGTAGCGCCTTCTGCGCTCCCCCCCAGGGGGGCGCCGCCAGCGGACCGGCAAAGCCGGCTCCGCGGCGTCCACTTGCTCTGGCCGGTGCCCTGCGACCCATGGCGCGTGCCGGCGCCGTGGACTATTGACATGCTTGCCAATGTCACCCTCCACCCCACGGCCATCGTCGACGACGGCGCCCAGCTCGGCCCGGGCTGCCGGGTCTGGCATTGGGTGCATATCTCGGGCGGGGCGCGAATCGGCGCCGGCTGCTCGTTCGGCCAGGGCGTCTACGTCGGCAATGACGTGCTGATAGGCGCCAACGTCAAGATCCAGAACAACGTCTCGGTCTATGACGCGGTGACGCTGGAGGACGACGTGTTCTGCGGCCCCAGCATGGTGTTCACCAACGTGCACAACCCGCGCGCCGCGGTGGTGCGCAAAGGCGAATACCGCCGCACGCTGGTCCGTCGCGGCGCCACGCTGGGCGCCAACTGCACCATCGTCTGCGGCAGCACCGTCGGTGAATATGCCTTCGTCGGCGCCGGCGCCGTGGTCAGCCGCGACGTGCCGGCCTTCGCGCTGGTGGCCGGCGTGCCTGCGCGCCGCATAGGCTGGATGAGCCGGCATGGCGAGCGGCTGAGCCTGCCGCCGTCCTTGCCGAATGGGGGCAGCAGCGACGCCACCTGCCCGGCCACCGGCGAAGGTTACCGCCTCTCGGGCGACACCCTGACTCTCTTGGTTTGACGGACTGATTGACGGACTGACGATGCAATTCACCGACCTCAAGACCCAATACGCCGTGCTCAAGACGTCCATCGACGCCCGCATGCAGCGCGTGCTAGCCCATGGCCAGTACATCATGGGCCCCGAGGTGGCGGAGATGGAGGCCGCGCTGGTGGCCTACACCGGCGCGCCGCACTGCGTGGCGGTGGCCAGCGGCACCGAGGCGCTGCTGATCGCGCTGATGGCCATAGGCCTGAAGCCCGGCGACGAGGTCATCACCACGCCCTTCACCTTCGCCGCCACCGCCGAGGTGATCGTGCTGCTGGGCGGGGTGCCGGTCTACGCCGACATCGAGCCCGACAGCTGCAACATCGACGCCAGCCTGATCGAGGCCAAGATCACGCCGCGCACCCGGGCCATCATGCCGGTCAGCCTTTACGGCCAGGTGGCCGACATGGACGCGATCAACGCCGTCGCGCTGCGCCATGGCCTGGCGGTGATCGAGGACGCGGCGCAGAGCTTTGGTGCCAGCTACCGCGGCCAGGGTGAAACGCGCAAGAGCTGCAATGTCAGCACCATCGCCTGCACCAGCTTCTTCCCCAGCAAGCCGCTGGGTTGCTACGGCGACGGCGGTGCGCTCTTCACCAGCGACCCGGCCATCGCCCAGGCCGCGCGCGAGATCCGCGTCCATGGCCAGAGCGGCCGCTACCACCACACCCGGGTGGGCGTGGGCGGGCGCATGGACACGCTGCAGTGCGCGGTGGTGCTGGCCAAGCTGGAGCGCTTCGACTGGGAAGTGGCACGCCGTCTTGCGCTGGGCGAGCGCTACGGCCGGCTGATCCTGGAGAGCGGGGCGCCGGTGCAGTTGCTGGCGGTGCGTCCCGACCGCGATTGCGTCTGGGCCCAGTACACCGTGATGGTCGACGACCGGACTGCGGTGCAGGCCGCGCTCAAGGCTGCCGGCATCCCGACCGCCGTGCACTACCCCAAGCCGCTGCACCATCAGCCGGCCTATGCCGCCTACTGCTGCCCGGATTGCATGCCGCACAGCATCCGCGCCGCACAGCGCGTGCTCAGCCTGCCTATGAGCGCCGACCTCAGCGAGTCCGACCAGGACCGCGTCGTGGCCGCGCTGGCCGCGGCCTGCGCCGCTTGAGCCCTGGCGCGGGCTGCAACAGGCATGCTGCGCGCCATCCTCACGCTGCTGGCCGGTGGTGCGCTGGCGCAAGCGCTGCCGCTGCTGCTCGGGCCCTGGCTGACCCGGCTCTACCGGCCCGAGGACTTCGGCCATTACCACCTGTTCGCGGCGGTGGCGGCCAACGCTGCGGTGGTGGCCTGCGCCCGCTACGAGTTCGCGCTGCCGCTGGCCGACAGTGACGCCCAGGCCATCGCGCTGCGCACGCTGTGCCTGCGGCTGCTGGCGCTGGCGCTGGCACTGAGCGCCGCCGCGGCGCTGGCCTGGGCGATCTGGTCTGGCCTGCTGTGGCCGCTCTGGCTGCCGGCGGCGGTGGGCGCGCTCGGGCTGCTGTCGCTGGCCACGCTCAACGCCACCCGCGCCCAGCGCTTCCGCAGCCTGGCGCTGGCCCGGGTGTTGCAGCATGGCGGCGCGGCGATCGCGCAGACCGGCGCCGGGCTGGCCCAGGCCGGGCTGACCGGCTTGATCGTCGCGCCTATCGCCGCCGCATTGGCCTCGGTGGCGGCGCTGGGCTGGCCAGCACCGGCCGGCGCCTCGCGCCCGCAGGTGCTGGCTGCCGCGCGCGCGCACCGCAGCTTTCCGCTGCTCAACACGCCGCATGCCTTCCTGGGCGCGCTGCAGGACACGCTGGCGATCGCGCTGGTCGCCGCCAGCCTGGGTCCGGCCGCGGCCGGCGCCTGGGGCCTGGCGCTGCGTTACCTCAAGGCGCCTGCCTCGCTGGTGGGCGGCGCGGTCTCGCAGGCCTTGTACCCGCGGTTGGCCGGTGGCGGCTGCACGGCGGCGGGCCGGGCCCTGGTGCTGCGCACGATGGGCTTGCTGGCGCTGATGGCCGCCCCGCTGGTGGCCGGGCTGTGGTGGCTGGGGCCGTGGCTGTTCGGCTGGGCCTTCGGCCCGGACTGGACCGGCGCCGGTGAACTGGCGCGTGCGCTGGCGCTCTACATCGGTCTGCACTTCGTCGCCTCGCCGCTGGGCGTGGTGACGATGGCCTGGCAGGCCCAGGCCTGGGCGCTGAAGCTGGCGCTGGTCGGCCAGGTCTTGTTCGTGGCCGCGCTGGCGGCGGGCCTGGCCTGGGGCGGGCTGGCCGGCGCGGGCTGGGCGGTGTCGGCGGCGATGGCGCTGTACTTCGGCTGGTATTTCAGCCGGCTCGCCACCTGGCCGCTGTGCCCTGTGCAGCCTGCCGCCAGCGGGGCGCTGCCGTGACCGCCGCCTGGCGCGGCACGCTCAACCGCTGGAGGCGCTGGCTGGCCCACGCGCTGCTGCACCGCATGGTGTTCGGCGAGACCTCTGGCGGCCGCTTCCTGCCGAATACCCGCATCGCGCCGTCCACCTGCATCGAGCATCCGAACCAGCTGGTGCTGGCTGACCATGTCTACATCGGCCCGTTCAACTTCATCGAGGCCAGCGGCGGCGTGACGGTGGGTGAGGGCGTGCAGATCACCCACCATGTCAGCATCGTCACCCACAGCTCGCACCGGGCGCAGCGCCTGCTCGGGCGGGCCTATGTGGCCTGGGCTGGCGACAAGCCGGGCTGGGTGGCCGGCCCGGTGGTGATAGGCCCTTACTGCTTCATCGGCCCGCATTCGCTGATCGAGGCCGGCAGCCGGCTCGGGCGCGGCTGCATCGTGCGTGCCGGCAGCGTGCTGCGCGGCGACTACCCGGCCTTCTCGGTGATCGCCGGCAACCCGGCCGCGGTGCTGGGCGACTCGCGCGACGCCGACGCCGAGTGGCTGGCCGAGCGCCCCGAACTGCGTCCGCATTACCAGGCCTGGGCCGGCGGCCCGGGCGACGACCCGCGATGAGACTGGTGCTGCTGGGTGACGGCGAGAGCCCGCACCTGCTGAAGTGGGCGCGCGCGCTGGCACCGCGGGTCGAGTTGTGGGCGGCCTCGTCGCGCGGCTTTGCGCCAGGCTTCGACGCGCTGGTGCCGCCAGAACGCCGGCTGGCGCTGTGCACCCGGCCCGACTTCGAGGGCGGCAATGCCGCGCTGCTGCGTCAACTGCCGCGCCTGGCGTCCTGGCTGCGTGGCGTGCGCGCCGACTGGATCCACGCCCATTACCTGACCTCGCATGGCACGCTGGCCTGGGCCGCAACCCGCTTCCTGGGCGTGCCGGGCCGCGTCGTCGGCTCGGCCTGGGGGTCCGACATCCTGGTCACGCCGCAGCGCAGCGCGGTGCTGCGCTGGCTCACAGTCCGCGTGCTGCGCGCCTGCGCGCTGGCCACCAGCGACTCCCAGGTGATGACCGACCGCATGCGTGAACTCGGCGCGGGCGAGGTGATGACCTTCCCCTTCGGCCTGGAGGACTTGCCGCCGCTGCCGGCCACGGGCCAGCGTGGCGACCACCGCTTCTTCGCCAACCGCGGGCTGGAGCCCGTCTACCGCCCGCAGGCGGTGCTGCGGCTGTTCGGTGCCATCGCCGCGGCCTGGCCCGATGCCAGTCTGGTGGTGGCCAACGACGGCTCGCTGCGTCCGGCGCTGCAAGCCCAGGCCGCCGCGCTGGGTCTGGCGTCGCGGGTGCGCTTCGTCGGCCGGTTGAGCTCCGCTGACCAGGCCGTGCAATACGCCCAGGCGCGCTGGTACCTGAGCCTGCCCGAGAGCGATTCGGTCTCGGTCTCGGTGCTGGAGGCGATGGCGCAGGGCTGCATCCCCGTGCTGTCGGACCTGCCCGCCAACCGCGAACTGGTGCGCAGCGGCGACAACGGCCTGGTGCTGGACGGCGCCGGCGCGCCGGCTGCCCGCGCGTTGATGCCGCAAGGGCTTATGTCGCAAGTGCTAATGCCGCAACTGGACGCCTTGCTGGCGCGCGGCGAGGCCATCGCCGCGGCCAACCACGCCTGGGTGGCGCAGCACGCAATGTTCGGCCCGGCGGTCTCCGCCTTTCTGGCCCGGCTGCGCGAGATCCAGGCGGCAAACCCACCATGAACATCCTGCTGATCAACCACTACGCCGGCAGCCCGGCGCTGGGCATGGAATACCGGCCCTATTACCTGGCGCGGGAATGGGTGCGCGCCGGCCACCGCGTGCAGATCG